>JAODGL010000188.1 GCA_025464585.1 Methanosarcinales archaeon
GAACCCCAAGCCAATATTGCCGGAATAATGATGCCTTTCCACTACGGCAATCTTCAATATGTCACGAGATACAGCAATGCCACTTATCTCCTCCACGAACTCCTCAGTCTGGAGTGAACCTTCTATTAAACCGATTATTCTCGCTTTTCTCGCTCTTTCCAACTTTATCTCAAAATTCTCTGGCTTTACACGCTTTGTCCTTACGCTTTCTCCATATCGCGGGTATCTATCACGATAATCATATTTATAGCGAGGAGCAAAATCCGTCAAAATATTGCCATTCACCAACACTTTATCCACCTCGAATCGCGCTAAATTGTTCAACAGCACGATGTCAGCAATTTTACCCGGGGCAATACAGCCTAAAAGATTGTCCAGTTTGAACCATTGCGCTGGATTTATCGTGCACATCTGCACCGCTTTCACCGGGTCTATGCCCTCTTCAACTGCTCTTCTAAAGGCATAGTCTAAATAACCCTCCTCCTTTAAGTCGAGTGGTGTTCGGTCGCCATCTGTGACAAGCATGCAATTCCTTGTATCTACGGATTTCAACAAAGGAGCGATATTCTTCAAGTTCTTTGCCTCTGAACCTTCTCTTATCATCACTCGCAAACCCAGCCGGAGTTTTTCCCGCGCTTCCTCATAAGATACGCTCTCGTGGTCTGAGCCTATGCCACTTAAGACATAAGCGTTTAACTCTTTACCGCTGAGTAAAGGAGCATGCCCATCTATTGGAGTTTTTAACTCCGTCGCAACTTCTATTTTCTTCCATACCTCATCCCCTTTCGCGAGAACACCGCCGTAATCCATCACTTCTGCCAAGCCTATCACCTCCTCCATCGGTATCAGCTTCTTTATCTCTTCATGCCCTATCTTAGCACCCGGGGTCTCAAGTCCAAGAGAAGGGTCGGTAGAAGGCACGCAAGAAGGAACCATACAAAATACCTTTAGCAGCGTTGCCTTTGACTCTTCTAAAAGCGCTTTCACACCCCCGACACCCAGAACATTGGCTATCTCATGCGGGTCCGCCACCACGGCAGTCGTTCCACGAGACACTACCGCCCTTGCAAACTCGCTTACTGAAAGCATGCTCATTTCTATGTGCGCATGCCCGTCTATCAATCCTGGAACTGCATATTTATCCTTCGCTTCTATTTCTTCTCTTCCTTCGTATCTCCCTAATCCGGCTACTATCCCTTTAGCGATTGCAATATCGGTTTCGTATATCTCGCCACTATATACATTCACGAGGTTCGCGTTTTTTATTACCAGGTCCGATTTTTGTTCGCCTAAGGCGATGTTAATCAACCCTTTTGTTTCATGCCCGATGAGTCGCAATTTACCGTCGTACCCCCAAGCGCAACGTTTTTTCCGAATTCCATCTGCTGTAACCAAGGACTGATAATAGGATTTGGTTTTTCATTGGCTATTCTATTTTATATTGCATCTTTTTCTCGTGTTAGTCTCGTGAAATCTCGTGGTCTTTCTCCGAGACACCTGCTTCTTCAAACGTAGCCATCTCTCGCAGAATCTTGCAGGACGCTTCTACGAGGTTTATTCCGAGTGCCGCACCCGTGCCTTCACCAAGTCGCATATTCAGATTGAACAATGGTTCGATTCCGATGCAGTCTAAAATAGCTCGATGACCGGCTTCGACAGATAGATGCGATGCAATGAGATAATCACGTATCTTCGGACTCAGTTCGTATGCGATAAGCGCTGCGGCGCCTGAAATGAAACCATCTATGACAACAGGAATTCGGTGAGCCCCGGCAGCGAGCATCACACCTGCCATTCCCCCTATCTCGAATCCACCTACTTTCGCTAATATGTCTATCGCGTCTGCTCTATTTGGCTTATTAACCGCCAATGCCTTTTTTATCCGCTCTATCTTCCTCTTCAGCCCTTCGCTATCCAAACCCGTGCCGCGTCCTGTTACACTCTCCACTGGTTCTCCTGTTATGAACGCAACGATAGCACTGCTTGGTGTCGTATTCCCTATTCCCATGTCACCCACACCAACGATGTCCACGCCTTTCTCTACCTCCTGCTCCAGAACTTCTATTCCCGCTTCAATAGAGTGCACGGCATCTTCATACCGCATTGCAGGTCCTTTTGTCATATTTGCAGTTCCATAAGCGATTTTCTTGTCAATGAAATTCGAACTCGCTTGCTTGACCTCAATATCCGCTGCCACGCCCATATCCACGACAACAACGCTCGCACCGATATGTCTTGCGAGCACGTTTATCCCTGCACCGCCGCTCAAGAAATTGTAAACCATTTGCGGTGTTACCTCTTTTGGATAAGCACTCACGCCTTCATCTGCTACGCCGTGGTCGCCAGCCATCGTTATTATTACCTTGTCCTTTATCTCAGGCTTAAAATTCCGGGTAATCCCTGCAACCTTCACCGAGATGTCTTCCAGAACGCCGAGACTACGCTGTGGTTTTGTGAGTGCATCCTGTCGTGCCCTTGCAGCTTCCATTGCTGTTTCGTCTAATGCCCTTATCCCTTCTATCGTCTCTTTAATTTTGCCCATACATTATTCCCCAGCCTGTATTTGTATTCGAGACCATTCAAGACATCTTCCTTGAGGAAGTATTTCACTTTATCCCCGGTAATCATCTTAAATGCGAATTTGTCAGCAGGCGAGTCCCCGAACATGTAGTGTGACAAACCCCCATTTGCTGTCCTTGGACATTTCAATCGGTACGCCATCACGCTTTGCTTCTCTTCTTTTTCACCGCAGAGAACGCAGATGCACCAGAAAAAACGAGCAACCCAAACCTCTCCACAATCGGAATAAATTCCGAATCCGCTCCTTCTTCTCTTTTTCACAATTTCCAATATCTTGATAACGGGTATCTTAACTTCTCCAAAAACTTTTGATGTTACACGCTTGTATGGGAAAAACAAGTCTCTCATAACCGTAAAATCAGCTCCTCTTCCTCTGGGATGAATGCTAAAGTTGGATTAGACACGGGATATTCTTTTTTTGCCTTATCATAAGCTTCCTTCGCGGAGTCCCCGAAACCTATGACTTTTCTTTTCCAAATTGCAACATGCTTCCCTTTATACTCTTCAAGTTCTTTTGGGCTTCCAACGAACCAGATAAAATCTTCATCCACGCTTTCTTTCATTTAATCATCAATACACTATATGGGTTCATAAATATATAAATATAAAGCCCCGTCCGCGCCACACCCGATTGAAATCGGGTGCATCCTTGTTGAAATCATATATATCCCTTACCATTGCAATTGGGACACCTGACTTCCCCCGCCCCTCCACAGTTACTACATTTACCCGTTGGGATAAGAAAGCCCGATACAATTCCGCTTCCTCCACAAGTAGGGCATTTGACAATGCCCTTACCATGACAACTTGGGCATTTCATTTTTAGTTCATCCTTTATTTTTTATCATTAAGGGAAATCTACATATGGACGATTAGGGTGATTATTAGCATAATAGGGGTTGCATTTACTAAGGCGACAAGCTGTTTTATATGTACCTTTAATGAACCCATACTTCTTAATTGCTAATTTTGCATACTC
>JAODGL010000076.1:0-1455 GCA_025464585.1 Methanosarcinales archaeon
GTAAACTTCATTATGATATTATTATCTGGACAGCGGGGATAAAATCAAACAATCTTCTGGAGAAACTCAAGCTCCCGAAGAAGAAGGGCTGGCTAAAAGTGGACCCTTATCTTCGTGTGGAAGGCATGACGAATGTATTTGCAGTTGGGGATACCGTATATTTCGAAGATGAAGGTGTTCGTTCATGTCAGAATGTAGAGGAGGCGGAACGACAGGGTAGGGTAGCTGCGGAGAATATAATCAGAATGATAAAAACCCTTTCTTCTCAGTACACTGAAAAAGGGAAAAAATTAAGGCGATACAGACCAAAGAACACGATACAGAAGCCAAGAGCTTTTATATCTCTCGGTGATGATAAAGCAGTGATGTATTACGGTAGAATTATATTTAAACCTTTTGCATATCGTGTGAAGAAGTATGTGGAGAGGAGGTATATGAGGAGATTCGGGTAGGTGTTCCACGGAGTCAATATTTTCTTATCGGTTCTCGAGATAGAAGCGCGTTTTCAACTGCGCATTGCGATACTCCCCGCCCAACACGTAATGCTTGAAAAGGCTCAACCTCAGGAAATCCCGCGGATACGATTATTCAGGCATCGAATCCAGGAGCTATTATGGCATCCACGTATCTTCTTTATGGTACTGTGACATTCTTTTGAACCCGCGGCAGTATCCACCCACTCGAGCATGTGTTTCAACTCTCCCATAAGGGTCTGTTATTCCGCAACCATCCGCTTCAAGTCACTCACCAACACCGCCCTTACGCTGTCTTCTCTGTTACCACCACATACCATTCCCCTAACACCTATTATATCAGGTTCTATCCTCTTTATTGTGGGAACATCTTCAAATTTTAGCGAGCCTGCAAGAGCAGTCTCCAGCCCGAGCGCTCTCGATTCTGAAACAAACCTCCTAAGTTCCTCTTCATTCAAAAACTCCAGCGTTGTCTTCCCGTCCTTTACTCCGGTATCCACCATCGCCACGTCTATATCCACTTCTTTCCCTATCGCTGCAATTTCAAAAGGCGAAATCGAATTTATTCGTTTATAATCGGCATAGAAAGCGGAAACGACTTTCTTGGTCGGATCGAAATCCTTTACTGCTTTAACGACTCCGGAAAGCAAATCTATCGCCTCTTCCTTCGTTTTTATTTTGAACAACCCCACTTTTATGTATTCTGCACCCGCGGCAGCCGCACCTAACGCGGCTAAAGAAGCAGTTCCTGGCTTATAATTGAAATCCCCTATCGCAGCGCTCATCTTCGTCCCATTTCCTTTCTCCTTCTCCACCAATTCCCGTATTGACTTTATAATCCACGGGAAATTAGCACCCAGAGAACCCTCTTTCGGATTCTTCACGTCTATAATATCCGCATTTCCACGTATCACCGCCTTCGCTTCCTCCACATCCTTCGGACTTACCAACAATTTCATCTTTCTCAAACCTCCTTTACAAG
>JAODGL010000076.1:1480-2563 GCA_025464585.1 Methanosarcinales archaeon
TCTGATTTTAATCATTTTTTAAACACCTTAACTCCTTTTTCATCCCCCACATGCACCTCAGTAGCATTCGTAAATATCCCATGCTCGATACAGCCGACAACAGACGAAAGAGCAATGCTCATCGCATCAGGATTCTTTATAATGCCAAAATCCGCATCTATTATTAGATTCCCGTTCTCCGTTACGAAATATCCTCCTCTGTTCCCTTCTGCCCTTAAAACAGACACACCACCAAGTTCCTTCACTTGCCTCTCCACTATTTTCACCGCGTAAGGTAACACTTCTAAAGGAACAGGCTTATTCAGCATTTCCTCCATCTTCTCCTCTTCAACACAGATAACAAGCTTTTTCGTTGCGTAAGACACTATTTTCTCCCTTGTATGCGAGCCCCAGCCACCTTTGATTAAATTCAGTTGAGAATCTACCTGGTCTGCACCGTCTATGCAGATGTGCAGTGATGGATGCTCCGAAAGAGAGGTAATGGGAATTCCACATTCTATTGCCAACATCTCGGTTCTAAGCGAAGTAGGAACGCCCAAAAGTTCGAGCCCTTCCTCCTCTATCCTCTCTCCTATCCTCCTTATCACAAACTCTGCCGTAGAACCCGAACCAAGACCCACGACCATACCATCCGTTATCAAAGAAGCCGCGGATTCGGCTGCTTTTTCCTTCTTCTTTCTTCTTTTATCCCCGTTCATTTATATGCTCTATTTGGTGTTTTTCACTTCTCAAATAAGAACTTTTCTATTTTTCTCTCTCTCTCATTTTCAAAAATAGTAATTGCTCAATATCTTGAGGTATAAATTCTAAGCACTAAACTCTAAATTCTAAACAAATTCCAAAATGATATACGCAGGGGTTGATCTGCACAAAAGTTTTTGTCAGACCAAGGTATGTACAAAAGAGGGAGAATTGGTGAAAGAAGGGAGAATAAAGACAGAATTGCGGAGGAAGAACATAAAATATCCAGATGGCGCAGGTATTTTCATGGAAGAAGGAAAGAAGTGGCTGTGCAGTTTGAAGAATCCAGTTATAGATTCGTATCTGGCGATATATGACGCGGTGGATAGGGAAGTGAAGAAT
>JAODGL010000137.1:0-6994 GCA_025464585.1 Methanosarcinales archaeon
ATTCTTTCTACCTCCGCTTCTTTTTCCTCGATAATAAATATAACTACAGAATGAATAAT
The DNA here is from genome assembly GCA_025464585.1 of Methanosarcinales archaeon. Lineage (GTDB taxonomy): Archaea > Halobacteriota > Syntropharchaeia > Alkanophagales > Methanospirareceae > QMVO01. The sequence goes on from JAODGL010000137.1 coordinate 60, forward strand.
CCTCAGGAAGTTCCTTCTTTACCCATATATAAACAATAAAGCTCTTTTTTAGAAAATCTGATAATATAATAAAAAAGAGGAAAATAAAATGGACCTAGAACGTTACGCATGGTTTAAGAAGTATTTACATTCTGAAGAAGGCTTTGGGATAGACCGGGAAGTACCGGGATGCATTTTAGCTTGTCCCGCAGGTTGTGACGTTCAAGGATATATCAAACTGATAGAAGAAGGCAGGTATGAAGAAGCGTATTTGCTAATAAGAGAAAAAGTACCTTTTCCTGCTTCTATTGGACGAATCTGCCACCATCCCTGTGAGGATATTTGTAAGCGAGGCTTTTTTGACGACCCCATTGCCATCGCAGCATTAAAACGATTCGTTGGCGATTGTGGAAAAGAAAAGGATAGAGAACAGAGAGAAGCTCTAAAGAAGCGTGAAGCGAAAGCTAAAAAAGTTGCGGTTATTGGTGCGGGTCCCGCGGGACTGACAGCGGCGTATCGGTTGGCAAGCAGAGGATATGCGGTTCGGGTATTTGATAAATTGCCGGTAGAGGGAGGAATGCTTTTCGTTGGTATTCCCTCGTATAGACTGCCAAAAGAAGTATTAAAAAGAGAAATTGACGCTATTAAGGGAATAGGAATAGAGATAGAGACTGGAGTTGAGATAGATAAGGAGAAATTCGGACAGATTCGCAGCGAGTACGATGCAATATTTATTGCGGTTGGTGCACACGAGAGCAGGAAACTCGGAGTGGAAGGAGAGGATTTGGATGGTGTCATGCATGGTGTTGATTTTCTTCGTGATTTTAACCTTAGTCAAGAGAGAGCGGTAAAAATAGGGAAGAAAGTGGCGGTTGTGGGCGGTGGAAATGTAGCGATAGACGTTGCGAGATGCGCAATTCGACTGGGTTCTGACGTTACCGTCATTTATAGAAGGTCAAGAGAGGAGATGCCCGCGCGTGAGGATGAAATAAAAGAAGCAGAAGAAGAAGGAGTGAAATTCATGTTCTTAGCCAATCCAACGCGGGTTCTGGGCGCAAGCAGAGTAGAAAAAATAGAACTTATAAAGATGAAATTAGGAGCGCCAGATGAATCAGGGAGGAGGCGTCCAGTCCCAATCAAAGGCTCGGAATTTTTGATAGACGTAGATACGGTGATACCTGCGGTAGGTCAGGCGTCGGATTTGGGATTTCTTGAGGGCAGTGGAGTTGAGACGATAAAAGGGAGAGTGATAAAAGCGGATGAGTTTTGTATCACCACAGAGGACGGGATATTTGCAGGTGGCGACTGTGTCCGTAGCGCTGCATTTGCGGTTGACGCCATTGCAGATGGTAACGAGGCTGCGGAATCCATTGATAGATACTTAAGAGGTGCAGACTTAAGAGAAGGCAGATTTTCGCTAAAAATTCCGGTTGTGTCGCCTGAAGGGGCAGAATACATAAAAGAAGAGTTAGAGGAAGAGGAAGCTCGAGGGTTAATAAGCAAGAGCAGAAGAATGGAGCTCGCAAGAATTGGTGTAGAAGCGAGGCTAAAGAGTTTCGAGGAGATAAACATCGGTTTTTCGGCTACTGCCGCGATTGAGGAAGCGAAAAGATGTCTCAAGTGCAGAAGCTGTCTTTTGACACTTCCAGCTATGACAGTGTCAGCAGAGACCGAAGAGGAGATAGACGCAGGTGATTTTATAGATAGGCTAACTTACGTTACGGGTGTAAATAAATGCGCAGAATGTGGGATGTGCACGGCTTCATGTCCTGTAACGGCAATAAATCCAGGATTCTCTCCAAGACGCCTTTCAGGCAGGGCATTGATGGAAGATGCAGAGAAATTAGTGTTAAGTGAAGAAATCTGGATGTGCACGACCTGCGGTATATGCAATGCGATTTGTCCTTATGGAGTGGATTTTCTGCGTTTTATTCAAGGTGTGAGAAGCTTAGCACTAACCAAACACCTCGTGCCGCACTTCTTTGAAGCCGGGCTACTGGCTACTGAAGAAGTATGCGATGCCCGTGATAACAACAGGCTGAGGTGGCTCGATGGAGAAGAGGAACTGAAAGTTGCGGATAAAGGAGAGGTTTACTATTTCTCGGGTTGCCTTTCTTATCTTGACCGCGTGTATAGCGAGCGGGAAAATTTGAGGCTGCTTGAAATAGCACGGAGTGCAGTGAAGATACTCAATTCTGTTGGGATTGTCCCGGCAGTGAGTAAAGAGGAGAAATGCTGTGGTCACGATTTACTCTGGGCAGGGGAGGAGAAGAAATTCAAAGCGTTGATGCACGCGAATATAGAGGCGATAAGAGAAAGCGGAGCGAAAACGGTTGTTTTTACATGCGCAGAATGTCTCAGAACGTTTGATATAGACTACCGGCGATTTTTGGGTGGTTTAGGATTAGGATTTGAAGTCATGCATATCTCTGAATTCTTAATCTTAAAGGATAAAAAATTGAAATTTTGTGACGGTAAAGAGCAGATTATTACCTATCACGACCCATGTAGATTAAGGCATCTTGGGCTGTATGAAGAGCCAAGAGAGGTTTTAAAGAGTATTCCGGGCGTAAATATAAAAGAAATGGCGCATAATAAGGACCGAGCACCATGCTGTGGTGTAAGTGCGCTGTTAACCTGTGGCGCGGTAGCGAGGGAGATGCAAATTGAAAGGTTGATTGAGGCTAAGCAGACAGGTGCATCCAGGCTAATTGTGGCATGTCCAAAATGCTGGATACATCTTGACTGCGCAAAAGAAAAAGGAATGGAAAGGGTGGATGATTTTGAAATAGAGGATTTGACGATGACAGTTGCTTCCCGGCTGGATTAGGTGTTGAGCGCGGGCAGCGTGGTGTGTGTAACAACGCAAATAATCTGAATCGGGATAAAAGCAGCGAGAAACAAACTGGATAGTTCCTATTCAGGTCTATGCTTGCCTGATTCGCCCTTAACCATGTCTAAATGTGGATTACTGAGCCATCCGCTCTTTGCATTAGCCCTATGGTCAAACTGTGGCACAAACGGTTTTATATCGAGAAGGGGTGTCCCGTCTATGATGTCCACCTCGCTGATTTCCAGTTTGTTCCCTCTCACGCTCTCCAACCTCACGACCGACAACCCGATGGGATTGGGTCGTTTGAAATGTCGTATTGAAAAGATTCCGTGCTGCTCGTCTTCTAAAAAGGGTTTTGAAATCAATGAATAATTATCGGCGAGGTGAAAATGGTAAATAAGGATAAGATGCGAGAAGCCTTCTATATCCTTGAGTCCATCAGCATATTCCTGAAATATCTCTACCTCTCCCTTTGCGTCTTTTGCGAATACGCCTTGAATTGGCGTATCCTTTTTATCCTGGAATCCCGTGCGTATTATTCCTATTGGTCTGTACGTTATTTCCTCTCTATTTTTTTCCATCTCGCTAACGTTCCACGCTTATCATCGGTGTTAATCGGTGTCTATAATTTATTTTCTATTAATCTCAAAACGGTTTCAACCTGTTACGATAGTATTGTCGGAACAGCTCCTCCGCCTTTTTTATTTGTACTGGATACTTCATTCTTAGTTCGAGCATCACCTCCTCGCACTTTGTTTTACTTAAAGCAAGCTTCAAAATCTGTAAAACTTCCGCTTTAACTTCTTCATCCTCGCTTTTCCAATTTGGAACCTCTATGGTCATGCAAAAATCACTCTCGCTGAACTTACTCCTTAGCATAGGTGCGATAGAACCCAGGAGAATTCCGTTTCCGAGGTCAACAAAAGGAGGAACTCCTATTCTGAGCTCTCGCTCTGGGTCGGTTAGTCCGGAATACGACTGCTCGCTATAAGCGTGCAGCTCGAAATAGAAGTGAGGTTTGTACTTTTGGATGAGGCGAACCAATTTCATGCCTTCTTTGCTCTGGTAGTATTCTCTGGATAAAACATCCACGTATTTGCTCTGCTTAACAAGACTGGGAACGATTATCGCTTTTCCAGTGCACACCGATTCGTTTGCCAACCGTTCAAGAATGGGTGCTGTGTACAAGCCTTCTTTTCCATGCAGACCACCGACAAACAGTTTCGTTGGTCCTTCCTCAGAAGCAATGAGCCGATACAGCTTCATTTAAGTAGCTCCAGATGCTTCGTAACCTTATCCACTTCTTCTGCATTTGCAGGTCCTATTCCTATTGCAGTCACCGTTCCCGGCGGTATTTCCGTCAGTCCTGCATCTTCTACGATAGCAAAAGGTAGTCTGAGCATCTTCGCTTCTTCTTCTAATTTGTATATCTCATCAAGGCTATTCACCTTCAGCACGACCTTCTTCTGTCCTTGCTCCTTCCATCTCTTCCTATCCCGCGGCGCAGCAACTTCGTAGCTTAATAGCGAGGCATGAGCGGCTTGCGCTGCTGCTTTACCCTTTGACAACTTTAAATCTTCTCTGATTACTATGCATTGTTTATATTCTTTTTGCATTTTGGTTTTGTTCGATTTGTTTGGCTTTTTACTACTACTCTAATCTTTTTAGCCTTATGTTAAATGTTTATTTACCACCTAAAGTAGATCAAATAAAGACCCCATTTCCTCCAACCTTCTTATCTTGCTCTTAATAGATTCATAAAGATGAGACCCATATGCAAAGTCTTTTGCCTCATAATAATAATCTAGGGCTCTTTTTCCATCTAATTTAAACCAATATACATCTCCAATGTTCATTAAAGTCGAAGCAAGACCTATTTTACTTCCCTCCTCTTTAAAAATTTTTAACGCTTTCTCATAATATTCCAAAGCCTTTTTGAGTTCTCTTTTGACTAGGTAAACATTACCGATGTTTACGTAATTTGAGGCGATTCCTTTCTTTTTTCCCAAAGCCTCATTCAATTCCAAAGCTTTATTAAGATAATTAAGAGCAGTTTTAGACTCTCCTTTTTTCCAATGGACAATGCCGATGTTTCCGTAAGCTAATGCCATTCCTTCTTTTCTACCCAATTCTTCTTCCAGTTTCAGAGCCTTCTCATAATAGTCTAACGCCTTATCGAGTTCTCCTTTGTCCCGATAGATATTGCCAATATTTCCTAACTGATTAGCCATCCAATATTTACTTTTTAACTCTTCACTCAGTTTCAAAGCTTTCTCAAAATATTCCAAGGCTTTGTTAACTTCTCCTTCGACTCTGTAAACGATACCAATGTTCCCATAATTTGCAGCTATTCCTTCTTTTCTACTCAATTCTTCTTCCAGTTTCAAAGCTTTCTCAAAATATTCCAAAGCCTTATAAGGCTCTCCTTTGACGTTGTAGGAAACGCCTATATTTCCATAATCCGCTGCAATCTCTTCCTTTAATCCTAATTCTTCATCCAATTTCAATGCCTTCTCGAAATATTCCAAAGCTTTCTCATTTTCCCCTTTGGTTCGGTAGACAACACCCATATTCCTGTAATTTTTTGCAAATCCCTCTTTTATTCCCAATTCCTCAGTCAGTTTTAAAGCTTTCGCATGGTATTCCAAAGCTTTGTCAAGTTCTCCCAAATAATAGAATATCACACCCAATTCGCCCAAAATGTTAGCTTTTTCTTTTTTATCTCTGACCTTTTCAATAAGATATTCATTTATCCGCTTCCTTCTCAGCAAGTCCTCTTTGTCTTGATAAGAGAAAGGAGTGGCTAATGTTTCAAGCGCCTCAAAAGCCATTCCTTTTTCTGTTTCTTTCAATTCGTAATAGTTCCCTCTATACCGCCAGAAGTCCGGTGCATTTCTTATCACGCTTTCAGAAAAAGCTTGGTTGTAAAACACCAGATTGGGTATCTTCGCTTCATAGAACAACTCTCTGAAATTGTTTAATGTGCTAAGTAAATCTTCTGTCGGCTCTTCGGGCATTATCCAGATTAAAATATCCGCGCCATGAAAATCCCGCTCTTTCAAATTGTGAATAATCTGCTCACCATTTTCTACATAAATCAATTTTGATAAAAATCTCCTTCGCAGAGTCTGGATAATTCTATCTCTATAAGCGGGGGAATTAACCACGCACAGTATCAAGTTCCCTCTACCTTTTGAAATCTCAAGCTCTGTTAATATTGTGTCTATTTCCTCTACATCCTCTATTCCGCTTTCTTCCATCTCTCCAATAACGGCATTAATACTGGATTTACGTCACACCATCTCCCTTCTTCATCCTCATATTGCACTGCAATTAAACTGAAGAGCAAATCACGGCTTATTGAATCGCTTATATCTCTATCCCTTGCCTCCTTTTTATCATAAATCTCCAGAAGCCTTGCCTTATGCGCCTCTGTGAGTGTTTGGTCATACGCTCTCCTCAATTTCTCCAGCACTTTTCTCACTTCTTCTTTTGTTATCCTCCCTTTTTCATTCCTGTAAGCTTTTATTGTTGCATCCTCCATAACATGAATGAATTCAGAAGTTTTTCCTGTGGATAATATCGCCTCCTTCAAAGCTTCTTCCTCTATCAAGCCCAAATCCATCCTCCTATCCACTATTTGTCGGTAGAAATCTAAGTTTTCTTCGTTTATCCTATTTCCATCCCTACTTTTCACCGGAAGTTGGGGAAGGATAAAATCACCATCAAACGCATGCCTTACATTCTGGTAATACGGATTGAAAGTCAGAGGGATGGGGAAAGTATAGATGACAAAGCAGTTTGGCTGTGTAAGCAATCCATAATTTTTATAGAAGAATTCTTCAGCTTGTTGCCCTCGAGCAAGTTTATCGAGGTCATCAACAATTACCATCGCCCTTTTGGTTGTTTTGTCTTCTACTTCTATTACAAGCCAGTTAAGCCTCTGAATGAGGTCACTTATTTTTGTCTCAAGCTCTTTCCTAATATATTCCCTTGTCTTCGCTTCTCTACCCAATTTTAAGAGCAAAAATTTCGAGAAAGATATCCCCATTTCGTGGTATCTCGTGACATCTTCCTCAGAAACCTTTGTAATACGCATCATGAAATCCCTGAAATCTTCTTT
>JAODGL010000137.1:7130-12617 GCA_025464585.1 Methanosarcinales archaeon
AGATTCGTGGCTTTTGGCATTTTTATCCGCACCTAATATTATTATCTTTTTATTAAAGGTAAGAGGCTGTCCCACAAATCGACCTCATAATTTTATTATACATAAAGAATTTCTCTGTTTATAAATCTGTCGAAATCCTGCTGCATAGGCTTTATCGATTTTTTCAAGAATTTTAAATCTTCTTTCTTGAATTTCTTTTAACCTATTTTTAATTTCTAATTCTTAAGTTATCCAGCAGACTTTTTATCTTGCCTATATCCTTATTACTTACTTCACTGCATTGATTGCCGTGTTCAAAGTGGATGTGGAAGCCTCCTTATCATTCGCCAGATGATACAGATAATCTCTTATATCTTCTTCGTTTGACACTTCAGAAGCTTTTCAATTTCTGAATGCGGAACACTCCAGTATTTCTCTTCAGGATGCCACCTGTATTTTCTATCGCCTCCCTTTTTCATCTCATAAATGTTTTTTCTATTTTTAATTGTTTTAATTCAAATCGTATAATCAAACTATGGAGGAATAAATGCTGAAAAATCAGCTACATGAAGAAGTTAGAGGAATGAAAAAGGAGAGATATTGAATTTAAGAAATCGTGTTAAGTCAGATCCACATCATAGTTTTTCAGAATAGCTTCCCCCTGTTCATTATCTCATTCGGGTCCAGAACCCGGAGGAACTTCTTCCAGACTTCAGCAAGATACCCTATTCTTTCCACTGTCGGCTCTATTATTCCCGCATAAGGTCTGAACCAACCATAGATTCCCAGGTCTAACAACTTGTGGAACTGCCTCTCATTATAATTCCTCAGTTTCGCGCCGAATCCGGGGTCACTTCCATCATAAAATACATCGAGTTCAAAATAACAGAGCTGCCCGTGAAAACTGTATATCGGGTCGAGATAGAAATGAACGTGGTCCTTAGGTATCCCAACCTCCAGCGCCGTGCGCTCGTGCACTTCATAGTATTTCGCAGCCAGCGTCAACGGTCCGTACAGCCCGATGCAATGGTAATTCCCTCTACCTTTTATGCCGAATACCATACAGCTCTTTTCCGCACCGCCCAGGCTCTCATGCTCGAATGTAGTTGCGAACTCAGCCGGTAAATCCAGTACCTCCCCGCCACATTCTTTCATGTACGCACGGACCAGCGTATCTTTCGCCTCGAAAACACCGTCCACGCCTTCTACCAGCACACACAAGACGAACTTCGGCAGTTCCTCGTAAGGATAATCAAAAGTGCCGAAGATGCCTTTCAACCAGCTCTGGTTATCCACCAACCTGATACTCGCCGCTAATTCATCGTTCATCAAATTGTAAATGAGTTCCGTCGGCGTAGCGACATCGTCAAAACCAATGAAGTACTCTTTCCTGTTGTCATACAGCCGGTACAGCTTTGCCGTTAATTCGGTCACCACACCGCACGTGCCGGGATGTGCGCAGAACATACCCGCAAAGTCCGGACCCACGCCGTACCGGAAATAAGGCATCCGGGAAAGCGCTCTTGAACCTGTTTTTAACGTCTCGCCGTTCGGCAGAATCATCTCATACGAGATCGTGTGGTCGTGTCCGTCCGTAGCTGCTGTTTGATAGATTCCGCGTAAATAATAATTTACCAGTACGCTCACGGTAAGCGGTGCATCTGGGAATGCAGGTCGCAACTTGTACTTTCGTGTCTGTTCCAGTAACATCCCAAACGTCACACCCGGCTCTATGGTCGCAGTCTTCATCTCGGGGTTTATCTCCAGGATGCGGTTCATCCGTGAGAGGTCTAATAAAATGCTACCGTCATGAACCGGGATAGTCAAGCCACGCACGTTTATTCCTGTGCTATACGGAATCACCGGTATTTTATGCGTATTTGCAAGCATCAAAACCTTCCTCACTTCCTCTTTGTTCGCAGGTCGCACGACACAAGCCGGGTTCTTTGCGGGCACAAAGTGCCAGTGCTGGTCTCTCGAATATGATGTGCATATTGCACGGTCGTCAGTCGCATTCTCTTCTCCTACTATCGCCTGTAGCTCCTTTACTAATCTTGAAACCATTTCATCCATCTTAATCACCCCTCTAAGCACCTATTTACAAGCTCCACAACATCATACACTTTTATTTCTTCTTTCTCCGCAGCTTCCTTCAAATTCCTTTTACAGAACGGGCATGCGCTTACAAGAGCTTCGGCACCCGCTTCTTTCGCCTCTTTCAGCCGTTCGGTAGCGCTCCATAATGCAAAGTCATCGAATGCCGACTTCACACCGCCACCAGAGCCGCAACACCACGCTTGCTCCTTTTCGCGCTTCATCACTTTTATATCTGCTACTTCGCTCAGAACTGCTCTTGGCTCTTCATATATGCCCAAATCTCTGCCTAAATGGCATGGGTCGTGATAAGCCGCTTTTAAATCCTCCTTCTTCAGGTTCATATTTCGCTGTCGTAACAGGAACTGCGTGGAATGCACTAATTCGACACCCATATCAGGATAATTCTTCTCGAACGTCTTCAGACAGCCGGGACAAGTAAAAACAATGGTCTTTGCGCCGCTTCGCTTTATCTCTTCAACGTTGTGTGCCACAAGTTCCTTCGCCGCTTCTACCTGACCTGTTCTGATCAATACCGAGCCACAACACCATTCCTCATCCATTACCTGGTATTTTATCCCTATTTTATCGAAGATTCCAAGCATGGCATCTGCAATCTCCGGCACTCTATACCGGGCGGTACAACCAATATAATAGAGAATGTCCGCATTCTCATCAGATGATTTCGTTTTGTATTCGTACTTTTCGCCATACGCATTCCTCGTTTCTTTTATCTTTTCCACAATGTTCTTATGCACGTCGAGAATCCAGCCTTTACTTGCCAGTTCGTGCCGCATCGCTTCAAACAGGTCGGGAGCCCCCAGCTCCACACTTGTTATCTGCTTGCATTTCTCATAACACGCGCCACATACCGTACAGGCATAGACCGCATTCAATAGCCCCTCAGAAGGTTCTGTTATCTCGCCTTCTAATATTGCCCGGAAAATCTCCATCTTGCCCGGTGCGTAAAATGCTTGATAACCATAAAACTGTCCACTGGGGCATAACGGCAACCACTCCTCCCGCGGATGGAAACTCGCGATACTGCATAGCTTGCATTTCACACAGTGGTGAATCGCACTCAGTACCTCTTCTCTTTCCAGTTCCATATCCATTTTCTCATTCTTTCTTCTTCTCTAAGACCTCTTTGACTGCTCCAAGAAAACCTTTTACGACTCCTTTCACCACATCCACTGCTTTATCACCCGCTTCTTTCGCGGCGTCCAGAGCTGCTTCTGCGGCATGTTCCGCAAGGTCAGCGGCTTTGGCACCTGCCTGCTTCGTTCCCTCGATTATACCCTCAGCAGCCCCTTTGGTGACCTCAACAGCCCCCTCTTCCGCTTTCCGTGCGCCTTCGATCGCACCTTTCATTACGTCTTTAGCCGTAGATTCCACTTTCTCGCTCGTAACTTCGGCTCCCTCCAACGCCTTCTTAACGGCATCCCTGGAAATCTCAACTACCTTCTCTTTTATGTCTTCTCCTTTTTCAACCGCTTTCACCACCGCTTCTCTAACAGCTTTTGTTACCTCACTCTCTTTTTCTTCCATTTTTTTCTCCTCTAACCAACTGAAACTTTTCTGTGAATAGAAAAGTTTTATTTATATTAAATACAATATTTATAATAATTATGATAGAATTAAAGAAGATAAAGTCCACTGAGCATGAGACGCCCGTGGACCGCGCAATCAGGCGTGTGAAAGCGCTGATGATGAACTGGGGCTTTGCAGAAGGCTGCAGTACCATCTACGCAGTGCTCATCGCATCTCGTGAGCCGCTATCTGCGGAGGAGATAGGTGAAAGAACCAACTACGCCTATTCTTCCACCATAAACTATCTCAATACGCTTATGAGGATGGGTCTGGTAGAGCGCGTCAGAAGGGTCAGAAGGAACCTGTACGTAGCAAACGTGAATTTCGTAGAGCGGATAAAAGCAGAAAGAGAGAAGGTTAAGGGGTATCTAAACCAGCTTGGTGCAGACCTCGAGGGAATAAAAGACCTTGAACATCTCAGGGAGAAAGTTGAGCGTGCCATCGCCTATCTAAGAAGGGTTGAAAGCGCAGCGGATAAGGGGGAGGAATAAAGATGGGCAATAAGGCTTTGCTGAAAAATGAAACCCCTAAAATCGTGCTCACTGCGGATGAGACGATGATGAGTAAGTATAGATGGGGGATATTTGTAGGGTTCTCGACCTGCATGCCGCAGGGTATTATCCCTGATTGGTTTTATTTCAACGTTTGGTCACCGCCAGTGCCGAGGGAGAACGGTAGAGCGGTGTATGCCGATTTTGGACTCAGGGTTATAGAAGCGTCATTAGCCGCGGTGTTTGGTGAGGATGAAGTCGCGGTTGTGCATCCACGAGATTTGGAGCGCATGGCAGGTAGCAGGACGGAGATAATAGGCGTTAGCGGGCACGATTTCCTGGGTATTAATCCACCTACTTCGGAGTTCGTTGATATGCTCAATACCGGACCTCCGTACAACCGTGTAAAGTTCTTTGAATTAATGAAGAAACCGGTGATGAAAGAGAAGATAGTCGTGGCAGGAGGTAAAGCGGCATGGCAGTTGGCGGATGAAGTGATTATGGACAAACTGAATATTGATTATGTCCATCTTGGCGAGGGTGAACTCACCGTGCCTGAAATGTTTAAGTCAATACTTGAGGGTGAGAAACTGCCATCGAGGATAATAAATGGAAAAGAGCCAAAGGTAGATGAGATACCTGCCATCCAGGGTGCCACAATCCACGGTCTGGTTGAGATAGCCAGAGGATGTGGAAGAGGCTGCTCTTTTTGCACGCCAGGCATGCAGAGGCTTCGCTTCAAATCTGTCGAGCATATTGCAAGAGATGTGAAGACAAATGTAGAAGCGGGTCAGCGTTCTATCTGCCTGCATTCCGAAGATGTCCTGCGTTATGGCGCTAAAGGGATAGCGCCGGATGATGAGCGAGTTCTGGAGCTCTTCAGGCGTGTTGCCTCCGTAGAAGGAATTAAGAGCATTGGTGCCAGCCATGTAGCTCTCGCCACGGTGTATCATAATCCAGGTCTTCTAAAGGCGGTTTCTGAGTTATGTTATGCGATGCTCGACCAGGATTGGCTGGGTGCGCAAACAGGAATAGAAACCGGGAGTCCAAGACTGATTGCGAAACACATGCGAGGCAAAGCATTACCGTCACCCGCGGAGAAATGGCAGGAGATCGTTGTACAGGCTTTCGGGATCCTCGATGACAATAACTGGTTTAACGCAGCAACAATGATAAACGGTCTTCCGGGTGAAACAGTAGATGATGTAATCAAAAGCATAGAACTGGTAGAAGATTTGAAAGGGACTTTGTCGCTCATTGTACCGATGAATTTCGTTTCAATGCGTGGCTCTGCTTTAGATAGCGAGGAATCGTTTACTATGGCGAAGATGAC
>JAODGL010000137.1:12837-17293 GCA_025464585.1 Methanosarcinales archaeon
TGGGAGCTTTTATTTATATACTGTACTTTTATATTATAGTAAAAAGTAAAAGTAAGGGATGAAGAAAAGATGAGCGAAGTGATGCAAGAAGTGCTGGACTCGTTAGCGAAAATAGGGAAACAATGGGGGATAGGGGAATCAGTAGGGCGCGTTTGGGGCTTCTTACTCTTCAAGTCATGCCCCGTGACGCAGCGCGAGATAGAAGCGGGCACGGGCTACAGCCGCGGATTGGTCAGCCGAAGCTTGAAGGTATTGAAAAGGGGACCGATGATTGAAGTGAAGAGAGAGGGAAGAGAAATCCGCTATTCTGTTAATACCTCTTTAACGGAGAGCTTTGGTGAACTGCTGAAACGATTTCTCGCAGAGAATATAAAGCCGATGATTGCATTACTGTCCACGAATCGGGATAAAATCAGCGATGCAAAAGTGAGAGAGACTTTTAGTGCAGTCTTACACGAATACAGGAAACTGAACCTTGCTGTTCTCCTATTCTCCAAAATAATGAACGATATAAATACGATGCCCGTAGAGGAAGAGAACGTGGAAGAAGTGGCAAAGAGAATCGAGATGAAGATAGCAATATAAAGGAGGGAATAAGAAATGAGTAAAAAAGGTAAAGGAAGGAAGTTGGTTTCGCTATGCGCAGTCGGCATAGCGCTTTTTATGATGTTTTCGCTTGTGCCGTCGTTTATACCACCGGCAGATGCGACTTTCTCTTCTGTTACGATAACAGAGGTAACGCCTACGGAGTTGCATCCCGGTGACACGAAAGAAGTGACGGTGACGGTGAAGAACAATGGGGGTATGGATGCAAGAGATATTAGATTGGCGTTTCAGGGCACAGAAACCGTATCGCTAATAGGTCCCACTGTCGTACACATAAATACGCTGAATTCGTGGTGCTCGAAGGAAGTGGAGATCACGGTGCACGTGAAAGAAGAAGCGCCTAATGGTGTTTATCCTATTTTAGTAGCATGCTCGTGGAGAGGGTACTATTTTAACTCTACAAAGGGGTATGTGGCTACTGACACAATAGAAGCGCAATCAGGCATTTCTTTTAACGTAATAGGAAAAGGAGTGATAAACATTGGAGATGTAACCACAGACCCTACGGACATAAGACCGGGAGATAAGGACGTAGAAATAAGAGCATTTATAGAGAACAGTGGAGAAGCCGCGGCAAAAGATGTAGAGGCAAAATTGGTTTGCAATGAAGAGTTCAAACCTTCGTGGTCTGGCACAGACCGCTCGTACATAGGCAGATTGAATTCAGGCGAAAAAGGCGAGGCGATATTCCATATTGACATCGCTGACAACGTAGAATCGAACACATACAGCATACCGCTGCAAATAAGATATAAGGATACAAAAGGCGGCGAATACGAGGTGATGCGCTCTGTGGAGATACTGGTGGAGCCGAAACCTGAATTTGAGGTTGTTTCGTTCTATACGGAACCCGCAAATATAAGCGCAGGCGATGAAGGTGTAAAACTGCACGTGAGAATAAGGAACGTGGGTTCAGAGGAGGCAGAATCGGTGAGCGTGAGGATTACTGGCGAGGCGGACGTGCCTTTCGACTACGATGTTAAGAGTGATTACCTGGGCAACCTGAAAATCGGCGCGGAAGGCGTAGGCATACTGAAGTTCGATGTGGATAAGGACGCAGTGCGGAAAGAATATCCGCAGGGTATAGAGATACGATGCAGTGGAGACCGTGACTTAGGCGATGACAATGTGTATGTCTTTGATAAGCAAATCCAGTTGGAAGTCACATCCTCGAGTTCGGGCAGATTTTCGGTTCACGGATTTGAAGCACTGTTTGCCCTGTTTGCGCTGTTCGTAGCATTCATTTTGCTTTTGAGAAGGAAGAGTTTTTAAACGAGGTAGGTAAGGATAAAGAGGAATGGCGCTAAAAGAGAAGATAAGCCTGGAACGAGCATTGACAAAGTTAGCTGCGTTTCAATGCCGGCATTATAAACAGATAATTGTGGCTTCACTGATATTAACGCTGTTCTTAGGCTATGGAGTAACGGGCTTGCATTTCCAGGGAAACATCAAGAAGGAGATGCCAGAGGACCTACCTGTGTTCGTGTTACAGGATAAAATAGCGAGCAAGTTCAAAGGTGAGGAGTTTTTAGTGGTGGCTGTATGTCTGAACCGCGATACGGGTGCGAGGAACGTGGTGAGAGATATAAGGGACCCGAGGGTGATAAAGTCCGTGGTGGAATTGCAGAACAGGCTTGAGAATGAATCTTCAGTAGTGGGAGATGTTCAGTCGGTTGCAATGTTCTTCAAGCATGGTGTGCCTTCAGATATAGAAGGTGTGAAACGGGTTCTGAAGGCAGTACCAGGTGCTGAGCACTTCTTCAATCACGACTACAGCATCACGCTGGTGCAGGTGCCTATTTCCGCAGGCTTAAGTGAGGATAAGGTAACAGAGGTGACAGATATAATACAAAGTGATGTGGATGCAATTACGAAACCCGCTGGAGTGGAGTATAAGATAACGGGAATGGCACCGTTGATAATAGAGCTGTTAAGGCTGATGCGAGAGGATATGGTATTCACGACACTCGTGGCTGCAGTGATTATTTTTGGACTGCTGGCATTGCTGGAGAGGTCGTTTACGAAGGGTTTTTTAGTGTTCCTGCCACTGATTTTTGGTATTACCTGGACTTTCGGGACTATGGGATTCCTCGGCATACCGGTATCAATCAGCACGGTGATGATAGGTGCGGTAATCATCGGTTTAGGCGTCGAGTACGGAATATTCATGGTATCAAGATATTATGAAGAGAGAAATCAGGGTAGTACAACGAGAGATGCATTGAGAATTGCGGTAACCAATATTGGCGCATCAACGTTTGGTTCTGCGGCGACCACAACTGCGGCTTTCTTCGCGCTCACACTATCCGTGATGCCAATGATTCAGCACTTGGGGCAGACGCTGGCAATGGGTATAATCTTCTGCTGGCTCGCTGCTGCAGTGGTAAATCCATGCTATATCGTGTTTGAAGAGAGGATAGGAGCGAGGAAATTAGCTGCATGGCTACAAAAATGGATAGGTAAGGGAGTTGAATGAAAGATAAATTAAGTAAATTGGGAAAAGGACCTCTGGAGAAGTATGCGGGTTTCGTGGTGCATCATGCACTCGTGGTTCTGGCTGTATTTTTTATATTCACCATTTTCATGGGTTATCAAGCGTCATCGATGGAAACAGCCGGGACGTCACAGAAGGATTGGTTGCCAGAGGATGTAGAAGTGGTGAAGACGTTTGAGTTAATCGCGGACCAATTTGCCGGTAGTTTCTCCACTGCTACGATTGCCGTTGAGACAGAGCCGCGATATGCAGGCTCGGATGAGATACGAGATATGCGTGATCCCGGGGTGTTGAGATACGTGGATGTGCTTGCAAAGCGTGCAAAGCTTGTTTATGGCGTGGTGCGTGCGGAAAGTGCGGCGGATGTGATAAAAGAAGTGAACGGAGGTAGAATACCGGGTTCATTACGCAGCGTGAAGTCGTTATTGGAGCATAATGAAATGGCGAGGCAGCAGATAAGCAATTATATCAGCGGTGACCATACGATGACCGTGGTGCGCTTGAAGCTGCTGGAGGATGTGGACGAAGCGAGGGTGGTGGGAGGCTTGAGAGAAGCGATAAAAGGAGATAAACCGCCAGGTCTGGATGTGGAGCTCACAGGCGACCCGGTACAGAAGGTGACGACGCGAGAACTCGCAGAGAAAACAATGGGAATGACATCTGCTATCAGCTTTGCTCTGATCATTGTCATTCTGGTCATCCTATTTGCCTCGATTAAATACGGGCTTATTCCGCTGTTAACCATTGTTTTTGGCGTCATATGGGCGTATGGGACGTTTGTTCTGGCAGGATTTGAGGTGACACCACAGACATCGGGTGTGATGGCGATGATAATGGGCATCGGGATAGATTTCGGTATTCAGGTCACAAAGCGGTTTCGATATGAGTTAAAAACACAAAAACGAGAAGAAGCAATGGTGGATACGGTAAAGAACGTATTCTATCCGATGACGATAACGACTTTAGCGGCGGTGATAGGCTTCAAATGCCTTGCACTCGGTAAACTACCGATAATGAAGGATATGGGGACGATGATGGCAACGGGTGTTATATTTTGCATGGTTGCGGCGCTTACGGTAGTGCCTGCGATTCTGGTGTTGTTTGAGAGGAGGAAATGAAAAAAACCACGAGATTTCACAAGATTAACACTAAAACTTTTTAGAAAAAAGTTTTATCAAAAACCAGTTTCTTTGATCAAATTTTCTTTTCTAAAGAAAGTTTGCGTGGAAATCTGTATATAATTGTGGTTATAAATGTTTCGGTTGGAACGCCAGATAGCGATGCACCAATATTCCTGTAATGGCTATGGTCAGCGTTTAAAGATGCAAAATCCCACAATTAGCACAAGAAGATGAA
>JAODGL010000099.1 GCA_025464585.1 Methanosarcinales archaeon
GACGCAACGAAAAAAGAGGTGAGGCTCGACAAGACATATTTGAAAGACGAACCCTAAAAGGTATTTTTTGGCAGCGCGAGATGGATGTGCTTTTTCTTCCCCAAGTTCTACCTATGGGTTAACTTGCGGAGTTACGGTTAACAAATATTTTTCCTTCTGCAATCGCTGATGGACCTGCAATTTCATAACTCCTGATTAAATTCCCAGTATCTCCATCTAAAACGTAGATTTTATTCCGAGCCCGAGGGCTAACAAATATTTTTCCATCTACAACTGTTATACCACCTTTAATTTCATAACTCCAAATTGTTTTTCCTGTATCCGCATCAAAGGCATAGATTTTATCAAAGCTAACAAATACTTTTCCATCAGCTATTGCTACTGGTGGAGATAATCCTCCAAATGGATGACTCCAAATTATTTTTCCCGTATCTGCATTTAAGGTATATATTTTATCAGCAAAAGGAATCACAACAACCTTTCCCTCTGCAACTCTTATTTGCAGATCAGCTGATGTCATCTTCACTTCTGGAATAACAACTGCTAACAACCGATTTAAATCCCACCATCCCTGTATAGAACAACTCCACAACAACCCCAGCTCGTCTGGAACAGTTTCATTTGTGTAGCCTGTGTTGCGTGAATCGTGTAGAGCCATTTGCCAGTCGCTTGCCGATGATAAAGGTGCAACCAAAAACATCGCTGATAATATCATCAGCACAACCAGAGATCTTGCAGTTCTCATTTTTCCCGTCCTCCTTTTCAGTCTATTATTCATTTAAAGACCTCACACATCCTGAACAATTCATTCATTTTTATCACCTATTCAATCCTCCCCTTCTCCTTCCAATATTCGTAATCCGCGTTGAAAAATCAACAATTTAAGCGCCTTTTCCATTTTCACATCCCCCTTTTATATAAACGTATGCAGGTATCACACTCATCCAGGTTGATACAACTAAGGAGAGTACAAAATGCACTATCTCCTCAAATACTGGGATGAACAACCGCAATGGAAGCGTGAAAATACCCGCAAGGAATATAATCACCGCTGGAATCAGGAAAATGAAGAAAGTATCAAACTTCTTATCGCAAGCAAACGCTTTGCTTGCTCTCATTCCGTCAAGCGCACCACGGTCTTCAAGCATTATCGCGGGAATCGTATAAAATACCAGATGGCGAAGATAATTCCAGGAATGATAAAGAGCATAATGCCAAATCCCACGAGTAAAAACACGAGAATCCCCGCTCCGATTATCGAGGGCGACCTCTTCACAGCACACGTGAATGCTGCACCTATCTCTATTTCCTTATTCTCCAACACGTTCTTCACCATTAACGGGTACATACCCTCCAGAAACACGTAAATGAGAAGAGATAAAAACAGAAAGAACGCACTGAACCCCAGCTGTGTTATTATAGTCGGGAGGGACGGGTTCGAATATGGCACAAAGGTCTCTCTCAATGAATCCGCAAAATGAGTAAAAAGCGACATCGCTAACATCGGAATCATTATGATTGGATTATGCAAAATGATACTGAAGGAATCTCGCACCACTTCCCATACCTCGATGTCAACTTTGTTTAGCTTCACCCCTTCCTCATCCATTGTATCCTTCACTCTCCTCCCAATCTTCTCTTTTTAAGATGAAATCATTTCATCCTATAAGGTTTATCGAATCGTTTTTCGTATGCATCATTCTCCCTGAGAAGGTTATCCCAGTAGGAAGTGAAAATTCTGGTCTTGACCAATAACTTGAAAATAATGGCAAGAGGTGTGGGCAATCTCTCCGGCTGCGCTAACTTATGCACCAGCTCCTTGTCAAACAGCCCGGTCTCACCATAAATCTGCCCAAGCTGGTAAAATGATTCAAAGAGCTTTCTGGTCTTCTTAGCAGGTCTCGTCTGTATGCCCTCACATCCACCCTTGATGATGGTTCCCACGTATCTGCAGCCCAAACGAGATGCAAATTTTTCCAGATACTTCTCTACGTATCGTGAGTGGATTGCTTCCGGGAAGCCACCCTGCATCATAAATCCAATCTCAGGATTGTCTTCTCTTCCACAAAGTGGCTCAAGCGATTCAATAAACGCTTTTACAATCGCAGGCATGCAATCAGTATAAAGTGGAAACGCCAATAATACGTGTTCCGCCTCTCGAAACATGTTTACAAACTTATCCATATCTCTTACATGGTTCAAATAAGCAAGTTCGTAGGTGTTTCCTCCAATTGTCATGAAACCACGCAGGAAGTGCTCCAGAAGGAGTTGTGTATTGCTGTTTTTGCCCCTGGGGGACCCATTAAATACTGTCAATCTCATTCGCTACCTCCTCCACGTAATCACTTGTAAGCCTTGTGAAACAGAAAGAAGCCCGTAAATTAATAGCATCTCGCATATAAATGTTTGAGATAATTTTAATGTCTTCCTCATCAGCACCCTTATTCTCAAGTAGAAGACCTATACGTGGATATTTCTTATACCTGGCTAAATGATGAAATTCACCCCGAACGATTTCTAAATATGGATGAATCAGTGGTATAAGCTTATCATGTGCTTTTTTGAGCAGGGCACTCGTAAACCCCATGATGATAGGAGATGCGAACAGCACAAAATCAGAGTTTATGTATTCACGACATATATCACGTGAATCATCTGCCACCACACATTCCCCAGGCGTCTTTACCCAGCAGCCAAAACAACCCATGCAGTATTTGATGTCCATCTCTCTTAACTTCGAGATAGTTACTGTGTGATTCCTCGATTCCAATAAATCAGCCAGCTCTTCCAGATAATTATCAAATTTAACGTTGTCAGCATTTGGATTTCCGTTTAGAATTGTAATTTTCATACCATCACCTCCTGTATGGGTCTTCTCGGCGTATGCCTCCCTTGCTTCGCATAGCCGAGCCTGAATAGAAGTTGTGGGTGTTCTTCCAAGAATTTGAGCTTCTCCTCTAAGGCGCCATCCTTTGGGAAATCCTCATGTTTCTTCATGTTTTCAACCTCTTTTCATCTCTGAAAAACACCCCTTACCTATTTTATCTGTACACATCCTGATTTTATTAACTTATCCTTTTATTTTCCCTCACCCTCTCAGGATTTATGCATAGCATCCTTCTTGTGAACCTTCCATCTCGACATTCATCTCTTCGCACTTTATCGGTGCATGGTTAAGACTGATTCCGCCATGTGGCGTGCTGTTGCAACGATTGCAACCTTCTCACCTCCCCTCTGCTTTAACTTATGGTATATCTTCTGGAACCGATTAGGTGTAGAGGAACGCACTGCTACTCTCGCGCTCTGGATGAATGCCCCACCGAAGGAAACCATTGCGGATGAATCTAGGATAATCTATCTTCTGTGTCTCCTCCTTGTTAGCATCGTAATAATAGGGGCTACCACTGCAACGATAACTGTGAGGGGAAGGACTATTAGAGCTACAAGCCCACAATCACCTGTTTTGCTCAGGTTCAGCAAATTGCAATAACCCCACAGACCGAACCAAAATGCAAAGAACATTATAACTGGAAATATCAGGCAAAAAAGGAGCATTATGGCTTTGGAGAGTTTCATGACGATGCTGTTGAGAACAAGTAAGTATAGAAAAAGGAGCGTTGAGAAAAGTGTTACAGCAAATATTAATGTATTAAAAAGCGAAGTCATGGGAATGAACAGCTGAACGAGCAGGTTAGAGGCAAGACTACAGACAAATATTACAAAATATAAATCTCTTCTCACACCCTCCTTCTTCCTCTTCATCATTAAATACCCCTACAATATTTACATTTACACATTTACATTCTCCTTCGCTCTTCCCCCTTGTTCGTTCGTTATGCTATACTCGTAACTATCCGCTCCTTGCTCAGGTATCTCGTCAAATATCTTATGACTGCCAGCAGAATAAGCGCCAATGCCATCAAACCGCCGATAACGAACCACGATAGCGTGTATCCGCGAATTGCATTCCTGGCAAAGAACAGCGGGAAGAATACAAGAAAGAATATCACGAGATTCAGGATTCTGTTCTCGCGCATGCCCAGCATAAGCTGTGCGAACCCCATAAGACCCGCTGCGACCGCTATGAACGCCGGCACCACGAGTATGATATGAAATACCACGGGTGGCGATGGCAGCACCAGTATCGGTGAACCGATATTTCCGATTACGGTTATCAGACCAGCAGTCAGTAAAGCAATCAAGTAAGCAGGTATGGTAACACCCACCACCTTACCCAGCCACAGGTCACGCAGACTTAGCGGCGTGCACAGTAACGTTTCTATCACACCTTCCCGCTTCTCATTGGAAAATACCAGCCCTGTAAAGAGATATGCCACGAACAGCCCCAGCATCAGCACCATATAGAAAATCAGATTGTCAAATTGCGCATAAATCGGAGCAGAACCGGTGGTTTTGACCACAGGAGCTGTCATCACACTGAACCAGACCGCGAAAAATACACTTATGAGCATATTCCGGGTCTTTACTATACCTCTCAATTCCTTTCTCGCAACGATCAATAATTTATTCATTCTTCCCGCCCATTACGCACAATATCCAGATACACATCCTCTAAGGACTTAGTGACTCGCTTTATCTCTTCTACGCCTATGCCATTCTCCATCAACGCACTCAGAATCGTTGAACTTTGCGTATCCGCACGTGTCACGACCGTTAGTCCCGAACCTTCTCGTTCACAATCGGATACGGAATCAAGCGAATTTAAGATCTTCAATGCCTTATCTGCATATTTACTATCAGAAAGAGTGATTTCAATACGTGGTTCACCCATCTTATCCCTTAAATTTTCGACCGTGTCATACGCCTTTATCTCACCATTTTGGAGTATCGCTATCTTCATGCAAATCCGCTGCACCTCATCGAGGTCATGCGAATTGAGGAATATCGTAACACCCCGCTTCGCTGAGAGCTGGAGTATAAGCCCCCTCACCATTATTTGCGCCTCAGGGTCCAACCCCGACGTCGGTTCGTCCAGGAACAGAACTTCAGGCTCGTGTACTATCGCTCTCGCAAGACCCAATTTCCTCCTCATTCCTTTTGATAACTTGCCAACCCGGTCATCTTTCCTGTCAGAAAGCCCCACGAAGTCCAGCAGTTCCTCTATTTTCCTCTTTCGCTCTGCACCGTCTGAGAGTCCATAGAGCTGTGCGTAGTAATCAAGATTATCATAAGCCGATAGTCCATTGTATAACCCGTCGTGTTCTAAAAGAACACCCACTTTAGTTCTGAGCTCATCGCACCTCCCGAGTTCTTCTCCGAAAACGAGTGCTTTACCAGTAGTGGGTTTCAGAAGTCCCAGGATAATCCTCATTGTTGTAGTCTTTCCTGCTCCGTTCGGACCCAGATAGCCGAATATCTCACCCTCTTTCACTTCAAAGCTGATGTCATTGAGTACCATTTTTCCATTAAACCTTTTTGTCAGGTTTTGTACTTCTATTTCCTTCATTTCTACTTCGTGAACACAAATATCCTTCCCTGTCTTCCAGAATATGAGAAACCCCCTGCTCCACCTCCGCTATCAATTTTTTCGCTGAACCTCTGGTCTTTTCAAATGAAAGAACTCCACCTTCCTTTAAAATTCGATTGAGCTCAGTTATAACATTTCTCAGCCCTCCAGCGATATATTGAAGCCCGAAAATGAATGCGAGGTCTATACTACACGCTGGCAGACCCGTATCAGCCGCGTTTACGCACATCGCCTTGACATTTTTTAGTCCCTCCTTCTCGATTTTACCCTTTACCCTCTCTATCGCAAGCGGATGCACATCCACCGTGTAAACAAAGCCCTCTTCACCCACTATCTTCGCCGCCGGAATCGTAAAGAATCCCGGACCGCAGCCAACTTCCAGTACTTTTTGCCCGTGTTTCAGTCCCGCTGCCTCTAATAGCCGGTAGGGATCGCAGAAGATCGAGCGGAGTGGATTGTCATGTATCAGAGATATTATCCTGAACGAGAAGTTCGACATATGTCCTTTTTTATCGGTCATTTCATCACCCCCTCTCCCACATACTTAAGCACTCTGTCAACGAAAAGCCCGGTAAATCCCATGAGCAACATTATCGCATATATCATTTAAATCCTCCTTCTTTTCATGCTTGCACCAGCACCAATGAAAATGAGAGCGAAAACAGCTATGGCTGGGATTTGCTCCTGTGATAGATAGCCGGCTATAAAACCTGTTGCACCAGCAACAAATAGACCAGCTCCCAATATCAACAACAATTCACCAATTTCCGCTTTCATATTCGCATATTTTCTCATTTTTTACCTCCTTTTCCATCATTCATACCTCACCGCCTCCACAGGACTCATCTTTGATGCCTTACCCGCCGGATATAACCCGGACAGGATGCCCACAAGCACTGCCACTCCTAATCCACCCAACATCACTTCAGGCTGCACCATCGCCGGAATGTTCATACCAAATTGAGCGCTTATACCCATACTTATCACGTAAGCACCAATGACACCCAGTACACAGCCCAGAACACCGCCTGCTGCACTCACCAGCCCTGCTTCCACGAGGAACAGCGACAGGACATTCCTGTTCTTCGCGCCTATCGCCTTCATAACGCCTATCTCATGCGTTCTCTCCATCACTGACATAAGCATAGTGTTTATTATTCCCATGGACGCAACAATAAGAGAAATAGAAGCGATAGCAACAAGAACAGCCTGAAGTAACCCGAAAACTGTATTTAACTGCTCTATCGCACTCCCCATCGTCATTGCTGATGCGAAATCATCGAGTTTGTGATTCTCATCTATTCTCTCTTCTATTTCATCCGCTATCCCTTCAGCTTCTGCTATGTTTCTGATCTTTACCCATATCTCCGAAATGTCATCGTTACCAAGAATGCTCTTTGCGTCTCTCCTCGTCACAAATATCCCTGAATCAACGCCGGCTTTGAAACCGCCCTGCTCCTCTAAGATGCCAACAACTCTGAATTTCTTCCCTCCTATATTTAGCCTGTCATTTACTCGAATCTCTTCATCAAAATAATCATTCGCAATGCTATACCCTATCTGACATGCTCTGTGGTCGTTATCTCTTAAACCTCTTCCTCCTTTTCCCTCTTCTGTATTCACTATATCCCCGAATATCACATCAATGTCCTGTGGCTCAACGCCAATGACGTTAGCCATCTTCCTTTCACCTCTGTATTCTACCTCTTCTGTCCTGCTTGCCATTGCCGCTGCCTCCTTCACTCCACTTATCCTCTCTACATCTTTTAAGTCCCTGTCATTGAACCTGCCAAGTTCCATATATTCTCCCCAGCTCGCTTCTCCCGGCAACACCATTATCAAATCACCCATCTCCACCAGTTCGCTTGTTACCGACTGCCTGAATCCATAGCCAACGGAAATCAATGCTATTACCGCTGCTATACCCACTGCTATTCCCAGAAGAGTGAGAGCAGTGCGTGTCTTCCGCTCCTTTATATCTCGATACGCCAGCAGAATCATATCCTTCATTCTTCATGCAACCTCCCATCCTTCATCCTTATTACCCGCGGCGCATGCGCTGCGATTTCTGCATCGTGTGTCACTACGATTAGCGTCCGTCCTTCGTGATTCAACTCTTTTAAAATACCCATTATCGCATCTCCGGTCTCGCTATCCACGTTCCCCGTTGGCTCGTCGCCGATGATAATTTCAGGGTTATTAGAGAGCGCACGAGCAATAGCCACTCGTTGTTGCTGTCCGCCACTCAGCTCCGCGGGTTTGTGATGCATCCTCTCACGAAGCCCGACTTTTATAAGCAGTTCCGCAGCCCTCTTCGTCCGCGTCTCGCTGCTCACGCCTGCGAAGAACATAGGAAGCGATACATTTTCCACCGCATTCAGCGAATGAATGAGGTTAAACTGCTGAAATATGAATCCTATTTTCTCGCGTCTTATTCCTGCAAGCTCGTTCTCGCTGAGCGATGCGGTATCCACACCATCTATGAATACCGCACCGCTCGTCGGCTTATCCAGGCACCCGAGCATATTTAGCAGCGTAGATTTGCCTGAGCCGGAAGACCCCACGATCGCGAGAAACTCGCCATCCTGTATCTCCAGGTTCACATCTCGCAGCGCCGGAACCTCGATCTTTCCCATCCGGTAAACCTTGCTTAGATGCTCTGCTCGAATCATGCTACTATTTTCCTCCTGTGCTTTACTCTCACCCACACCACTGCAACCACCGATAGCAGGATTGCGGGCAGTGCAAAGAAAGACATAGCTGGTAACACATCCTTCTGCGGCTCTTTTACTTCTATGTTCACTTCGTAACCTTCGGTTTCGTATATCCTGTCGCTGTCTATATCGCGAAACGTGAGTTTGAACGCGATTCTGTTTTCTCCTGCACTTAGGTCGCGGGTGTCAACGTCAAAAGAAGCGGAGAAGACGTCCCCTGCTTCCATGTCGCCGATGAAATATTCTGAAGGCAGTATCCTTACTTTTCCCTCTCCGTTGCTCATAGGCACTACGGATACCGCTTTAACGTCCTTTGGCATTCCATTAGCTACGTCAAAGTCTATCTTCGCTATTTCGCCTTTCAAAACCGACTTCGGCGCATCTACCAGGATGAGTCTTACGTCTGCGTTACTCCTTACGAATATCGCGGATTCAAGTGCATTTCGATGCGAATTGACACCATTCTTGTATTCCACCTCAAACGAAATGTCTTTATTTCCGGGTGAAAGTGGAGTAAGGGAGAAATTCACATCTCTTTTTTCGTATGGCGCCAAATTGCCTATGAATATACACTCTGGCGTGAATTCTAACTCCTCTGTTTTTGCTTTTACGTGCACCTTCACACCGCTCACTGAATTAGGCCTGTTATTCGCCACCACCATCGTTATCTCCTTTGATTCGCTGAGCGAAATCTCTGAAGGAACATCTTTCTCAAGTATTTCTACGCTGCTGCTCTCAACTTTCACGGGGATTGGAAATCGCACGTTGTCGCCATTATCCACTTCTATGCACACTTCAGGGAAGTAAGTGCCGTCGCGGGTATAAGCGGCAGCTTTTATCGGTATTGCGATTGTTATGCTCTCTCCTGGTCCTAAAGCTCCTACGTTGTAGTACTCAGAACACTGAAAACCTTCTTGCAACCATCCTATGTCCCTGTTTCTGCTACTTAGCCTTATGCTTTCTATTTCTGCATTTACCGTTGATGTCGTCGTAGTAGAGGATGTGTAACTCGTGGTAGTGGTCGTCGTTGTCTCGGTCTCTGATGATTGTGTGTCCATGTTTTGTATTGTTACGGTAATGGTGCCGGTGTCGCCAGGCATCAATGCTTCTGGCTCCACTTTGTAGTCCGTAATCATGACCGCAGGACCATCTGCGGCGGATACTGCGGCTGTTGCAAGCAGCAACAAAGATGCTACCATAAAACCCATCGCAATGGTTCTCTCCCCACTTATCATTTCTTTTCACCTCCTTTTGCTTTGACAAACCAATATCTCGATCTAAGATGTGCAGCACCACGTCTGATTATATCGCGGATTGCATCGCTTCTGCATCCATAATATCCCTCTTTAACGAGTTCATCTATATTTTCTACCTCTTCTACCGGTATTTGCATTTCTACCAAACTTTTACCATTCATTTTTTCCCATTTCACCTCCTTTATTTTCTACTCCCAAATTACTCCATACTTCCACAGCCTTCTCCTCATCAGGGTCAACCAGAACAGAAACAACCGTGGGATTATCTCCAAACCGAGTCCACGTAACGCTGAGCAGTGTCTTTGGCAAATAGAACTTCTCCGCAGTCTCCGGAAGCACCCTTTTAACAGTTGGCGTCACGGTTTCCAAACTGTTTGCCCTCATCAGACTCGCAGCCTCTTCATTCTGAAGTGCGACTGAGATTGCCTTTGCTCTTTCATTCGGCGGTATCGCCTCCAGCAGGTAGCTGTTTTGAACTAACTGTTTACTCGCCCCATAATACGTGAAATCATAGACATCCGGGTATTCGCACGCATCTGAGAAGCAGATAACCCTGAGGTCATGGTCTTCACCATTCCTCATGGCTGAGATATTCACCTTATCATACTTCACGCTTCTATAAGGCATTATTTCAGCCGAAACTGCCGATACGATGCCCGTTCTCGTTTCTTCTTCGAGTTCAGTGCCGGAAAATTCCACATTCGTTGGCAGGTCTAACTCTGAATAGGGCGCAGGCTTAAGCCCGTGCTCGATTGTCGGCAGCCCTAAATAAACACCAACAGCAACAGCCACCACAACCGCTGCAATTACCGCTGCGATTTTCTTTGCACTTATCATTTCTTTTTTTATCCTCTCCTTTCTCCTTTTGAAAAAATAAAAAAGGAATGAGCTTTTCGCTCATCCCCCTATCTCTATTGTGTATCCAAAGCTCTCTGCGTTCCTCGGCAGTATCTCCAGCGTCCATTCTCCGCCTGTCGCGTTAGTTATCTCGTATGTTTCGCTGTACGCTGTGCTAATCACGTGATACATCCCCTCGCTTGACGCTTCCCATGGCGGTAAATAGTCCATACCCATGCTTATGTGACCTGTTTTGACCGTCTTTGATGGTTCTGGTGTTACTTTCCCGCCTTCAAGAGTTGCCAGTGACAATGCAACGTCGAAAGAAGGCTCTTCTCTTTCTTCCGCTTCTCCTCCATATTTATCGTATGCCTGCTGTCCGGCGGTAATCTCAACGGTAATCTTCTCTCCCTGTTTCACGGTGAAATCTTCTCGGAACGGCGTTGTGGGCTGTTTCCATACTTCTAAGCTCAAATGCACTTCCTGGTTCCATCGTTCTATCGAAGGGTCGTCTATGTTCAGGTTGATGCCGCCCTCATACCTTCCTCTTGCATCCACTGGCACATTCACCGTGACCCTCACCGTTGCCTTCGAGTTCGCTTCAACTTTCGCAGGTGCGTCTATTGTCAGCCAGCTTTCGGGAATCGTATTCTCGAAAGGTCCATGCCATCGGTCTCCACCACCAATTTCCGGACTTATCGCAATCGCTTTGTCGCCTTTGTTCTCAAGCTGTATCTCATACTCCTGACTCTCTCCCGCTTCTACCCTATCATGTATGTATTGTGGCTGTACCACTATCTTCGGCGGTTCCCAAACCTGTATTGATAGGCTCAGCGAGTTCACGTACACCGGGAACGGTGCTGGATACGGTGTTGGCATCGTATCGTTTGTGAATACGACCTGCGCACCGTAATGACCGATTTCCGCATCTGCGGGTATTTTCACCGTAACGGTGTA
>JAODGL010000166.1:0-4507 GCA_025464585.1 Methanosarcinales archaeon
CATTTTTCGACCCGCACTCTGGACATTTTCTTATTCTATTAGCCATGGTCATTATCACCTCCAAAAAGTTCGCTACCAGCCCTGCAAAGTCATACAGCAAACTCAAATAATTCTTTCCCCTCTTCTCCCCCCTGTAATATCTGTTCTTTTCAGCATCATCACTACTTTAATTATAATATGTTTTTTATGACATAAATAGATTTGGGAAAAAAGAGCGAAGACAAAGGTGGCGTTGAAGATGCTCAATAGATTGTTTAGAGATAATGCGCGGTTGACTAAAACCTGCTTTTAAGCGCCGAAATCACTTCTTCCACTTTCCCTGTCACTTCATATTTCCTTATCGCTTTCCCCTTTGACTTCGACTGTTCGGATATTTCGTATTTACTATTCAGGAACCTATGCTCCTCCAGAGTGAGCAGATGATAAGAAACAAGCCTTCTTTCTTCTCCTAATGCTTTACTTATCTCGTTTATGTACATCGGCTTCTCTTCAAGCAACTCCACAATCCTGTATCTTATCGGGTGCAAGAGCACATGAACGTCCTTTAATAACTCTTTATCTATTTTCATTTCATCACGAATTTTTGGTTTTAAAAGGACAGTTATAAATTTTGTCATTTAAGCGAAAAAAGATATAAATTTCACTATCTGTTTTTATACATATGTTAATTATACTTAATGTTATTTATAAAATTAATTTATTTAAAAGTTCAACATAGTTTGTTCACCAGATACAAGTAGTGTAAAAATGAGCAAAAAAAAGGGTGTTGAAAAGGCGGGATTAAATGATGCGTTAAAAGAAATAATGAATGATAGTTTGGAAGAAGAAAGCGAGAAGCTCAAGTTGCGAGTGGAGGAAGTAGATGCAGGGATTTTTGTTTCTCCCGTCGCTGCTGCCGAACTTATAAAATCTCCAGCGTATAGGGAAGATGTGAAGGAGAACACTGGATGGCTGATAGATATGAAGGTTAGGGAGGTCGTAAAGGGATTATTAAACAGGGTGATGGTCAGGCTGCATATAAATGAGCGAAGGGAGGTATTAATAAAGAATAAGGGAGTTCACGAAGCTGAGATTTTGGAGAGCGACTTGGAAGAGGATAAATTAAAAAAAGAGCGGGAAAAGATGTTTGAGAAAAAATCTAATGTGATGTCCGAAGTGGTGAAGGTAGCGATTAAGCGAGTAATGAGCGGCGAATAAGCTCCTCAACTCACTGAAGTCTAAATCCTCTCCTTAAGCTTTGAAATCATTTCTTCCACTTTTTCCGTCACCCTGTATTTCCTTATCGCTTTTCCCTTTGACTTCGGCTGCTCAGATAGTTCGTATTTACTGCTCAGGAATCCATGTTCTTCAAGAGTGAGCAGGTGGTAAGAAACAAGCCTTCTTTCTTCTCCCAGCGCTTTACTTATCTCGTTTATGTACATCGGCTTCTTAGCAACCAGCTCCACAATCCGGAACCTTATCGGATGCAAAAGTGCATGCATATCCTTCAACAAATCTTTTTCAATTTTCGCCATATGTCCATTACATATGTTCTTTCTATTTAAAAACATTTCCCTTGGCACATGATATTTCCTTATCCTGTTTATTTACTATTACAAATAAGATAGAGAATAAGGAGGTAACAATGGAAAAAATAGACCTGAACTATCTGCTAAAGGCACTAATGAACGAGATTTTAGAGGAGGGGGCAGGATTGCGAGTGGAGGAAGTGGATACTGGAATCTTTGTTTCTCCTTCTGAGTCAACTGAATTCATAAGACCTTATCCGTATGCGGAAGATGTGAAGGTGAATACGGAGATGTTAATAAACATGAAGGTGAGAGAGATTGCGAATGAATTGCTGAACAGAGTGATAATAAGGCTGAAAATAAATGAGAGGAAGAGGGTGTTGATAAAGAGTAAGGAGGTTCAAGAGGCTGAGATACTGAATACCGATTTGGAAGAGGGAAAATTAAGAGAAGAGAGGGAAAAGATGCTAATGCAGAAAGCGAACAGGACAGCTAAGTCAGTGAAGACAGCGCTTGAGTGGATAATAAGGAGTAAGGTAGATTTGAAAAGAAGGAATATCGAGCTGATAGCAGAGGAGATAAGATGTTTATTGAATATGAAAGAGGAGATAAACATATCAAGGGTCATTTTTGAGACAGAAGCGCTGCCAAATATCTGTTACCTCGCTATGGGGTGGCTTACAAGGGAGAATGAGCTGGATTTTATGGAAAGAGAAGGGAGATATTTCGTCTTAAAGCCTGCTTTTAAGCTCTGAAAGCACTTCTTCCACTTTCCCCGTCACCCGGTATTTCTTTATCGCTTTCCCTTTTGACTTCGGCTGCTCAGATAGTTCGTATTTACTGCTCAGGAATCCATATTCCTCTAAAGTAAGTAGATGGTAAGAAACGAGCCTCCTTTCTTCTCCTAACGCATTGCTTATCTCGTTTATGTGCATCGGCTTCTCTACAAGCAGCTCCACAATTCTATACCTCATTGGATGCAAAAGCACATGCACGTTCTTTAAATTATCTTCTTTTTTCATTTCATCAAAAGTAAATCCTTCTTTTGGAAAAGGGTATTTAAAAAGGTTTCCATTTTTTTCTTTTATGCGAAATATATTTGCTTATGGGAAAGTTTATATAGCACATCAAAAAATATGCTTGTGTCGTGACGTGAAGACCGAAAGTGAAATAAGGGAGAGGGAAAATGAGGCGGGGAATGAATCCAAGAAGTAAATGGGTGCTAAAATAAAAAATAGAAAGGTATATAAATAAAGAAAAGATTAAGTAGGATGACATGACGATAGACAGTGCAACCGCAGTGGAATTGGTTGATATGGTCGCACTCGTTCTCATATTAGCAGTGGCAATCTACGCGCAAAGGAAATTCCGGTTCGTCGTATTCAAGTTAGGATGGGATATAATAGCAGCTTCGGGGGCGATAAGAATCGCTGGTTCTTTATTTCGTGCATACTTTTTGAATAAGCATACTCCGGAAGCGGTGTCACCATTATCCTCAATGGTAGCGATGATGGCGATAACAGCGGAGAAATGCACGCGGATATTTAAGAAGGGCGAGATGGAAGAGCTAAT
Source organism: Methanosarcinales archaeon (assembly GCA_025464585.1). Classification (GTDB taxonomy): domain Archaea; phylum Halobacteriota; class Syntropharchaeia; order Alkanophagales; family Methanospirareceae; genus QMVO01. The sequence goes on from JAODGL010000166.1 coordinate 3,081, forward strand.
AACGAAGGCTGACGGTGGCGTGCTATTAACAGAGCGGTGTGGTGAGTTCATCTTCATCGTGGCAGTGGATAAGGGTGTTGACCTGGATGCGATTAAACCTCAGCGGGAGAGGGTAAAGGAAGCTATTGAGGGGATGGTGTAGCCATATAAGAGCAAAATGAAAATTGCAAATTGCAAATTGCAAAAAAAAGAGGGATACGATGACAATGAATAGCGCAACGGCGATAGAATTGGTGAATCTAGCAGCAGGCATTCTTATAGCAGGTGTGGCACTGCACGCATGCAAGCGATTCAATTTCGCCATATTAAGACGCGGATGTTTCACTATGGCAGTTTCAGGTGCTTTGATGGCAGTTAGCTCGGGGTTCAGGGCATACTACACTTATGCGGATTTACTTGAGCTTGTTCCCTGGGGCAGGGCGTTTTTGACTGCTGCCAGGATTACTCTGCTGATTGGACTGAGTGTATTTGTGTTATCAGCATTAAAAATCTGGGGTGATGATGGATAAAAAATGGATGGGTCAGAACTTGAGCGTGCGCTAAAGGAGCTGGTAGCGATGGAAGGCGTGAATGCCTCCGCAGTGGTCACACGCGATGGAATAATGGTAGAATTTTTGAACAAGCATGCCCCCGAGGAAGTGTTACCTCTGTCAGCAGTGGTAGCGATGATGCTGAGAACCGCGGAGAAATGCACGAGGATGCTTAATAAGGGGGATATGGAAGAGATAATAACGAAGGCAGACAATGGTGTGATATTAACCGAGAAGTGTGAAGAGTTTATATTCCTCGTGGCTGCGGATAAAGGCTTTGATTTCGAGTCTATCAAGCAAAAAAAGGTGAAGGTAAAGGATGCTATCAGGAACATGGTATGACAAATAAATGCAAAATGCAAAATGCAAAGTGAAATATGCAAAATAAGCGAAAAGATTTATCAGAGCGCATATTAGACTTCGCAACAGAAGTCATTAGATTAGGCGTTAGCCTTAATAAAACTGCTGTTGGACGGCACATCGGAAACCAACTAATGCGGTCAGCTACATCTTCAGGGGCGAATTACGAAGAAGCTTGCGGCGCTGAAAGCAAAGCGGATTTCATTCATAAAATGCAACTGGTCCTGAAGGAATTACGTGAATCCGTATATTGGTTGAAACTGGTAAAGAAATCCGGGTTAATCTCGGATGATGATTTAAAGCAATTACTAAGTGAAGCCGAAGAATTGGCAAAAATTGTTGCAAAATCTATAATAACCGCGAAAAGTAAAGAAAAATAGTGTTGTCACTCAAGTTTATTTTGCACTTTGCATTTTTCATTTTTCATTGTCTCACCGGTATATCTTCGGATACTTGTACCTTTCCACATCCCCCCACTCAGCCGTCGCGTTTATCATCGCATTCCAGAATCGTGGCTTATTCAATATCTCCTGCATC
>JAODGL010000166.1:4721-5719 GCA_025464585.1 Methanosarcinales archaeon
CGCTTGTATAAGTAAGGAACCAGTTCAGCATTCCCCGCGGAAGACACACGCCTTTTGTTCTCTGTTCTATTTTCTTCGCCTCTTCAAGGCTATCGAACTTCCGGAGCATGAAATCAACAAAATCAATGATTTCTCGCATCGCTGCACTGAGATTGCCTTCATGTTTCACCGTTATCTGCTCTATTTTCTTCATATCTTCCTCATACAACGAGATGTTCTTTCGTATCATTTTATCACATCTATATTTCATATATGATAATTTATCTCATCATTAAAAATAGTTTACCATAGGGAAAAAATTTTTGTGCATCGTGTTGCATAACTTCACAAATCGTTTTTTCAGTGTGCTACACCAACAAATTTACTGCAAATTATCGAAGAAAGGGGTGAAGAAAGGAGAGATGAAAGCTGTAATTTTGGCAGGCGGGTTTGGTACCAGGCTTCGTCCACTTACGTTCACGAAGCCGAAGCCGATGGTCCCGTTGGTGAATAAGCCAGTGATAGAGCACGTGGTTGACTACCTTGCATCGTACGGACTGGACGATATCGAAGTAACTACGACGTTCCTCCGGGAGACGATCATGGACCACTTTATGTATAGGGAAGATGTGTGCCTGTCGTATCCGACAGAGCCGTACCCGCTTGGAACTGCGGGGTCAGTGAAAAATGCGGGGTTGGGTCAAGAAGAGGAACCTTTCGTGGTAATCCAGGGCGATAACATCACAGATATGGACCTGCGCGGATTGATAGACTGTCATTACGAAACGGGCGGGTTGGTAACCATCGCGCTAACGCGCGTGGAAGACCCGTGGAACTATGGTGTAGCAAAGCTTGAGGGCGATGGTTGCATCAGCAGGTTCCACGAGAAACCTGACAGGGGAAAGTGCTTCAGCAATTTAGCGAGTACCGGGATATACGTGGTGGAGCCGAAAGCGCTGGAATTTGTCCCCGATGGCGTAGCCCTCGACATTGCACAGGACCTCTTTCACCTGCTTCAT
>JAODGL010000068.1 GCA_025464585.1 Methanosarcinales archaeon
GAAGGGATAGTCCGCTACCACACGACTCCTTAAATTATGATATGTTCCTGTTCATATTTTAATAACGATTATCACTCTCCCAGTAGCCCGCCAATATCTCAAATATAATTCTCGCGGCGCTAATACTTGTGATTCCATTAGCACTGTCCAATCGCGGGTTTACCTCCACCAAATCACTTGCAACCACATTCGCCTTTCCTATTATCCCTCGTATCAAAGCGAGCAAGCTTTCGAGCGACATTCCACAAGGCTCTGGATTCTCAACGCCCGGTGCTATGCTGGGGTCAAGCACATCAATATCAATAGAAAGATACGTTTTTTCTTCTTCTCCCTCTATTTCGTTCAATATGCACTCTACACCTTTTTCCGGTAACATCTCTGCATCATAAATCCTTATTTTGTCTTTCATGAGGTCGTATTCATCAGCGGAAGAGGACCTGATGCCTATCTCGGTTACGCTCTCAAATCCTATCAATTCCGCTATCCTTCGCATTACGGAAGCATTGGAAAATTTCTTTCCCTTATATGAGTCTCTGAAATCTGCATGTGCATCTACCGCTATCACTTTTGCGACCCCGCCATGCTCAAAAAGGTATTTAACGATGGGATATGAGATAGAATGGTCACCACCGATAAAGACCTTCTTTCTTGCTACGTCTAACTCCTTAATGCTTCCTGCTTCTAATTTATGGTCTAACTTTAAATCTCCATGATCGTAATACCGCAAATCAGACAATTCAAGTTTTTCATGCCACAGAAAAGTTTCAAGCCGCTGAGATGCTCTTCTTACCGCTTTTGGTCCTTCTCTCGCACCTTTCTTGTAGGCATTGCCGTCAAATGGAACGCCTATTATATCATACGATGCCTTTTCCTTGTCCTTTTCTGATAGCGAACCTGAGAATTTCATCCAAATTTTTGATAGATTTTCTCTTTGTCAATGTTTTCCCCAAACATATCTTGGACCTCTCCTACCAAATAAGTGCTCTTTGCCTCCTTTACCCGCACCTTACAGGTGGCACCGGGTGGCAAATCCTTTTTTATTACTATCTCCCTATACGAAGTATCCCTACCTATCACGCCTCCTTTCTTCCCCTGTTCCGTTACTAAAACCGGAAGTTCAGTTCCTTCTAATTCTTTGTTCTTCTCGAAAGCGAGCCTGTGATAAATAGATGAGAAAATTCTCGACCTTCTCTTCTTCTCCCGCTCCACCAAATCCTTTAGCTTCGATGCTTCCGTCCCGGGTCTTGGAGAGAACCTTGTTATATTCACTTTTTCTGGCTTCACCGCCTCTAACAGGTTCAAAGAGGAAACGAAATCCTCTTCCGTCTCTGTCGGGAATCCTATGATGAAATCCGTGCAAATCGCGCTATCTTTGAACCGCCTTCTTATGCTATTCACTATCTCAAGGAAATCGGCAGCTTTATAATTCCTTCTCATATCCACGAGCACCTTATCAGAGCCTGATTGCACGGGCACGTGAAAGAATTTGAATATCTTCTTAGAATCGAATGCATCAAGGAGTTCATCCAGGATGTGTATTACCGTAAAAGGATTCATCATGCCTACTCTTATTCTAAAATCACCTTTTACAGAGGTTACCAAATCCAACAATTCCGGAAGTTTCATACCAGACCCGTCCCAGCCGTACGCACTGCAGTCCTGTGAAGTAATTCTTATTTCTTTCGCACCTCTTTCAACCGCACTTCTAACTGCTTCGCATATCTTTTCAGGCTTATTACTCCTCAGCTCGCCCCTCGCTCGCTTTACGATGCAATAGGAACATTTTCCTACGCAGCCCATTGCTATTGGGATTACGGCAATCACTCCTTCAAAATCTTGTTCATTATGATAACCGTAAATGTCTTGCGGCGTTATCATTGTTACATCTGTGCCTAAAACCATTTTTACCAGTTCAGGCTGTGCCGCTGCCATGCATCCCGCCACAATTACCTCTTTTCCCGCACCTTTCAACTCCTTCAGTCGCTTTATCACGTTTAATTCCGTTCTTTTCGTTACTGTGCATGTATTCACAATAATAACATCAGCTTCGCGAGCTTCTACCACCCTATGTCCTTCGCGCTTCAAAATTGCTCGCATTCTCATCGTGTCACCAGCATTTGCAGTGCAGCCGAACGTTTCTATGCAAAATTTTACAGTCCTCGGGGATAATTCGTTTAAATTCATCTTTGATTTGATGCTGGTTTTATTTATTTTTGCTTATCAAATCATCCACCAGCGTGATACCCGCTTCCATTGCCTCTTTCACCTTTTCTATCTTCGTTCCGCCACCCTGTGCGATTTCTGCTTTACCTCCGCCACTGCCTCCTAGCACTTCACAAACACGTTTTACTAACGCCGATGCATTTACATCATTCCGCAGGTAAACAGGGACAGAGGAAACGACAGATGCATGTTTTTCTCTTTTGCCTATTAATATCGTTAAAAAGTCATCCTTTGAGAGCTGTGATGCTATTTTCATCATCTCTTTCGTGTCTGCACCCGGCAAGACCTCGGCTATTACGCTTACACCACGTATATCTCTTGCATGTTCCTTCCATAACCCTATCCGCTGCTCCGCAATCTCAGCTCTCAATCTCTCGTTCTCCTTCCTTAACTGTTTCCACTCCTCAAAGAACCTTTCAACCGCTGAGGGCAATTTATGCACGGGCACTCTTAGCACAGAGGCTGATTTCCTTATCAGCTCTTCCAGCAATTGTATCTCTTTGACAGCAGCTTCTCCTGCGGAATACTCTATCCTCTCGATACCATCCTGTATTCGCTCAGTACGCAATATCTTTATAGGACCTATCTCACCCGTCTTCGAGCAGTGCGTTCCTGCACAAGCCTGTACATCTTCATCCTCGCCTATCCGGACTATTCGTATCCTCTTACCAGGAGGAACGCCACCCTGATATATACGGAACCCGTATTTCTGCTCCGCTTCGTTTCTGTCCTCAAAACTCGCTTTTATTTCCTTGTCTTCCATAACTATCCTGTTTGCAAGCATCTCTATCTCGCTTCGCTCAGCATCAGAAATCCTTTTGAAGTGCGTGATGTCAATTCTGGCGCGCTTTTCTCCTTTCTGCGCTCCTGCCTGCCATATATGACCACCCAGCACTTCCCTCGCTGCGCATACTACGACATGAGTTGCCGAATGATGCTTTGTATGCGCGATTCGCCTTGCTGCATCTATGTGACCCGATACCACTGCGCCTTTGCTTACCCCACTATTCTCTATTTTATGAAGAATAACGCCTTCAACTTCCTGCACATCTATTACTTTCAGTGTCCTGTTCTCTTCTTTCAGCGTTAAGCTACCAGTATCAGCAGGTTGACCACCACCTTCGGGGAAGAAGAGCGTCTTGTCTAATATAACAGAACCATCCACGAAATCCAAAACAGTAGCTTCGAAATCCACCGCTGAGGGCTTCTCGTAATACAATTTTTGGGTCGCGGGAATTGACTTCGTTTTTTCTTCTATTTTTTCTACAATGGGTTGTTCCATCTCCCCTTTCCTCTCCTCGCTGTGCATACTCGCAACAAGCGAATAAAAGTTTTCTGGAATATCTACTTCCACATCCACGCCTGCTTCCTGGTTAGATACAACCTCTTTCACAAATTCGGGCGGTAGTCCATGTGTATCGTATAAATTAATTAGCATATCGAGGGGTATCTTTTGCTCTTCCTTTCTTTTACCTTTATATCCCCTTGCCATCTGCCTTACGATTCTTTCACCTTTTAAAAGTGTTTCGTCATATCTCCTGTGCTCCAGGGATACCAGTTCAACAATTCTATCTACTGATTTTTCCAGTTCTGGAAAAGATTTTCTGAGCGTTTCTATTTGCATAAGCACTATATCCTCCAACGGTATTTCTATTCCCATGGATTTTAACATCCTGAAAACTCTCCTCAAGACCAATCTTGCTAAATAGCCCTCTTTCGCATTGGATGGTACCACGCCGTCAGCAAGCATGAAAGCCAGGCAGTTTGTATGGTCTGCAATTGCATATATTGTTTCTATCGGCTCTAAGATATTTTTAAGATTTTCAAGCGAAATACCCAGCTTATTCGCTATTTCTTCCCTTTTCATAGCTCCCGACAACCTTGCATTCTGTATAATGATCGCAGGATGCGTCTCTAACGGATGCTCAATCCCCGATGCATTTACCAATTCCTTTATTACATCGGGAAATATCGCATCATAGACCGTGGGAGTGCCTTTAGAAGCCCATACAAATCGCTCCAGCCCGTAGCCAGTATCCACGATATAAGTGTCCATTTTCGTATAGCGCTGTCCATTTATGCTTATTTCACCTTGAGGAGAAAGTTCGAGGTCCATGAAAACGAGAGTCGCAAGTTCTAACCCGTTTGTGATGACCTCAAGGCAAGGTCCTGCATTTCCTCCTCCCACCCATGGCGCCTCCTTATACGTTACGCTGTCCATATCTACACCAAGGTGCCTCAGGAATCCATCGCAATACCTCACGGTGTCATTCTTCCAGTATATCTCCTCTCCTCCTCTCTTATTAAATGCATGATGCCCCATCATCTCGAATGCGGTTAAGTGCCGCCCGGTTTTTCCTATTGATTCAAGGTCTTCAAGTCTTATGCAGGGCTGAGAAATGACAAGTGGATTTGCAGGCGGTGGTACTTTGCCAGAGGTTACGAAAGGCTGAAAATTTGCAATGGACGCGATGTTAAGGTAGATGTCATCTCGCCAGCGTGCAACCACTGGATACCTCTTCATTCTCGTGTGTTTATGCGGACAATGTTCAAAGAAAGACAGGAAGCTCTCTCTTATCTCGTCTGCGCTTCTCTCCTTGAAAATAGGGTTGCCTATAAACGAATAGAATTCACAAGGAGCATCGCCACATGTCTTCCTGTCGTGGTCTCGAGTCCAGAAGTGCGAGCCGCACCGCTCGCATTTCTTCCTTGTGAATCCATTCTCCTTGAGGTATTCTATGTTGTATTCCTCGCTGTCCATTTTCCGAATAT
>JAODGL010000192.1 GCA_025464585.1 Methanosarcinales archaeon
AATAATATACACAGGAGTGGAAAATAGTGTTCACACGGTATGCTCCGAAGCTGAATCCAATAACCGCCCCAAAAATACTGCGAGGTCAGCTATCTCGAAATTATATTCACTCTCATGCTTCAAGCAACTCAAATGAGACAAGCACTTCGGGCAGGTGGTTATCAACACATCCACCTTCCTTTCCTTCACTTCACCCAGCCTGAAAGCCCTCAGTGCTTTGCTCATGTCATTGCAGTTCATCATCCCGCTGACACCACAGCAAAGAGCGTTATCCTTAGAATGCGTCAGCTCTACATACTTTACTCCCGACTTCTTTATCGCATCTCGCGGCGCATCGTATAACTGAAAACGTTTCATCGCACAAGGGTCGTGGTATGTTACCGTTATAGCACGATTACGCGCTTTTTCTGCATCTGCGAATTCCATTTGCTCGCTCAGCAATTGAGAGATATGTATAACCTCCACACCGACCAGCTTGTAATATTTCTTAAATGTGAGAAAACCTTCAGCACAACTCACAACAAGCTTTTTTATGCCCAGCTTCTTTATTTTTTCCGTATTATAGGCGGCGAGCTGCTCGAAGATATTATAATTACCCTGATAAAGCACATCATGACCACAGCACTTCAGACTTATAATTCTGGGCTTTATACCTATCTCATTCAGCAGCTTTACCGCATAATCGCCTATTTCATGATAATTCACGCCCACGTCCATGAACAGGTCGAGATAATCCAAACAGCCGGGGAAATAGCCATATTCACTCTCTTCGTCCGTTTCACCTTTGAAATCCGTAGGCACTCCTTTATCAAAGTGCGTCATAAAAGTGGCTATTTCCGAGAAGATTCTATGCGCTAAAATATCTTCCTTTGCTTTTGCTTTTGGACCCTCTTCACCTTCTATCCTCAAATTTAGTATAAGAGCGGGGAAATCCACATCCTGGGGGCATATAATATAGCAATTGTCACAAATCAAGCAGTTCCATTGAGATTGCTCACCGGTATTGAAACTCACGGGTTCTTCTTTATCAGAGTCCGAAGCTGCTAAAAGATTATATACAAAGCTGCGAGGAGAAAACTTTGATACTCTTCGCATTGGGCATGCCCCAGTGCATTCTCCACATTGGTAACAAACTCTTGATACCTTCAACATCTCTTCGTTCATAACTTACCGCTCAAACAATTTTGATTTTATAGAGGCATACTTTTAGGGATAACAGAGACGTTGGAAGAAGCAAAGAAGAAGATTTTGAGTAACTACTGCCTACTCATATTCATAGAACCCTCTCCCAGCTTTTCTTCCTGTCCGTCCAGCCCTCACCATCTGCGTCATAAGAACTGCGGGTTTGAATCTCTCCCATCCTGTCTCATTGTATATCGTATTGAGCACCGCTGTCACAATATCTATTCCAATTAAATCCAAAAGTTGAAAAGGACCCAGTGGCCAGTTGAAAGAAAGCCTTAGTATTTTGTCTATATCCTCTATGGAAGCCAGCTCGTTTTCTCGCATCTTTACCGCCTCATTCAAGATGAGACACATCATTCGACTCGTAACGAACCCCGGAGAATCCTTAACTGTAACTGTCTCCTTACCCAGCGAATGCACAAACTCCAGCGTTTTACTTATTGTATCTTCAGAGGTCATCAGTGCTTTTATTACCTCCACACCCTTCATTAGAGGCACGGGATTCATGAAATGGACTCCAATTACCTTATCCGGTCTTTCTGTTACCGCGGCTAAAGCAGTAATAGGAAATGTAGAAGTATTACTGCCGAGAATAGCATGCTCAGGGCATATCCTATCTAATTCCCTGAATACTGCCTGCTTCAGTTCCATGTTCTCGTACACTGCTTCAATTACAAAATCTGCTCCTTTTGCACCCTCTTCCAGGCTCGTTGTCGCATTTGCAGTTATCGCATTCACAATCCCATCCGCCTCTTCTTGTTTTATATGCCCTTTCTTCACGAACCTCGAAACGTCTTTCTTTATCTTTTCAAGCCCCCTCTTCAAAGATTCTTCACTCCTGCTTACAACAGACACATCGTAACCCGCTTGAGCACATACTTGCACTATCCCACTTCCCATCACTCCCATTCCTACAACACATACTCTCTTTCCGTTCATGACTTCTCCTAAATATTTCTAATATAAAAAATAAATAACAGAATGAAGCAAATAGAAAAATAATATTAATGAAGGAGAGAAGGAAAGGTGAGTTAATCTACCGGGAAAAAGTAATAGAACCGCCGTTCATCATCCGCAAATTCGGTGTCAGCGAGGAGGAGTACGACCGGCTTACCGACGAGGATACCAAAGCGGACCTCTTTGACGGCACGCTTGTTATCCATTCGCCGGCTTCTATTCGGCATGAGACTGTCTTTATGTTTATGGCATTTTTAATGCATGGATACGTAGAGCAGAGACAACTCGGCAAAGTACTTGGTTCTCGTGCGACGATGCACCTCGCTCACTGCCGCAAGTTCGAGCCGGATATTCTATTTGTGAGGAAAGAGAGATTAGAACTGCTAACAGAAAAAGAACTGGAAGGTGCAGCGGATATGGTCGTGGAAATTCTGTCCGGGTGGACGCGAGATTACGACCTGCGTGAGAAGAGGGAGGTGTATCATGAGGCGGGGATAGGCGAAATCTGGTTCGTTGATCCAGAGGAGCAGGTAATCACGGCAGACCGAAGACGAAGGGAAGAGAAGGGATACATCACAACGACAGCAACTTCGGGCAGAGTCAAGAGCGAAGCGATGCAAAGCTTCTTTGTGCAGGCTGAGTGGCTCTGGCGCGAGATTCTACCTGACCCCTTCTTGTGTTTGCAAGAAATTTTAAGTTTAAGAGAATCTTAATCTGCGTTAATCTGTGTCACCGATTTATTTTCTTGAATCTCAAATACCGGACATGTGTGAGCCCCACCTGAGTACTTGTCGCCTTTATAGGTATATGAACCATTCATTCTCACTCGCTTACCAATCAGTTCTTGCGTGGCTTGCTCAGCATCGTAATCCAGCCTCCCTACTACACAGGGTCCCTCTTTTGTCTTCACCAAACAGGGGATATAAGGTGCATCATCCTCAAATCCCTCTGATGGCACACGGATTACCGTAAACGTCGTCAACTCACCTTCTCCACTCAATTCTATCCTCTCCAGGCTCCTTCCTCCGCACCACTGGCAAACAGGCATTGGGTGGCAGGTTATTTTTTTGCACGATGCACACCTCAGCCCTAACAATTTCCCATTTCTCAAGCCTTCTTCATATTCTGCGAAGGTTAAAACCGTGTACTCTTTCTCCATTTCTTCTTGCTCCTTTCCCTCCATCTTTTCCACACCTCCTTTATTAGCCACCCTTTGGAAAAGTTTGTGTGATTTTCCCTATTTCCCCTTCCCGAGTATAATATGACAGAGCGTCCCGAAATCGCCCCCAAGTGTATCGGTCATTCCATACTCCGGCACAGGGTCGATTTGATTCCCTTTTGGTGCTTCTCCCCTCATTTGTTTAACGAGCCAGTAAACCTGAGATGCCCCTGTCGCTCCTATCGGATGCCCCTTCCCTATCAATCCTCCGGACATATTTGTAGGTATCTTTCCTCCCAATTCCGTTTGCCCTTCCTCAGTTGCATCCGCTGCTTCTCCCCAATCGAAGAAACCCATGCACTCAAGTGCAATCAATTCTGCAATTGTAAAGCAATCATGGAGTTCAAGTACATCTATATCCGAAGGCTTGAGCCCCGCATGCTTAAACGCCATTCTTGCAGAGCTTATTCTTGAAACTGGCTTCGTCAGGTCCTCCATCTTTGATAATGGTCCTCCTGAACCCTGCCCTGTTCCCAATATGTAAACCGGGTCATCCGTGTATCTTCTCGCTTCCTCCGCTGCGCAGAGCACGATAGCCGCGGCACCATCGGAAAAGGGGCAGCAATCCAGAAGCGTCAGCGGGTCTGCTACCAATCTCGAATTTATTACATCCTCTACCTTCAGGTCACCTAACTTCTTATAGAACTGTGCCAGGGGATTTAAAGCACCGTGCTTATGATTTTTCACAGAAACGTGCGCCATTTTTTCACGTAATTTATCTATTGATATCCCATAATTTCTGGAGTACTGCCTTGCTGCCATTGCGAACACCCCTGGAAAGGTGAGCCCCACGGGTCCCTCTGTTGGTGCATGACAAGCCATAGCAAATGTCCTTGTCGCAAATAGTGTCCCCATCAACAACGCTTTTTCCACTCCTCCGGCAATCACCATGTCATATTCTCCGGCGGCAACCCACATCGCTGCTTCTCGTATTGCAATAGAAGCAGACGCACATGCACCCTCGTATCTCGTTGCTGGTATAGGATTCAAATTAAGCTCAGCAGCAGAGAATCCCGGAGGCGTTACCTGCCCTTCTTCAAAACCCGGGAGAGCAGCACCTTGGAATAACGCTTCTATCTCCTTCAAATCTACACCTGCATCGTCAACTGCTTGCAGTGCCGCTTCTGAGAACAACTCCAGTGATGTCTCCGATGCTCTTCCAAACTTCGTATGCCCAATTCCTATTATCGCTACATCCCTCATACTCTCCTGCTCCTATTTCACTCTCCTCATTTTATTATGACAAAACATCTATAAAAATCCAATGTCTCCAAAACGATTTTCTTTCCACTCTTTATTGAGCATGTTCGGAGAAAAGTCATGTATATCGTGGCAGAAAGTTCTTCATCTCTTCTATCATAAATTCTTCACCCTTCGCTTTAACCTTTTCTGCAATTAACACATAGCCGCTTCTCCCCGCTGAAACAACATTTCCTCTTGCCTCAACCGGCGTTCCAAATAAAATGCCCTCTCCTTTCTCTCTTTCTCTCAATTCCAGAAATACAGCACCTGTGCCGTCGTCTAATACCATTTTCCTTCTGTCTCCTTTCCCCGACTGCGATGTTGATACTACATCTCCCTCTAATATCACATCAAATGCACCCTCACATAAAACAATTTCTCCTATCGTCCTCTTTTTAGGCTTTATCAATTCAGTCCAACTGGGAAAATCAATATCTTTATCAATTTCGCTCACTCTCGCGTTTTTACCTATATACAACGTAGCCAGTCCCTTCCATCTCCTCACGTATGCGTTCTCTATTTGCACTACTTTATCCATTACAAGCTGAGCTCGCTCTTCTAACGAGACAAACGGGATTTTTGCGCTGTGATCTGCAATTATTCCGTTTAGAACGACTTTTTCCACCCCCTCTTTCGTCTTTATCTCCTTCCTCGACACCTCTAAAACCCTGCACACACAGTTTATTCCTGATTCACCCTGCTTCAAGCACCAAAGTTCCCTGTTCCTGCTGTCCGAGGGCGAAGGTACAAAACTGAAGAAACCATGTTTCTTATATTCTCTAAAAGAAAAATCTGATTTTGCCGCCATTTTATTTTTGTACTCTCGTTCGGTACTTAAAAAGTATTGATATTGCTTCTAAAAGAAATCCTCTAATGTCTTTTGATTTTTCACTTCTTTCTCTTTTTCTTCGCTTTCCACCACCACTGTCTTCACTTCCCTTGTTTTTATTTTTTTCCCCTCTTTTTTATCCTTTTCTCCTCTTTTTATCTGAGCAACTTCAGCTTTAACCACACCTTCCTTTCCCGTTACCATTTCCTTCCCTTTTCTCACCGGTCTCGCAACTGCCTCATGGTATATCCTCTTCGCTTTCTCTTCCCTATCTTCATCAGAATCGCAAACTAAAAACGCTATTTGAGGAACGTCCAGCCGCAGCACCGCAGAAATATCCACCGCTTTTCCTTCGTCTCGGAAAAAGAACTCCAAAAAAGGAACGACAAAGAATCGTGCATAGCTCAGTGGCACTTTGCAATATTCCGCTATTTTCTTCGCAATCGCTTCTCTTATCGCCGACTCAGATTTCTTCTCTTGCCTTCGAGTTCGTTGCCATGGCGAACGAAAATATCGTTGCTTTTGCCTCTGCCATCCATACTTCTCCATGCCCTGCATCTCTTTTGCAGAAAGCACGCCGCAAGCCATCAAACTGGATGCATAACGCCAGAACTTGTAATTCTCCCTGCGTTTTACTCTGTCTAAAAACGTATCCGCCCTGCTCAGGTAATGCAAACCATGCAAAAAGCTTTCTTCATCATTTTCATACGAGAAATTCTTATATATCCATTGTATGCTCTCCTCTGGCGTCTTGTCAAGACTGTAAAGAGAAGAAAGAGCTTCTTGCAGCTCGTTCCCCGCTGCACTGAAGAGCTTCCTCAATACCTCAAAAATGTCTTCTACCGTGTCTCTTTCCCCAGTCGCTATATCGCCCTCCTCTATTTTACCCAATTTTGATATAGAAATCGCATGCAAATCGTTTATTGCAGACCTCAAATCACCATTTGCGTTCTCCGCCAAAGCATACAGTGCTTTATCTTCCACTTCTATTCCTTCAACACGGCTTATTTTTTTGAGCACTTGAAAAACCTTCTCATCTCCTATTCGGTCAAACTTAATTACCTTACAATTCCGTTGCAACACCTGCCCCATCTTGTGTTTATCATTCGCGATGAGGATTATTGGCTGTGTGCTCCTCTTCACTATCTCTGTTATCGCCTTCGTTCCACCCCTGTCTTCGTTGCCATGAAGATTGTCAGCCTCGTCCAAAATGATTAATCTCGTGGTCTTGCTAAATGTATTGCTTGTAGAAGCAGGTCCCACCACGCTTTTTATCACTCCTGCACTTCTTTTGTCCGATGCGTTAAGCTCTATGACATCCCATCCGTGATCAGAAGCAAGTGCATGGGCTGCTGATGTCTTTCCACAGCCTGGCGGTCCGTGCAGAATAGCAGCTTTCTTCGACCTTGTCTTATATACATTCTCAGCCCATTCTTTTAACTCTTCTACCGCTTTTTCGTTGCCCACAACTTTTCTTAACCTCTTTGGGCGGTATTTCTCTGTCCATTCCTTGCTATTCCCTTCCATTGTCATTATATCATAGACATGCATCCTTGATATATTTTTGGAATGTGCTCAATAAAGAGTGGGAAATCCTAAATCCTAAGCACCAAATCCTAAACACCTATGTTAAGTTCGTCCTCACTCTTCTCTTATTCCTGTGTCCTATTTAAAGTTTTTTGTTTTCCATTTTTCACTCATACTCCCTTCGCTTCAGGACATACACCTATCCGCGGTCCAATGCCGCACTTTGGCTGACTTCGTCCTTGGTTAGATATGCGCTTTATTCAATTT
>JAODGL010000145.1 GCA_025464585.1 Methanosarcinales archaeon
TCATCATATCCGCCCCCTTTTTCATACCTTCTGAACATCTTATGTTTGAATACACGTTTGGATTTAACCGTATTATCCTGCATTTGTTCCTCTTCCACCTTTCGTTCAGTCGTAGAATAAAGAGGAATCAAACCCGCGGAGAATGCGAAATTAACCATCAAATACGATGCCCCGGGGTCGCCCTGGATGAGCACATAATCGCCATGATTCCCGGTCTCCTTAATCCACCTACGAACAGGTTTCAGATAGTCGGCTAATTGCGGTATCGCGGGTGGGATATTCATCCACAAATACTGTAAATCATCCGGCAATGCTACAAACTCGCTCACGCCTAACGAATTATTAGCATCCCTTTTTTGCTCCTCGGTTAACGCATGAGAAAATAGAAGTAACATCCTACTCACTCTTTACACCCCCTGCATACGCTATGCCAAACCCCTGTTTATTATAATAATCCGATATCGCCTTTCCATGGAAGGTGTCTATAACATCCTGAATGTCACCTTCATGCTCAAAATAATATACACTTCCCACAGGCACGGCTTTGAACATTGGTTTGGGCATTCCTTTTTTCATGTCAAAACCGCCAATATGCGCTGGTCTTCCAATAGCAGCCGTAAGCAGTTTCAGTTTTAGCCCATTGTAGCTTCCTTCCAAGGTCGTCTCATCTATCCATCCAGGCAGCCAGCCGTTTTTGAATATCGCCGGTGTGGAGAGGTATATCTTAAATATGTTTCCAGCAGTAATAGAAGCATCAACCGTAATATCTCTGCCATACCTTTCATAGGATGCGGCTTTGCCTTCACCACCAAGCTTCATTAATCCCCTTTCCAGCAGGTCCAGACCATCGAAATCAACGATTATGCTGATACTTTTTCCTTCTTTGTTCTTCAATCTTCTCATATCCACACGGTAGAGCTTGCCCTCCTCGCTCGTCCCTGTTTCACTATCAATGCCAATGCCTATCTTCGGCTCAGGTAATACGATATCCGCCAGCTTAGGCGTAGTAGAGAACGAATTCTCAGTGCATTTTAAGTATCCTCTCAACGAATCCAGATTGATTAAGCCTCCATCCACATTCTCCACCACATCATCACTCCTCAGTACATACGGAGTTGTGCAGGAGCTCTTTACATCTTCTAACTCACCCATAGATAGAACAAAAACCTCTTTATCTCCTTTCCTCCTTACACAGTCATTGGGTAGTGGCAAGTAAATATCATCGTCTTCTAAAAGACAGATGCCTCTTATCTTCAAATCCTTTGTCGGGTCATCCACAGTCGGGTCATCCACATCATTTGCTTTTTCAAGTTCGTCAATATGGTCAGAGAAATAAGCACTTCGCAAAGCGCCGTAAATCACCGATGGATAAGGTGGAAACACGCCGTTTGCCCATGTCTCTTCGCCCATCGTAAACGGTTTACCATCCCTGAAAAATAGCGTGTCCAATGGCTTTATTTTTATTATCATTTTGTTCTCCTCGCCAGAAAATCAGCAATATTTAAAAAAGAAAGAAAATTAGGTTCTCTTCTAATATCTTTAATATGCGGCGAATCAATATAGAGATTGGATAGTTTCTCCTGCCATTCGTCTATTTTTCTCTTTTTATTATCATCATCGCTTTTTAGCTGCGATGCCCGATTAAGCATTCTTTTAAGCTCTGTTGCCAGCAGCGGGTTTTCAATTTCTCCAAGTTTATACAATTCAACATTGAGATTCCTTATAAATGTATTAGAAAATCCTGCCATCTCATCCTGCAATTCATTGACCAGATTCTTAAGAAGTTTTATCTTTTTGCTTTCTCTTTTATCGTCTAACTCCCACTTCCATATTGTCTTGGCGGTCTCACCGGCGCGTTTAAGAACGGCAATTGCGAAAGCGTCTCTCCCACCATCTTCTTTTGCTTCATGTTCCATCCTTCTTGCCCATTTCAATACTTCCGAAAGCGGAGTTTTATAATGTGCAATCACAATACCCGCCGATGCCGTGGATTTATAATTATCTTTTATGGCGAACCCCAACTCTTCGAATTTGGGGAATTCCTTCCTTAATTTTATCAGCACATCAAATAAATGGTTCAGATTAACAAAAGCAAGCACATCATCGCCACCTGCATAGACGAGTCTGCCTTCTGGCGGCGAATTTCTTCATCTGCCTTTTTGGCATAATCACCAAGTTCTTCTGATACCTTCTTATGAAACGCTTTCAAATTCGTCTTTTCTTCATCCTCTAAAAACTCCCCGGAAAACCATTCGCCCATATTGTCTCCATCAGACATAATGAGAGCATAATATTCAGGTGGTTTACCTATCTTATTGCCATTTTTATCTTCTATATTGTAGAACATCCTCAATTGCGTCCTTGCATCATTCAGCGATTTTTCACCATTAAAATATCCATATCTACGCAGATATTCTTCTCTCAAATTTTCTTCATAATACAACTGTTCATCGAAATTATTAAAGAAAGCCTTATAATTCCTTTTTTCTTTATCTGCGATATTTGATAGCCAATTCATAGCGGCAATCGCAGCCGTAGAAGGAAAATGCTTCGTGTAATGCCCTTCAAAATATTCTCCCGCGAATCGTTTCACAAAACAAACAGCACAGAGTCCTTCGCCTTTCTGGATTTTCATGTTCTCATTCGCATTAAAAACTTTAACATCTTCTCTTTTCACATACAGTTTATTCAGCAGCCCGTCCTTTCTTAATTTCAAGCCCCCTCTCTTCTCTTCATCGTCGGTCAATCTGTAAAACAGAACATTCCGTTCCCCACATAGAGAGCATTTTCTCCCTGTTTCATCCAATTGTCCAAAAACTCTCACATTTTTAACTGCGCCGAGATAACACTCAAGTTTGTCATAATTGTTCGCATAATCGTTTTCAGCCAGGGAAAGAGAAACCCAATGAACCTGAAGAAAATCTTTTATCTGTTTCCGGAAAGCTTCTCTAAGCTTATCTTCGTATGAGATGTTTAGAGAATCCAATGCAGACTTCGCTATTTTATCAAATTCCTTCTCTACGTACCCTCTTAAACCCTTACCTGTTTCTTCTATATCATCAGATTGCACCTTTGCGATAAAACGGTTAGGCTTGGACGGTATGCTTTTGCGCGGGAAAATGAATTCGCATTTGTTGCTAAGAGAACTTTCTAATCTGTTCATAGCGGAATCAATCAGATGAGAGAGGAAGAAACTGGCGGCATATAAATCCTGCGTCTTCCTCGCCTGAGCGATGAACGATTGCACCGGGGTGATGGTGAATAAGAACAGATGCTGCTGTTGCGTCATAGAGTCACCTCCTCAAGTTTATATGACAAATGTTGATTTAACGAACTACAAGCATCTTCAAAAAGTTTAGTTTCCTCTGAATCGTTCAAACCTTCTTTCCCGTAACCATACTTTGAGGGTAAATACAAAATATAACCCACGTAATTACCACCTTCATGATGAACTGACATAAAGTATGGTTTAGCGTGTCGATCCAATTTTGACATTTGCTGTTTATTTACAATGATAGGTGCACCGATATATTGCCTTTTTTCATAGTGATGCTTGTTCTCAATTCTTCCTCTCGCTCCTCTATACACGATTCCCAATTCTGCCAATGCATCATCCCATTTACTGCATTTCTGTGTTCTCCATAATCGCATTTTTTGTGAAAATGCAGAATACTTTGGTAATTCAGATGAATAATGGCTCTTTTTCAAGTTAAAATAAAAATCATCATCTTCATCGTTCATTGCCCGAATCCGGAATGAGCCAAAACCATTTCTTGACCTTGACCCCAGCCCACCAAATGTTGATAATATTCTAAGCACATTAATAACCTCCTTTTCTAACTCATCAGGCAGAGAAATAATTACTGAGAATTTTTTGTTTGGGAGCATGTATTCTTGGGTTCCATAAGCAAGATATTCTAATATGCTGATTTCAAAACTCTTCTTTCGGGGGGTAGTAACGGGGTGAATGGGTAATTTATCTTTAGATGAGAGAAGCTTATGCGGTTTTACCCTTATACTAAACTTGCTCTTCCCTATCTTCTCATCACTTGCGCCGAATATCTCACCTTCCCTATCCTTTAAATCTTCAAGCGATAGGTGCCCATTCATCGCCCGCCACCAGAACCGCATCGCGCCTTTAACCGAAGGAGGTCTCAACTCCGGAGTGCGCCCATCGGCACCCGCGAGGAACATCGGCGTGACCGTTTCGCATTCAAACGTTACGGTTTTCATTTCATTGCGTTACCAATATCACAATAGTATTATTATATTTAATAGTAGATGGTATAAAAATGCACCTAAAAACCCTGCGTCTAACCCTGAGGTCGGACAGACCAGTAGAAGAATCCGCAGCGAAGTTAAGAGGTTTCTTCGCCACGCGGTTTAACGAATACGCGTTACTGCATCAGCATATAGACGTGGACAAACTACTCTATCGGTATCCGCTTATCCAGTACAAAATGATATACGGTGTTCCGCTCGTATTGGGCATAGAAGAAGGGGCAGAAGTGTTAAAAGAGATATACGACAAATACGAAGAGATAAGATTAGGCGAAAATACATACACCATTGTAGAACGCGGCATAGCATTAAAAGAAGAGGCATTCGGCATTTCCACAGAATTAATAACCTATGAATTCATTACACCCTGGCTCGCGTTGAGTCAGAACAACTATCAACGCTATTTGGAATCCGGTAGGGAAGCACGAAGAGAACTTTTACGGAGGACGCTCATTGGCAATATCCTATCGGCATCGAAAGGGCTGAATTATGTGGTGCTGGAGGAGATAAAGGTTGCTATTGGTGGGCTGCGCGTGTGTAACTGTGAGCTTAAAGGGACGTCGTTCATCGGGTTTCTGGGCAGGTTCATGGCGAATTTCGCGATTCCTGATTATATGGGGCTTGGTAAATCGGTTTCACGTGGGTTCGGGACGGTGAAACGGATTAAGAGAAAAGAAGAGATTTAATTAAATAAAAACAAGGGATTTAATTAAAGCATAAGTGGAGAACATGAGTGACGATTTGGTTCCTGAGATGCATGATATCGGGAAGCTGGTTGATGGTGCCATAATGGGGAAAGGGCATGATTTCGCCGATATTAATGACTCATACAAAACTGAAATATGGGAAAACGCTAATTGGAAAGCTATAAAGTATCATCATGAAGTCCCCGACAGATATCGTGGTGATTTAGACCTCTTTTTACTAAGACTATCAGATCGCATGGCATCTGCTGTGTCGAGAATGCTCCAAGAAGAAGAGAAAAAAGAATTTGAAAAAGTGAAAAAAGATGAAGAGCGAAAAAAACCAAGTATCTGTAAACTATGGAATACAAAGGCGGAGGTAACACAATTAATATCGGATAGCAAGGAATTCTTAGAATTAATTGATTTTGTAAACAGCTATTCGTCCAACGATTGTAATCAATATTTTGAGAAATACGGCAAAAAATTAAGAGAATGCCCGGAAGATAAGTTGCCAGGATTAAACGTTACTTCTCTTTATACCCATTCGAAACTTGTTGGGAAACTTTACAGATTTTTTGAAAAGTATAAGGATGACATCAAAGATAATGAAACAACACTTAGACAAATACGGGATGTAAAAAAGGCGGAAAGTAATTATATGCTAAAGCTCGTTCGTGGAAAAATTAGATTCCATCTGGCACCGGTTAGAGCACGGGATTTGAATATCTTCACTTCAGAGGAAAAAATGGTAAATTCTTTAAAGCAAAGAGATGAAGTACTATTTTGTACCTCAGACGAATTTTTGGCAGTTCTTCCAGCGAATAAAGACATAACGGGCATTTTTGATAAAATGGAAGAGAGCCTGTATCTTGATACAGAAGAGGCACAAGCAGTGTTATACGAGGCATATCCCACCCCTGAAGCTGTGAAGACAAGATTCGAACGAAGGAATTCAAACAAATTCAGAGGTGCGAAGAAATTTGATTATTCTGAGAAGGTAGTGTGTCCAGGATTAACCACTCAGATACAGCATATCTGTGACCTCTGCCAGATGTATGAGGCAACAAAGGAGTTCCCTCGAGATTATGTATATGACAATCTTTGTGAGAACTGTAAGGATGCAGTGAAGAAAGAAGAGTATCCATTTTCTTTAGATAAACTGTGCGACAATTGCAAGAATAAAAACGAGAAATGGTTAGAAGAGACTATTTCTGAGAATCTCTGTATAAACTGTTTTAATTTGAGGAAAGAAGAGCCTCGTG
>JAODGL010000194.1 GCA_025464585.1 Methanosarcinales archaeon
CATTCAGGAATATGTGCCGGAGCAGTGGCAGGGTGCAGCGGGTATAGTCGCGATGCATCATGATTCCAATGTACGGTATGCGGCGGGGTATAAAACGGAGAAGACCATTATATGCGCGGATTGGCTTTCGTCAGGTGAGCGTCGTGAAACGGAGGATAAGGGCGAACGTAAGAGTACACCGCTGATGTCTATATTTTCCAGTATTGATATTGGAAAAGGCAGACCCGGTTCTGAACTCTGTTACACGGTAAATAAGCTGGAACTGAACAGGGAAGCCATTTTCCCGTGTCCGCAGGATGAATTGAGAGCGGATTTAAGGCGTGGTTCCGAAGGTGCATGGGAAGATTTTATAAAAGAAGTTGAGCAGATAAGAGCGATAAATGATTTTGATGCTTATTTCAATACTTTGTATTATCTATTGTGGAAATATACGTGGTGCGTGCCATCGGCAGTCTGGAAAGATGTCCCTGATGTCTCCTTATTTGACCATTTGAAGACGACCTGTGCGATTGCCTCCTGTCTGTGCGATGCCGCCGATGAGCAGTATCTTAATAACGTGATAAGAGGTATTGAAAAAAGACGGAGGAAAAAAGAATTAAACAAAGAAGAGGAAAGCGCATTAAATTCCACCAAATTTATCCTCATAGAGGGAGATATTTCCGGTGTTCAGAAGTTTATTTATTCTATCACCTCTGAGGGAGCTGCGAAGGGTTTACGAGGTAGGTCGTTCTACTTAGAGCTTCTCTCGGAGAGTATTGCAAAGCATATTCTTCGAGAATTGAAATTACCTCTTACAAATTTGCTCTACTGTGGTGGTGGGCATTTTTATATTCTCGCTCCCAGCATTGTAGAGCGCGATTTAAAAATAATAAGGGCAGAAATTGCGGAAAGATTGTTAGAAACTCATAGAGGGGAACTTTATTTAGTGCTCGATTGGCTTCGTTTATCTGCTGATGATTTTCAAAAGGATAAGTTTGGCAAGGCATGGATAGATATTGGTGGAAAAATAGCAGAAAGGAAAAAGAGGAAGTTTGAAGAGATTTTTGAGAGATACGAAGAGATTTTTGGACCTTTTGATGAAGGAGGAACCAAGCCCTTTTGCGATGTTTGCGGTATCGAGATAGAGGAAGGAGAGAGATGTAATTTCTGCAGGAGTTTAGAAGAGCTTGCAAAAGAACTTTCAGAAGCTAAATACATTCTTGAAATTGTCAATGATAAGAGAGGAAGAGTAAAAAAGGGTACATGGGAAGATTTATTGTCCGAGTTTGGTTTCAAGTACGAATTTCATTCTGAAATAGGAGAGGGCATAAAAAGAGTAGATGCAGAGCATATTTGCATTTACAAGCTGAATGACACAAAATTCTTGGATTGGGATTCATTGCGTGATGTAGTAGTAAAACATTTAAAGTCACGTATTTCCTCTGGTTTCAAGTTTTTAGCAAAAGAAACCCCTTATGCAATACGTGAAATCCCGGATATTGAAGGTAAAATTTACGAAAAAGAAGAAATAAAAGAGTTCAGCGATCTGGCTAAAGATTCAGAGGGGATAAAAAATTGGGCGGTCTTGCGAGCCGACGTAGATAATCTCGGTAAGATATTTGGAGCGGGTTTAGGCGAGGACAGAACGATTTCAAGGGTGTCGAATCTAAGTTCCATGCTTTCGCTCTTCTTCAGCGGGTGGATGGAGAAGATATGTGAAGATGAGGAATACAGGGGCAAAGTGTATTCGATCTACTCTGGAGGAGACGATTTATTCATAGTTGGAGCGTGGGATAAGATGCCGGAGATCGGGAAGAGGATATATGACGATTTCAGGGTTTTCACGTGCAGAAATCCGTGTATCACCTTATCTGCGGGTATTACAATAGCGCCATCAGAGAAATATCCGTTGTATCAAGTCGCGTATCTGGCTGGCGATGCTTTAGATAAGTCAAAGGGACTGGAAGAGAAAGACGGCGTCACATTTCTGGATATGCCAATAAAATGGAATAAGTTTAGTGGAGAGATTGCCGAATTAAAGGTAAATTTGAAGAAGCTTCTTGCTGATGCGGGCATATCACGTGGTTTTTTACAAAAATTAAATGAGATTTATAACGAATATAGAAGACAACGATTAAAGCATGGAGAAACTTCGGCGAGGTATGATGACCGATACGGGAGGTGGAGATGGTTATTGGCGTATGTTATAGCGAGAACAAAAGTGTCAAAGGAGAATGAACAGTTATTGGAAGAAACAGAGGAACTCATTCGTAAGAATATAGAGTATTTGCCCATCGCAGTGCGGTGGGTGGAATTTTTGACAAGAAAGGAATAGGGTGAGAAAAATGGGAGAGGGAATAATAGAAGGAATAAAGGGAGAAGTACGAGCCATACTGGCGGGTGATAGCGAGAAATTGGTAGAGAATGCAGAGAAATTAGGCAAACACCTGGGTGAAAGACTATCTGCATCTCAGATAAGGAGTATATTCAGTGAAGTAAAGCGGATGAGGGAGTATGATGGGGATAGATTGAATCTTCTCAGACCAAAAATGGCTTACACTGCTGGCAGACACGGAAAAATCTCACAAGGAAAGTTGGTTGGACCTATAGTGGATTTACAGGAAGTACTGGACGAGTGCATAAAGAGAACGAGCAATGAAAAGGAATTTGAGAATTTCAGAAATTTCTTCGAGGCAATACTGGCGTATCATCGGTATCATGGAGGAAAAGAATAGGAGGAGAGAAATGGACGAAATAAATTTTGAGGGTAAAATATTGATAACGGGAAAGATAAAGGCGGAAACGGGCTTGAGTATCGGCGGTGCAACGGTTGGATTGGATATAGGGGGCGTGGATAATCCTGTGATAAAGGATGCAGAAGGGAAACCCTACATTCCCGGCTCATCGCTAAAAGGGAAAATGCGTTCGCTATTGGAAAAGGCAAATGGATTGGCTACCGATGATAAGAGGATATGGGTAGTGCCAAACGAAATAAGCATACACATGTGCAATGACCCTGACTGCGTGGTCTGCAATATATTTGGAAGGACAACAAGGGATAAACCTTATTCATCTCCGGGTGAAAATGCGATAAAAATAGATAAGGAGAATGTTACGCCCACTCGCTTGATAGTCCAGGATGCGATGCTTTCAGAAGAGAGTGTGAAAAACTTGATGGAACTGAAAACAGACCTGGAATTTACAGAAGTGAAATTTGAGAACGTAATAGATAGAATAACATCAGCAGCGAATCCGAGACAGATGGAAAGGGTTCCAGAAGGGGCAGAATTCGAGTTCGGGATGATATACAATATCTTTAACAAATCGGATAAGAGCAATTTGAAGGAAGTATTCAAGGCGATGGAACTCTTAGAGCACGATTATCTGGGAGGAAGTGGTTCAAGAGGATATGGGAAGGTTAAATTTGAGGACATGGGCGTATATTGGAACTCAAAGGCGGATTATGAGAACGGGGAAGTGGACATTGAGGAGAAAGAGCCAATAAATGGGGAATATAAGACACCAGCGAGCATAGTAAAGAACTTCGAAGCGATAAGAGAAGAAATCAAATAGCATGAAAGTATACAAACTGGAACCCAGAGCTCATTTTCACCTCGGAGAGAAGGAGGGTGTTCTGGAGCACACATCGGATTATATCCATTCAGATACATTGTTCAGTGCGATATGTAATGCATACAGATTGCTTTATGGCGAAGAAGAGCTGACAGAAGCCTTAAAGCTATTTAAAGACCGCGAGCCACCTTTTTTAATCTCTTCTGCTTTCTTATATGCAGACAAAATATTGACTTTTCCTTTACCGTTGTCAATAAACTGGGATAAATATGTGGATGGTGGAGTAATAGAAGGATTAAATGCTGAGAGGAAAGAGAAAGAGAAGATAGACAAATTTGACATTTTAAAAAGGTTAAAGCGGGTGAAATTTGTTTCTGAGGAAATATTTTGGAATATGACAGGGGAAGAGAGCAGGCTAAAGGATTATATTAACGATGAGAACATCATTCAAGGCTTTCTTCTTACTGATGAGGAAGTGGGAGAGGAAAGAAAGCGATTTGGTGTGAAAGAGAACAAAGGAATAAAATTTTATGCGAAAAAGGAGGTTCCGAGAGTTGCGATAGACAGAAAAACAAGTGTATCAAATATTTACCATTTTGGTGAGGTATCATTTGCAAAGGATTGTGGTCTTTATTTCCTGATGGATTCGCGAACGAAAGAATACGAGCAAAAGGTGGAGGCGGCAATAAGAGTGCTTGGGGACGAAGGAATCGGCGGAGACCGAACTTACGGTAAAGGATTGTTTAAATTTAAAGTGGGATTTAAAGAGATAAAAATGAATTTAGAGCCTGGAAGTCATTTTGTTACGCTTTCGTTATATTATCCCGGAGAAGAGGAACTATCCATGCTAAAAGACAGATACTACGAGTTGATAAACAGGGGCGGATGGATTTACTCGATGGAAGCGAAGAATCTGAGGCGGAGAACGGTGAGGATGTTTGCGGAAGGTTCGGTGTTTAAATCCGCGGATACAGACTTATATGGCGGATTGGCGAACGTTAAGCCGGAAGGGATTGATTTACACGAGGTTTACAGGTATGGATATGCGTTTGCAGTGCCGATGGGAGGTGTGTGCGAGTGAGGTATGAAATAGAGTTGATTTCCCCCGTTCATGTAGGTAGTGGAGGGACAATAAGCCCGATTGAGTATGTTGTAGAAGATAAATTTTATCGTGCAGACATGGATGGGCTATTTGAGGATGAACGATTTGAGACCGATAGATTTATCGAGGGGGCAAAGGGAGGAGCACTTTATCTTGGTGAATTTGCACCAGAACTTACGAAGGAGCATCTTAGATATGCGCTGGATATTCCACAATCAACGAGAACGAGCCTGCAAGGATTGATTGGCAGTCGAAGCAGTGAAGTGAGGGAACATATAAAGACGAAGGATGAAGTGTATATTCCCGGCAGTTCGGTGAAAGGAGCGCTAAGAACAGCGATTCTGTGGTGGGTTCTGAAGAACGATGCGGATAAATTCAACAGAGCTAAAAGCCATTTGAAGAGTTTGGTAAGGCAAAGGAACAGGGTTGATAAAAGATGGGTTGATGATAAGATAGAAGAATTTGTTTTTGGTAAAGACCCCACAAAAGACATTTTTAAGGCATTGCAAGTCTCAGATACCAGTGCGGTTGGTGTAGGGAGCTTGGAAATAGAAGAAGTGCGAACATTAACTACCACGCCGCGGGGTCACAACTGGAAGAACTTTTACACGTTTGTCGAGGCGTTAAAGCCGAAGACGAGACTGGAATTGGAAATGAAAGTTGATGAGTTTTTGCTTGAAGGAGATGCGGCAGGAGAGTTGCATTTTGAAAGCAAAAAGGGGCTGGTAAGAGAAATACCGGAGATATGCAATGAATTTGTGAATGATTTTATTGAGGATGAAATAAGATTTTTCAAGCAGTATAACACGCCAGGAGAACTTGATAAAGTTTTGGACTTTTATGAAAAGGTGAGAGGAAGAAGAGAAGAGAAATCGTTCTTGCTTCATTTAGCATGGGGCTCTGGCTGGCATGGGATGACCGTTGGTAGATTATTGGAAAAAGAGACAGATTTTGATTTCTTTGGAGTGCGAAAGAAGTTTAGTTTGGGAAAGAGAAGGAATCAACCATTTTTCGTGAGAGAATTTCCCAAAACACGTCGAATAGTATTTAAAGACGGGAAGCCAAAATATCCTTTGGGATGGGTAAAGATAAAAATTGGTGATTTGAGATGAAAAAAGCAATGATAATAACTGTAGGAACGGGATTAGGAGTTGATGAAAAGAGAGCTACTGAGAGTTTGGCGCATGGCATAGTTAAATCCATAAAGAACAGTAATCCGGACTATGTGGTATTTTTTGCAACCGAAGAGAGCGAAAAAAAGACTATCCCAGAGATCAAGAATCAATATCCGGATATGCCAGATTATGAATTGGCGACTATTGAAGATATGAGCGATGTGAATTCAATCTACGAGCAAGCTTCTCAAAGCGTTAAGGAACTTAAAAGAAAGGGCTACGATGTAACCGTGGATTTTACATCTGGGACGAAAGCTATGAGTGCTGGAGTTGTTCTTGCAGGAACAAGAGAATTTTGTACCTTGAGTTACGTCAGTGGAAAGAGAGGCAAAAATAATATTGTTATAAGAGGATCTGAAAGGGTGATAACTTCTGAACCCGTGAAGGCTTTCGTTGACATGGAAGAGAAGATGATTAAAGAATTATTCAACTCCCATCAATATGAATCTTGCTCAGCAATCATAGATAGGCTGGGAGAATTGACATTCGATCCTGAGATCGTTGAAAGGTTAAAGAGATACGAGCAATTGGTAAACGGTTATTCTACGTGGGACAAATTCAATCATAAAAAGGCATTGGAAATTTTGAGAACTTTTGACAATTCATTGGTCAATATCGATAGAAACAGAAATTTCTTGTTAGAAATGGAAAGGAAAGAATGGAGGAAATATGACTTGATGATCCCAGATTTATTAAACAACGCGTCTCGGCGAATAGAAGAGGGGAAATACGATGACGCAGT
>JAODGL010000064.1:0-6320 GCA_025464585.1 Methanosarcinales archaeon
GCTTGTGATTTGGGATTTTCCACTATCTATTGAGTAACTTCCTTACCTGTAATTTGGCAAGGTAAAACAGAACGTGCTCCCTTCCCCTGGTTTGCTCTCCACCCAAATATCACCTCCCAGTTCTTCCACGATCTTCTTGCAGATTGCCAATCCTGCTCCGGTACCTTCGTATTCAGACGATGTATGCACCCTTTCAAATAGATTGAAGATTCTGTCCAGGTGTCCCTCTTCGATGCCAATACCGTTATCTTTCACCCTGAACAGGTAATTTTTATCCGATTCTTTACCGCTAATCTCCACCTTTGGCTTATCAGACCGATTGAACTTCAATCCGTTGTCAATAAGATTCATGAAGAGTTCCTTCATCCAGACACGCTGCGTGGAAACAGTTGGTAACTTCCCTGCCACTACTTCCCCACCTCGTTCCTCGATTCGCGCACTTAAATCAGTTTTTATCTCCTCCAGCAGCTCATTCAGGTCCACCGTTTCCACCTCGGTGAATTTTCGCCCTACGCGACTCAACGTAAGAAGGTCTTCTATTTGCACACTCATTCGTTCCACTCCTTCTTTCACCTTATTTAAGTATTCACGTCCTGTTTCATCAAGCAAAGTGGCGTAATCTTCCATGAGAAGAAAAATAAAAGCTTGAATAGAGCGTAATGGCGCTTGCAAGTCGTGCGATATGGTGGACGTAAAATCTTCCAGGTCTCGGTTTGCTCTTTCCAATTCCCTCACATACCGCTCCAGCTCCTTCTCTACCCTCCGCCGCTCCTTAATGTGCTCCCATTCACGTAACACACGCTCAGCAGTCCATGGAAGCTCCTGTAACTCCTCTGCACTCTTCACTACGTAATCCATGGCACCGGATTTGAGTGAGCGAACTGCCAGTTGTTCTGAGCCAAATGCTGTCAGGATGATAAGTGGGATGCCTACTTCCTCCGGGCTTGTCGCTCCTTTAGCAATGTCCAACCCCGTACCATCTGGTAAGAGATAGTCGGAAATGATGAGAAAAGGCGGTTTGCTTTCATTTTCTTCCAGCCATTTTAATGCTTCGTTGATGTTTACAACGTGATGAATCTCCCATTTAGAGTCGGTTCCCCCAAACGCCCTGCGGACAAGTTCAGCATGTGCTTCTTCATCCTCAATCAACAAAATAGTTTTAGATGCCTCTTCCATTAAAAAATATTATATAGTCGATGGGTTATATAAACTTTTCTATGTTCTGATAATATTGCTTAAATTGAGCAATTCTCCACCTTTCAGGGATGCCTGTTCCAGATAAGCCAGTAAAAACCCAATTCTCTTATCATCTCTGTGAACTCACCGAAGTCTATGGGCTTTACAAGATAACTGTTGACATAATTGCTGTATGCCTTAACCATGTCGCCTTCGCTCTCCGAAGTGGTGAGCACCACCACCGGTATATGCTTCAAATCGTTAGATTTTTTTATTTCCCGTAGCACTTCGTGTCCATCGCGTTTTGGCAGTCGTAAGTCGAGCAGAATCAAATCAGGTCGAGGACTTTTTCCCTTATCTGCATATTTACCACGGCGGAAGAGATAGTTCACCGCTTCCTCTCCATCAACCACCCAATGAATCTCATTCGCAATCTTTTCATCTTCAAGGGTGCGCATTGTAAGCATTGCATGTGCTTCATCATCTTCGACGAGCAGGATTACCGCGGGGTTGCCTTTCATTTTTGTACACTCTTTATATTCTTTCTCTTCGCCCTATAAATATTTTCGGATTACTGCTAATTTTTTTATATTGTGCTCAGTTCAGTTTCAAATATTGCTAAATTTGTTAAGAATTGTTGATAGAGTTTTATCTTTTTGATGAGCGGAGAGGTATGGATTGAAACATGGATTATAGCCGGGACGGTGTTTGTGATCGCGATGGTGGCTAAACCGCAACCGGCAGCGTAAAACAAACGGTGCACCCCTTACCGGGCTCGGATTCTATCCATACCCTACCGTTATGCACCTCAATTATTCGTTTCACGATAGCTAACCCGGCACCTGTCCCCTTGCTCCTATTGTCCACCTTAAAGAAAAGTCCGAAGACCTTCTCCTGCTGGCTCTTGTCTATTCCTATCCCATTATCGCGCACAAAAAACACCGGCTCTTCGCCATCCGCGCGGCGATAACCAATCTCTATTTTTGGAGTGGGATTATCACCGCGGTAACTTATGCTGTTCTCAATCAGGTTCACCAGCACCTCAACTATCCTCATCCGGTCTACGTGAACAGCAGGGAAGCTCTCAGCCACCGATACTTCAACCCCGCTCGATTTTATTCGCTCTGCGGTTTCCTCCAGGGCTTCCTGAACAAGTTCGCTAAACGGCACATCTTCCGGCGGGTTCGCTACACGACCGATACGGGACAGTTTCAGCGTGTCATTCAACAGGCGGTCCATCTTCGTAGCACCGTTTTCTATATATTTAAGGTCTTTCTCCACTCTTTCCATTTCGCCACGTTCTAAATCTTTTCTTAGCATGCCAACAAAACCCTGGATGGTAACAAGTGGCGACCTCAAGTCATGAGAAACCATGTAGGTGAACCACTCCATCTCCGCGTTCTTTTTTTCAAGCTCCTTTATTAGTTGCTCCCTTTCCTCCTCCGCTCGCTTATGTTCGGTAATGTCGTGGCTTATCGTCATAACATGCGTTATTTTGCCCGACTCGTCAGTTAAAGGAACCTTTTTGGTATGCACATAGCGCCTAACACCTTCAGCATCGGTATAAGTAAGTTCAGGGCTCTCTATCATCCTTCCAGTTTGAAATACTTCATCAATTGTTTCCCTGTATTCACCCTTCTTACCAATTACTTCGTGCCTGGTAAGCCCTGTTATGTTACAATATGCCTGATTGACCAGCACGAACCGGTGCTGCGAGTCTTTGATGGTGATTGTATCCGGGATATTATCAATAACAGTTTCGAGGAACTTATGTGATTCTTTTAACTTGTCCCGCTCTGCTTTTAGCCGCTCCTCCAGCTCCACTTCTTTTGTTATATCTCTGCCCACACGGACAGTGCCAATCGGCACGCCATTTTTGTCCGCAGAACTCTCAATAATATTATTCAAATAATCCCTCGTTTCTATCAGCTCCTTCTCCGCACGCTTCAGCCCGGTAATATCCTTTGAAACCACCGTGACCGCAATTACATTGCCTGTTTCTGGGTCTTTAACAGGGCTTAGCGTTTTAAGATACCAGCTCTCTTCGTCCTCTTTATATTCATGCTGGAGCGAGATGCCTGTATCGAATACACGCTTGACCTTTTCAGCAAACTCTTTCGTTTCTTCTGCCGAATGAAAAGCGTCATATGGACGTCCCAGAATTTCTTCTCTTGACAATCCCAACCTCGATATATGCTTTTCGTTCATGAACAGATACCTGCAATTCTTGTCCACCAGATACACGGAATCGTCGGTGGACTCCACGAGGGAGCGATACTCCTCTTCCGCCCTTTTCTTATCCTCCAGCAACTGCTGTTCAGCCGAAGCGTGTTCTATCGCTGCCAGCAACTCTTCTATGTTCAGAGGTTTCTCGATGTAATAACATGCACCGGCTTTCAAAGCTTCTATTGCCGTATCCCTGGATGCAAAAGCGGTGATTATAATCGGATAGGTTTCAGGATTGAGAGCTTTCAGCCCCTTTAATACCTCTATTCCCGTGATGTCCGGGAGCTTCAAGTCTATTAAGCAAATAGGGAACTTTTCTTCTCTTGCAAGAGCTAAACCTTCTTTGCCCCTTCCCGCGGTCTTTACCTCGTAGCCTTCTTCCGATAGTATGTCGCTCAACGTCTCACGCATTTCTGCATCGTCCTCAACCACGAGTATATGCGTTTTCTTCATCTCTATGTCCATAGCATTCAAACCAAACGTCATACTTTTTCTGCTTTTTTATTGTATATAAGGTATAACCCCCTTCTATTTAAGACACAGATTTTTCTTTTATTTGTTGAGCTGGGCTAAGGGCATTGCTCTTTTCATCCGTGTTAATCTGCGTTAATCTGTGTCTATAATATTTTTCATTCGGAAACAGGTAGTTTAACAACAAATTTAGTTCCCTTACCTACTTCGCTCTCCACCTCTATCTCCCCCCATGTGCTTCCACATATTTCTTGCACCGCGAAAGCCCTAAGCCAATGCCACGAGCTTTTGTAGTGAACAGTGGATAAAATCTCTTAGAGAGGATTTCAATCTCCGCTTTGAAGAGCATTCCAGGATCTTAGAGGCGCATTCGGTAGCGATAAAAGAACTTACAAAGAGGTTGGAAGAACTTGTAAGAAGGGTAGATAAATTGGATGTTACAGTCTCGGCAGTAGGCTCCCGATGGGGGGTATTGGCGGAATCAACCTTTAATTCTAATTAGCCCCTTCGTTGAGGATAAAGCAAAAGCCATTGCTTCTTCGCTTAATATAGATGTATATACCTCCCTAATCTGAGTGGAAAAACATATAAACAACTGCAAGATAATATTTGATGATAAGAGATGCTCGAATCAGACATTCTTGGCATAATATTTTGCTTTTCATGCCTGATTTATGCCTCATGGCATGATATAAAGAGCAGAAGCGTAACGAACAGGCTTTGGCTGCTCATGATTGTTGTGGGCGTTCCCGTTGCTTCGTATAATCTCCTTATCCACCGCATACCTTTCCTTATCTCTTTGAGTTTCTCTCTCCTTCTCACCTCTGCACTCTCCTACCTCTGCTTCAGATTAAACCTTTTTGGTGGTGCGGATGCGAAATCGCTCATCTGCATTTCCTTGCTCATTCCAACGCATCCCTCCTTTCACTTTCTTTCTCATCATTTCCCTATTTCTTCATCCTTGAACACCGGACTCGTACTTTTCCCTTTTGCCATCTCTACGCTCTTAAACGCTACCATCCCGGCTTTAACTGTTTCATTCGCCCTGTTTTTTTATAATCTGCTGAATTTACGCCCTGAAGAGCGGAGAAAAAATCCCGGATTACTCTTCATTGGCTATAAATTGCACGTTGATAAACTTACCGACCTGAAGCACACGAGATTAATTCATTCGTATGAGGAGAAAGAGGGGAAGTTAGAAAAGAAGTTTCTTTTCGGTGGTGTGGAAATAGACAGGGGAGTAATAGAAGAACTAAAAAGTTACGCCTATGCGGGTAAGCTCGAGGAAGAAGTATGGGTTACACCCGATTTACCTTTCATTCTTTTCATCACTGCTGGTTTCGTTATTTCTGTCCTCTACGGCAATTTCCTATTTGTATTCGTATAAAAAAATACTTTATATTTAAAATAAAATAGATAATTGATGGAAACATTAGAGAAGATGTTTGGAAGCAGCACGCATCTCAGGGTTCTTCTCCTGTTCTACCACAATAATGGATACTTCAACAATATCACAGGGCTGGCAGACACGCTCAACAAGAGCCACATCACCATTAGAAAAGCTGTCGCAGACCTGATAGAAGCAGGGATATTATGCGAATTGGTAATAGGGAAGTCGAGAGTGATAAGGATAAATGAGAACAGTCCTTATACAAAGGCACTTTTTGATTTCATTGATTCTCTGCGGAGCATAAAAGAAGAGAGAAGTATAGGGGAGATAATTAGTGCACGAAGTGGAAAGCGCACTAAAGTCTGAAACATCTCGCCTTTATCTCGTTTTAATTTTAAGAATGCATGAAAGACAAATATATCACCTACTCTAAAAACATCTTTATCCCGGTGACGAACGTATGCAGAAACGCGTGTGGCTATTGTGGGTTCAGAGCTCGCAGCCCTGACGATGCTTACTTAATAAGCGAAAAAGAATTTTTGACGCTCGTAAAAGCTAAAGGCGCAGCAACAGAAGCTCTTTTTACCGCGGGCGAGAGACCTGAGCACGCGAAACTTGCCCCTTTCTTCAAAAAAAAGATTCTTGACTACGGCTATTCCTCTCTTGTTGAATATACAAAAGAGCTATGTAAACTTGCAATAAAGCATGGATTACTACCTCATTGTAATTTGGGTGTGCTAAGCATGGAGGAGCTAAAGGAGCTGCGAGCCCTGAATGCATCAATGGGCTTGATGCTCGAAACAGTTGCAGAGGTAGAAGCGCATAAGAACTCACCCGGAAAAATACCGGCAGAGAGATTGAAAATGGTCGCAGCGGCTGGTGCGCTCAAAATACCCTTCACTACCGGCTTGTTAATAGGGATAGGAGAAAAGTCTGAGGACCATCTTCTCTCTTTGGAGGCTATTAAGTCGTTGCACGCTAAATACGGGCATATACAAGAAGTTATTATCCAGCCGTTCATCCCCAAGCCATTCACGCCGATGCGTGACAGGAAACC
>JAODGL010000064.1:6475-7314 GCA_025464585.1 Methanosarcinales archaeon
AGACGGAAAGAAAGATTTTAGTGTAAATATATATACTACAATAAATAAGTTATTAATGTAAAGGGAGTGGTTAAAGGAGATGAAAGAGATAAAAGCGAGGATTGGGCACATGTATCCGATAATTGAGGAAGAGAAAGAGGTGAAGACAATTGGCGGTCCGAGTGAGATTAAAGATAAAGAGGGCAAGCGGAGCGAAAACGGTTGAGACCTCAGCACTGGTGAATTCGGGATTCGAAGCGGTAAAACCACAACTTGTTATTCCCCTTCGAGTTGCAGAGGAACTTGGAATATGGCCTACTTCAGATGCAAAGGAGGAAGACTATGGAACCGCAGGAGGAAGGAGGCGCTTTTTTGTAGTTCATGATGCGCTTAAGGTATGTGTTACCACGACAGAGCTTGAGAGTCAAGAAGTTATATCTGATGCGGTAATTTCTGACATCGAAGAGGAAGTTTTGATCAGTGATAAGCTGGGAGGGGAGCTTGCAATTGCAATTGAGGACTTAGGAGAGGGTCTTTGGCGACTGAAAAGCGATAAAAGAGGAAAAGTAAGAAAGAGCGAAGAGCCCTCTCTATGGCATCAAAAAGCTTGATTCAGCTCGAATTTCATACCATCGCGTGCCGCTATTACTTCCACACCCGTCTCTTCGCTTAGCTGCTTTGCTATCTCCCAGGGCTTGTTCCTGAGCATGGTCATACCGAAATGCGTGAGTATCGCAACCTCTGGTCTCCTCGCTTCTATAATCTTCTTCGCATCGTCCACGCAGAGATGGTCCACGCCTTCTCTTCTTTTATACATTGCCACATTCATCACGAGCACATCTCCATCGTAATAATTCTCC
>JAODGL010000118.1 GCA_025464585.1 Methanosarcinales archaeon
GACTGAAAAGCGATAAAAGAGGAAAAGGAAGAAAGAGCGAAGAGCCCTCTCTATGGCATCAAAAAGCTTGATTCAGCTCGAATTTCATACCATCGCGTGCCGCTATTACTTCCACACCCGTCTCTTCGCTTAGCTGCTTTGCTATCTCCCAGGGCTTGTTCCTGAGCATGGTCATACCGAAATGCGTGAGTATCGCAACCTCTGGTCTCCTCGCTTCTATAATCTTCTTCGCATCGTCCACGCAGAGATGGTCCACGCCTTCTCTTCTTTTATACATTGCCACATTCATCACGAGCACATCTCCATCGTAATAATTCTCCAAGCCATCGAAATAGAGTGTATCCACGAGAAAAGAGACTCTTGTCTTGGTTTCTCCCCTCACTTTTATGTTCAGTCCGTAGGTTTCTACGCTGTGCACATGCTTTTTAGGTGTGCTTATCTCAACGTGACCAACAAAATAAGTTCCTCCTTCTTTTAACACTTCTATCCCGTCCAGGAGTCCCTTATAATAGTTCAAAACAACAGCATCGCCTTCATTCGAGAGGGCATCCTCCGGACACAGAAGTACTCCCCTGTGCTTGAACCCACCTTCGGTCATTGCTTCTATCATTACGTTCACGTCATTGGAATGGTCTAAATGCTTATGAGTCAGGATAATAGCATCCAGTTTAGCAGGATTAATCCGCGGCTTGCTGGCTGCAAATCTCACCAGCGTGCCAGGACCGGGGTCTATAAGGACATTTGTACCTTTCAAGCTGAGAACAGTACCAGCAGAAGAGCGAAATTGCGTTATCATTACAAATCTCGCACCCGCGGTCCCCAGGAATTTTATTTCGTTCTTTTCTCTTACTGACATTTACAATACCCCGCTTTTATTTATCTTGACTTTGTTACATTATAATATTAGAAGCTATATAATCTTTTCTCCATGCAACCACCTCATTCACAGAGCTTCCAATGTTTCCACCGCTGAATCAAACAGCTACAACTGCTGCATAAGTAAATAAATTCCTCTCCTTTTATTTTTAATTAATTTTGATTTTAAAATGCTTGAGATTTAACACTTTTCTACCCCCTATTTCTATCCCTTCTGCTCTCAGAAGTTTTATCTTCTTCTCTACACCCAAACTATAACCTCCAACGTCACCATCACTTCTAACGACACGATGACAGGGAATAGCGATGGGGTACGGATTTCTCGCTACTGCCTGAGCAACAGCCCGAGCTGCACGAACAGAGCCTGTTATTCTTCTCGCTATCTCTCCATAAGTTGTTACTTTGCCTGCGGGTATTTGTTTTACGAGGTTCAATACTGTCTCCTGAAAATTTCCATCCATAGTTTTTTAAAATCATAAAACAATAATATTTAAAATCAGTGTAATCTGTGGTTATAAAACAAATATGAACATTAATTAACTATCATGACAGTAAATGGACATCACACGGCAGTATTCATTGTCATTACAATAACATTGCTTTCTACCGGAGCAGCGGCGATGATCTACGAAGTCGTCCTTTTAAGGGAATTTACATTACTTCTCGGTTCTTCTTTTTATTCCGGCTCGATAGTTTTAGCCTCGATAATGGGCGGTCTCGCTGTTGGAAGCCTTGTCATCGGCAAACTATCTGACAGAACAAAGAATCCATTCCTTCTGCTCTTCATATTAGAAATGCTTATTGCTCTTATTTCTCTTGTTATAGTGCCAGCCACGAGGAGACTTGCACTTCATGATACGTGGAGGCTAACTGACGGAATAATATATGCATTCGAGTTTATCGGGCTCAAACCTACTGCATGGCATGTTCTGCTATTCTACGGTTCGTCTATTTTGCTCGTTCCCGCCGTATTGATGGGTGGCGAACTTCCGGTAGCGATAAACATATTATCAAAATACAGGACAGAACGAATCGGCGAAGTATCCGGATATTCATATTTCCTGGATACCATAGGGGGGATCTTCGGGGCGATTTCCGCAGGGCTCATAATGATTCCGCTACTCGGTGCAATAACGACAGTCCACACCGGAGGATTATTGAATACAACAGGGGCAGTGAGTGTGGCACTGTTCATGATATTCTCCCGGTACGTGTTTAGCGCAGAAAACAACTCATACCTTCAACGTCATCTCAGCGCTACCCATGCTACCGGCGGTAAACGAAATCGAAAGATTATTCCGGTTATTATAATTATAATAATGGCTCTTTTTTTCTCACTCTTCGTGATGGGCTACCACAAGGCAGAGCAGTTGGAATATACCACGATTGGAGATTTGTATCGTGGACAGGTTATCCTTGAGCGAACACAGAGCAGATACCAGACAATAACGGTGATAGACCATGATGTCCTTGGACGTGTTTTGTTCCTCGATGGTAGAGTGCAGATATCCGAGATTGACGATGAGCCATATTCGGAGGCGCTGGTATTACCCGCCACAGTTACTTTACTGGGTAACGCACATAAACATAATCTTAATGTCCTCATCATTGGTGGTGGCGACCTCGGCGTCCTGGAAGTATTAACGAGGTTCTCAAATGAGAAAATAGGAAACATAACACTCGTGGATTTAGACCCTGAAGTAATAGAAATCTCAAAGAGATATCTGGTAAGCATACACAACGATTCATGGAAAGACGATAGATATAAGTATGTGGCGATGGACGGGAGGGAATATATAGAAGAAGCGCTCAGGGACAGTAAAAAGTTCGACCTCGTTATTTTAGACCTCCCTGACCCAAACAACGATATTCTCGCAACTTTTTACTCGCTGGAGTTCTATAATGACGTTTATTCCCTGCTGGATGAAGATGGGATGATGGCTACGCAGGCTACGCAGGCAGATTGGGCATTAGGAGCTGACGGATACGTGATAATTGCAAACACCCTGCGACAGTCACGATTCCCGATTGTTCGGATGTATACGCAATATATACCGAGTTTCGGTCAATGGGGATTCGCAATCGCATCCAAACGTTATGACCCGCTGCAAATAAGTGACGATGAGATTGCGGATGTTATCGCGGCTATCGAAACAA
This sequence comes from Methanosarcinales archaeon, assembly GCA_025464585.1. Taxonomy (GTDB): domain Archaea; phylum Halobacteriota; class Syntropharchaeia; order Alkanophagales; family Methanospirareceae; genus QMVO01. The sequence goes on from JAODGL010000118.1 coordinate 3,034, forward strand.
ACACGTACAGTGAAGAGACACATTTTTCGCTATTCGCACTTCCTCCATGGCTTCTAAAAGATATGGAGAATACGCATCTTATAAATACGATTGATAAACCGGTGATAATTAAGGAGTATTAAATAAAATGCTGATATGGCTGATAAACAGGATAAGAGCATTTAAAAAACAGATAGATAAGCTTCGTATACTACTACTGCTCCTTTTTGTGCTCATATTCGGCTCCATAGCATTTTCATATTTTGAAAAGAAAGGGATATGGGACGCTGTTTATTGGGTACTCGTGACGATTACAACAGTGGGTTATGGCGATTTTACTCCGGAAACAACGGGAGGACGAATTACATTTGTGCTGGTTGCATTGGGAGGGATAGGAACAATTGCGTATGTAATTGAACAACTCGTATCCTTTTCTACTAAGAGGGCATTAAAAAAATTATTTGGGTCAGAGGCGATGAAGATGAAGAAGCATACAATTATTGTGGGCTGGAATACCAAAGCAGAGGAGGCGGTAAAAGAGCTACAGAACGAAGATGAAGCGTTTTTGGTGGTGGGGAGCGAATTGAATCAAGCAGAGCTGAATGCGCGGGAGATACTGCATATTAGCGGAGACCCGACGAAGAGCGAGACATTGAAGAGATGCGGGATCGAAGCTGCGAAGACGATGATGATACCCCTGGAGAACGATTCTGAGACGATAATGATTGCTCTCGCAGCCAGGAAACTGAATCCCGGTATAAAAATCGTTGCAACGTGCGAGGCACGGGAGCACGTGGAGATGATGCGTGAGGCTGGAATTGACCATATAATATCTTATGCGGAGATAAGCGGGCGATTACTTGCCCATGCAGTCAGCGAGCCAGTAGTTGTGAGTTTCATTATGGATGCTTCAACATCGGTTGAAGGGTTTGACCTGAAACAGATAAGAGTGGGCGAGAAAACGAGGTTGTCGGATATACCGCTGAGTGAGAGTGAGAAGGTGATAGCGTTATACAGAAGTGGAAGGTTTATTTTCCACTTCGCGACTGATGTTATGCTGGATGAGGGGGATTATCTCGTGGTTATATCTTCTTCGTGTGGATGAGGGTGAAAAGGAGGAGGTCTTTCGACCTCCGTCCCCTCGTCGAACCGTACGTACGGATTTCCCGTATTCGGCTCCCCTTTCAAACTTTAGAAAAATCGGATGCCTCATTCGTGAAATAAAGCAAAAAAGCCCGGTGAAGTTCTGCTCACTTCGCCCTACCCGGACCTCCCCCACCCCGGATAGTATATCCCGTACCTCTCGGCCTGACAACAGGACCTGAGCCGGGGTAATCGTACCTGTAAGGCGAGTAGTATCCACCGCAGACCCAAAAGAAACCCCAGGGATAATACCTGGTTCTCTCTCGCACTACACGAGTTTCATTTACCGCCACCGTCTCATTATCAGCAGTGACGTTGAAGAACTCCTTACGGAACGTCTCATTTCTCGCCACTTTCTCTTTCAACGCAAGCACCTCCTCGTACGACCTCCTCGCTTCTATGTTCACCGCCGCATCTATCGGTCCACACAACCTGTGTTGAGGATACTTTATCGCATATATCGTACCCGCAAGAGGTGCAACGTGCTCAATCGCCGCTGGTTCTCCAGATTTGAACCTGACATCACTCCTCAACGATACGATGTCATTTCCTTCCACACGAATCTTGAACACGTCCTCTTCATAATCGGCAGGACCCGCAGCTATACAAACATATTTGCTGCGACCATCTGAATAAGTCGTAACATAAACAACTATATCACCGTTCGCAGCCGAGAACCACGAATACTCCCAGTACGACTCCCATACACCGCTCTTCTCGCTTTCTATCGCAGTGGTGACAAAACCTATCTCCTCTAACTTCTCGTGCACCGTTTTATCAATCTCCTTCGCATCCCTACCATATTTATACATTATCCCTGCAACGCCATTCTCATGCACGCTCTGTGCACTGTAATAGCTTATCGAATCTCCGCCAAGCGTGTGATAGCCGAGGTATGAAACCAGAGATAGAGCACGTTGCTGGTCTTCTGTGTATTTCGTGGGTGCTAAAAGCGGTGCTATAACGAACGGAACCGAAGCCACAATGAGTATCACAATAACAACAATCGCTACTATTATGCCTATATCCTCTTTAGCTACCATTTCTTCTAATCTGCGTTAATCTATGTCTATAATTTATTTTCTGTTTTCTCGTTCACGTCATTATTACCGCCATTGCCACCACCGAAACTGAAACGTATAAAACACCTGAAAGGATACCGGATGCGACGTTCCCGTTACTTATCGCCTCTTGCAGTTTTATCTTCGGCACTAATAACATATCAAACACGAAGAAGAGCAATGTAGCAACGAACGAAACCCCTACGCTCCAGCAAATTGTTAAGGTTATGTCATGAACCAGCGAACCAGTTCCCGGTGACATAATCGTTGCCGCAACTACCAGTCCTATGCCGAGCAACATCAAACTGAAAAAAATCGCAACCGCACTGTTCTTTCCTTCTATCGCTTCCTGCAAATCGAACTTCCTGAATACGAGAATGTCATAAACTTTTACCAGCAGCATGCTGAGACCTATCCCTATTACCAGCCATAAGAGTGCTACCCACGCCGTTACTATCATCTCATTTACCATTTTATTTTATACACCTCCTATTATTTTATCCAGTACGAGCTCCGTTTTACCACCCAGCATATTTTCCATGAGCTCCAGAACCTTTCTTGCATCTCCACGCCCGCATGACATCACCTCCACGAATATCGCATTCTCCTCCGGATACGTATGGACGGCAATATGGCTCTCTGCAAGCAATGCAACTGCTGTCAGTCCAAGAGGCGAGAACTTATGGCTGACGGTCTTCAGTAACGTCAAATCCATCAACTTCGCCGCTTTCTCTATCGTTTCCTCCATTAACTCAACATTTTCCAGCTTTTCCGCGCTGCAATCCTTTATCAGTCCTATAATAGCTTGAATCCTTGCCATTTCTCTTCACCCCGGAATCAACCCCTCGCCCTTGAACACCGAAATTGCCTCCTCGTAATTCAGGTCTTCCGGCGGAAGTATCAAATCAGGCGTTGGAAACGCTTCCTCTTCGTCCAGCACCTCGTCCATCCCGATGTCCTCACCCACGAGCAGTCCCCTTGACCTTATTAATTCAAATATCCGCGGGTAAAGGTCATTGAATTTCTCCTCTGTAAGCTCGCCCCTTTCATTAAGAGCTGCAAGTTCGTTGTCCGGCTCGTTTATCTTATCCAATATCTCATCTTTGTTCTCCGCCGGGAACGCCCATGTCCCGCCACCGGAGATGCTTATCAAGAAGTATGCACGTGACATCGCAATCACTTCCTTTTCAGCTCCTCGTCAAGTGAGGAGAGCGACTCTGAGACTTTCAGCTCTTTTTCGATTTCGCTTATTCCCATCTCTGCAGTTCCTGCGGCGGTGCCGAGTTCCGCCGATGCCGCCGCTCTTGCCTCTTCCATCCTGATCTTCTCCGTCATACGCTGTACCGTTAAATCAACATCGCTAATCTCGCCATCTATTCCAGAGAGTGCCTCATTAACTCTTTTAGATGCTTTCGCCATCGCATAATCGGATTTCAAATCTGCTCGTTTATCTGCGAATCGCTGTATCTTCGCCGTTAAATCCACCTGTTTGTCCTTCAGCATCCTCACTTTTTTCTCCATCTCCGCAACGGACTGCTGAAGCATCGGTATTCTTTCTCTCGTCCTGGTCTCCTCCTCTACCAGTTGTGTTGCTGCACTGTTCAGTTGTTCCACCTGCATCTCCGCTTTCTCTCTTTTCTCGCCCTCTAATTCAGGCACTTTCTCCTCCAATGCCAATGCCCTCTTTCGGTATTCCAGAGCTTTGTTATGGACTGATACCACTTTCTTCTGCGCTTCGTTTAATTCACGCTTCTTCAGATTCTTCGCAGCTATCGAATCGCGCACTGCGACATCCACCTTCTTCTTCTCTTCAAGTAGTTTCTCGTATGCATAGTCAAGCTGCTCCGCCGGGTCTTCAAATCGCTCTATTATTTTGCTCATCTTCGCTTTAGCCACATTTGAGAACCTATCAATCAATCCCATTTTTTATCACCCCTAAAAAATTTCCAGACTTCTTCTCGGTATTTCATTTCCCCTATATACTTCCACCCTCGCCCCTGCGGGCTTTTCTATACTGAGGATTTCTCCTGTTTGCTCGAACTCGCAATCCGCATACGTTACCTGCGTTCCCGTAGCAATATCCCAGGGTAAAGACCCTTCAACAGCGACAATCCGTGCTTTTCCCACTTCGTTCACCTTCACTTTTTCTCCTTGAAAGTCAAATACGCTTCCTTCCTTTAATTTATCGGGGTCTGGTGCGTCCGCCGCGGATTCGACTTCGTCGAGTAATTCAAGTGTCGTCCCCTCCTTTGATAACCATTTGTGTTCTTCCGTGTCCGGGAACTCCAAATAAAATTCTTCCCAGCGTCCTCCTCCCCAATCATATACCAGCCTTCCAAGCACGGTGAAATCCAATCCATCAAGCGTTCCGATACTGCCTTCTCTTAATTCTTCTGATTTCGTCTCTACTTTATCCTCTCCCCGCTGCTTCTTCCTTTTTTCTCTTTTGATTTCAAGTATCCTTTTGCTTCGCTCGAATAATCCCATCCTGAACTTTTTCTCTGTCTTTGATATAATATAATTGGGTATATATATGTTATGTTTTTCGTTCGGTAGCCAATTCATTCTATACCTATTTCATGGGAGTTGTAAGCTAAACAAAGGAATAGACCCATCGTGGACGGCAGTAGCAACCAGCGCACCTTTTACTCCTATCTCCTCCATCTTACGCACATCTTCGTAACTTCTAATACCACCACCGCATAGGATACCATGTTCCGAGAACTCCACTGCACGAGCGAGGAAATCAAAGTCTATTCCGCTTTTCGTTCCCACCCTATCCAGTTCCAGCACGATTACATCCCGAATAGGATACGCATTCAACTCTTTTATTAACAACAGAGGGTCAATCTTCATTTTCTTATCGCTTGTCAGCACTTCTTTATTGAAAAGGTCAACACTAACACTTATATCACTTGAAATATCGCTCTTTGATGCGTGGGCAATCAAATCCATTGTTGCTGTTTCTGTTCCTAAAATGATGTTATCAGCTATTTTAGCTTCAACAACTTCTTTCAGGTCTTCCATGTTCTTTATACCGCAGTCCACTGTTATCCTCGTCTTTCTGTTCTTATTTCTTATCTCCTTTATTACTTCTTTATTAGAGCCAGTGCCCATGAGCCTGTTCAGGTCAGCGATATAAACTTCTGCAGGTTTTACTTCTTCGATGACCTGGACAGGGTCAGACGAACTAACGATGGAACTGAAGAGGTGGATTGGCTGGTATTTCTCACGTTCACCCCTCTTTGCATGCACTACTATACCGTCGAGCAAGTCGAGCACAAAAATCAGTCTGAAGTTCTTTCCGCAAGATCCCTCATGGTTTTCCATTTTTCATGTTTCAATTATTACATAAAGTTCATTTTTTTTTAATTTACAAAAATATTCCCTCCAAAGCGTCCACAACGAGCTCATTCTGCTCCCTTGTGCCCACAGTAATTCTGATAAGAGAATCCCCGGCACCTCTAAATGAAGAACAATCCCTTACGATTATCCCTCTCTTTATCAGCTCTTCATACACCGCGTACGATTTCGCAGGTGAGACATTCACGAGCACGAAATTAGCTTCAGAGGGATATACCTGGAAGAACCGCTGCAAATTTTCTATCAAAAACTGCCTTTCTTGCCTCACCAATTCCACACTCCGGCGTAAATGCTCTTTATCTCTCAAAGCGGCGATTGCCGCGGTCAAAGCGATGCTATTAACGGAGAAGGGGATAGAAACTCTCTTATAATGTTTTTCAAGCCATTCTGGTATAACTGCATAGCCAACACGAAGCCCCGCGAGACCAAAAGCCTTTGAGAAGGTTCTCAATACAAGCACATTCTCATACTCCGTCACCAGATTCACCAATGACGAATCTGCAAATTCTACATACGCTTCATCTATAACGACCATTACCTCTGGCACTGATTCTATTATTTCACGCACTTCATCCTCTGATATGCAATTCCCGGTTGGGTTGTTAGGCGAAGAGATGAAGATCATCTTCATTTTTTCGTTACACGCGGAAATCAATCCCGCGACGGGTATGCTGAAGTGCTGAGCTCCACTTTCTCTCTTTACATATCTCGGTTTACCCCCAGCTATTTTTACAAGCGACTCGTATAGAGAGAACGTGGGAACGGGTATTATCGCTTCATTGCCAGTTTCTATAAAAATCTTTACAAGCGTGTCCAGAACACCATCTACTCCGGCACCTATTGCGATGTTTTCTTTTTTCATACGAGTTCCGAGACCGATATAACTTAAAATCTCGTCCCTAAGCTCTTCTTCATTCCTTTCCCACGGATACACGCTCAGATTCAGTTCCCCTTCTTCCAAGCTCTTAACAATCTCTCTTATCACCTCCGGACTTGGTCCTAAAGGATTTTCATTGGAACTCAGCTTTATCGCTCCTTTTACCAATTTACCTGGTTTGTATTCTTCTATCCCTTCTAAAGAAGACCGCACAGGCACTTGCATCTTAATTCTGGCATTCATTTGTTATTTCTATTCAATATAATTACAATTTGTTACTGCTATATATTATATAA
>JAODGL010000080.1:0-5432 GCA_025464585.1 Methanosarcinales archaeon
GCTTTTTAGCGCATCTATCCAGTAACCAGCAAAGCCGCCGATAAAGTGCCCTATCTCAGTCGCTGACATGCTTGTTGGAATGTGCGCGTTTCCAGATAGAATGGGCAGCAGTATGAACAACGCAATCACCACCAGCACGATTATGGTTACGATTTTCATTTTTCCTTTCGCACCCCCTATTCTTACTGTTTTTCTTTCTTCTTATTATAATATAAAAGTATCCTCGAGTTTAAAGATTGTCCTCCTTAACAAACAGAAGAGGGAAGATTATGTCGCTCAGGCAGCAAGGGAACCAAACCGAGAGGAATAAAAAGAAACCTATTACGAGGAAGACAATCCAATTTACCATCGCATCTAATGCCATGATTATATGGAATGTGGATGCCCATGTACTCAACAGCACATGTCCAGCATGTGGGAATTTAGTTGCAGGTCTCTGGTAAGCGATTGCAATGCCAATAAGGGCAAGAGGGTTTATAAGCCACCACTTTTCGATAAATCCTATATGAATTCCCGGGTTAGGAAGCTGAAGTAACATTTCCCCCGCGTAGGGGACTATTGAATCGCTTATCGTAGCTATGCCAATAGACCCGGTGTAACCAATTAAAAACACCGCCCAACCTTTTCCACCGTGTAATCTATACATGCCCGCAGTCACAAGCGCACTTAATAGCACGTGAATCGGATGGAGGATATAGAAGATGTTATAGGAAACAGAAGCAATGGGCTGGCGGTGGATTGCCAAAAGCAAGATAACAAGCCCTGTAACGGCGCCAAAAGAAGTGAAAGGGGCATGCCTTAGTAATTCTTTGGCGATTAGCTTCGATGATTCATGTATCCTCATCCTGAAAACATCTACATATTCATTAATCTGCATCTTTATCGCAACCGCTACGTCGTTATGATATTATTTAATTTATTAATAATATTTAAATATTTTTTTAATAACAAACCTTTCTTTAGAAAAGAAAATGACAGTAATCAGCATCTCGCTAACGGATGAAATATTGAATGAAATAGACAAGCTACAAAAGGAGCTCGAGTTCTCCGGAAGGTCAGAAGTGATGCGAGCTGGGGCGAGAATGCTGCTCGCGGATAACAAAGAGAAAGAGGCGTTGGAAGGCAGGTTGAACTCGGTGCTTTTGCTCATTCATACGCAGAAAGTGGAGGGCACGGTAACCGAGATAAAGCACAAATTCGAAGACATCATAAGCACTCAGATTCATAACCACTTACGAGAAGATAAATGTCTCGAGGTGTTCATCTTGGATGGTGACGCTGCTCGCATAAAGCAGTTGCTCAGGTTGTTCCAGACAAGCGGGAAGATGGATTATGTTAAGTTGATAATTGCGTAAGTAAGCTGAGATACTATATTCTGTAAAAGCGAAAAGTAGGTGAAAAGATTTCAATGCATAAAATTCCTGCGACTCATCCGAGATACGCGTCGTTAATGAAGCGTGAGAAGCTCGTAGAGGGTATAGAAGCCGGGATAACAAGCAAGCAGGGGTTGATCGCGCACGGAAGGGGCGAAGCATTTGACTATTTGCTCGGTGAGAGGACTTTAGATTCAGCGAGACGGGCGACAGAATTTGCCGCTTCTTTATTGCTTGCTGCGAAGAAGCCAGTGATTTCTGTGAATGGAAATGTTGCAGCATTAGCTGCAAAAGAGATAGTTGAGTTAAGCGAATTGATAAACGCACCCTTAGAGGTGAACATCTTTTACAGGACGGAAGATAGAGTGATGAAAATAAAGAAGCACCTAAAGAAGCATGGTGCCCGGAAAGTGCTTGGTGATAAACCGGATGCCAGAATACCGGGAATTGAGCATGCACGTGCAATGGTTGACCGTGGAGGCATATACAGTGCGGACGTGGTTCTTGCTCCTTTAGAAGACGGTGATAGATGCGAGGCACTTATCGCAATGGGGAAAAAGGTGATAACAATTGATTTGAATCCGCTATCAAGAACTGCCAGGCATGCGAGCGTAACCATTGTGGATGATGTAGAAAGGGCGTTAAAGAACCTTATTTCGACGGTTAAAGCGCAGAAGCAGAAGGGAAAGAAGGAGGGGGATTATAATAACAAAGAAAATCTGCGAGAAGTCATTAAAGAAATCGTGAACAGGCTAAAAGAAAAGGATTTAATTTAAAACACGACATCATAATTATACTGTGATGAAATCCAGTACACGAAATCAGGACCCCGGCATTGAGACCTATGTAACTATGTTTGAAGAAGAATATAAAAAGAGCTTAGAGGGAAGAGAGCCAGATACGCTTTACAAGCCGATAATTGACCTGCTTGGAAGGGGCGGGAAGAGGTTAAGGCTTTCTTTGTGTCTCATGGCTTGCGAGTTGGTAGGAGGCGAGCTAAAAAAGGCGCTGCCAACCGCGATATGTATAGAACTCTTCCATAATTTCTCGTTAGCTCACGATGACATAGAGGACGATAGCAAGCTGAGACGCGGAGAGCCGGCTTTGCACGTAAAATATGGAGTCCCTATTGCGGTGAACGCAGGGGATGGGCTATACGCTTTGTGTTACGAAGCGTTGAAAGCGAACAAGGGTTTGTTGGGTTTGGAGCGAGCGTGGAAGATATTTGAAGAGATTGCAGAGCTTTGTGTTGTGCTTGCAGAAGGGCAAGCGATGGACCTCGCGTTTAAGGAGGGAAGGGCGATGAGCGAATCGGAAGTAATAGAGACGCTGAGGAAAAAGACTGCGAAACTATTTGCAGTTTCCGCTAAATGCGGTGCTATCGCAGGTGGTGCACCGTATGAGACTGCGGAGGATTTAGGCGGTGCCTGGGAGGACATTGGTATTGCCTTCCAGATAAGAGATGACATTCTTAACGTAGTAGGTGAAGAGGGGAAATACGGGAAGAGGATAGGGGAGGATATTGCAGAAGGAAAACCCACTCTGCTTCTCATTAACTGCCTGGAGCACTGCGAAGCTCGTGAAAAAGAAACTATTTATGAATGTTTTCATTCTTACGATAAAGCAAAAATAGAAGCGGTCGTTAATTTGTTCAAGAAGTATGGAACAATAGATTATTCGGAGGAAATAGCGATGCGATACCTGCGCAGGGGGACGGATAAAATAAGAAAGATGGATATAAAATATGAAGCAGAAGGTAAGAGCAAAAGGGGAGAGGAGATAAAAGAGAAGATGGTAGCTCTGGCGGAGTATTTTGTGGAGAGAGAAAGGTAAAAAGAGGAGATAATAGAAGAAATGGAAAGGAACAAGGATAAGAGATTCGGAAGAGGTGCAAACGCATGCCGGCGATGCGGGAGGAGACGTGGTTTAATTCGTAGATATGGGATTTATCTGTGCAGACAGTGCTTCAGGGAGATAGCAAGGGAGATAGGGTTTAAGAAGTATAATTAGCAGTTTTATATAACGGAAAAAAAATAAGTATAGTTGTAAGATGTCACCAGAATATGTCACAAAAGAGGAATATAGGGAGGGTATATTCAAGTTAAAAAAGGAAATCCAGGAGCAAAGGGCAAGATATGAGGGAAGGGAGAAGGTAATGGAAAGGATGATCAGCAGGTTATGGATGGAGAGAGTTATTTATATAAGCATAATCATCGGCTCTGTATCTATTTTGACTACGCTCATTATAATGACTTGAAATAGGAAGGGGAAAGAGAAAGAAAATGTCGCTAAACGACCCGCTTGCTGATGCTCTTTCGCACATAAAGAATATAGAAAGAGTTGGGAAGATGGAATGCGAGATAAAGCCAGCTTCAAAGCTGATAGGGAATGTACTGGGAGTAATGCAAGAAGGAGGATACATAGAGGAGTATGAATATGTAGAAGATGGAAAAGCGGGGCTCTTCAAGGTGAAGCTCCGTGGTAAGATAAACAATTGCAATGCAATAAAGCCGAGATTTTATGTCCGTGCGAAGGAATACGAGAAATGGGAGAAGAGGTTCTTACCTGCGAGGGATTTTGGCTTGTTGATAGTTACCACCTCGAAGGGAGTAATGGCACATGAAAAAGCGATTGAAGCTGGGATAGGCGGGCAATTGCTGGCTTTTGTGTATTAACCCCTTAGATTACACAGATTTTCATAAAAAAACTAATTGTTGACACAGATTAACGCAGATTAACACTTGTGGGCTCCGCCCACATCCCCGCAAGCCCTGAAAGGGCTTAATGATAAGAATCCACACGGTTAAACTAAAATAAATCTGTGTAAATCCGTGTAAATCTCTGTCTTATAGAAAAAGAGTTATGCTTTATGTGCAACGAGAAATTGAGAAGATGCGAGATAAAGATAAAGCAGAGAGAATAAAAAAGGATATAGCGCTATTTGAAGAGAGTATGGTGGAACTGGATTCGCTATCGCTTCAAACTTTAGTTGATCAAAACGCTTCGCAATACAAAGATGAGAAAGAGGTAGTGGACCTTGCAAAGAGATATTATGAAGATACGAAGTATTACCTTGAAAAAGGCGATTACTTTACTGCCTTTGGGTGCATAAACTATGCGCATGGGCTGTTAGACGGGGTAAAGAAGATAAAGGGTGTTTGAAGAGAGAAGATTGGCGTCAATAGCAAAGTTTGCAATGATTGTGTAATCTGCGGTTACTTTTTTCTAAAGGAGTACTCCAACAACAAACCCAATTATCGCACCCGAATTAAGAAAAGGCAGCCCTGCATGCGGTTTGCCCCTGCCTGCAATCCTGCTCAGCACTGCGTAACCCGCTAAAGTTCCTATTAGCGCACCCAACGCAGGCGCGACACTTGCATATTTTACAAATGCTGACACAACCAGCAAAGAAGGGATAATCGCATCGCCGAGTCCCATGAAAAACGCTTCTTCCATTCCGCTCTCCTGGTCTTCACCTCGCAGTAAAGAAAAACTCCGCTTCCGCGGCAGGACAAAAAGAACAGGGATTCGCAAATCCACGATGGATTCCGCCAATGACACCATGTGTTTCGTCTTGTAAACCGCAATTGCATCGTATACCGCTAATATTATCATCAATAGCAGAACCGGAAGTACGCCAAGGGAAATACCAAATATCGCCGCCGCTCCGCCTCCTATTATCAAACCAGTCGCATCGAGGACATACCATTCCGGATATTTATACAGGAGAAGAGTAAGAAGAAAGGTGATAACCAAAGCTCCAATATTCAATCCAAAACCGAATACTGAACGGATAAGAGGATGAGTAACAGCCAGAGGGTAATATAAAATGAGACCATCCATCACGTAATATATCGTTACTGCCACCGCTGCAAGCATCACGAAATAAACAACCTTTTTACCTCCAAATCTAAGCACGATAAGAATAAGTGCGGTGAAACATATAATGAGAGCGAAAAAATAGAGGGGATTCTTTATGTCCTCCGGATTTTCAAAAGCTTTTACGCCGGAAACTTCAAATGGCGTTGCCAGCATCAATCCAATTACTGCGGTAAGCAC
>JAODGL010000080.1:5667-6355 GCA_025464585.1 Methanosarcinales archaeon
AAAATAGGTCCTATGCTCGTTATCGGATTGCTCGGTCCTATGAGCACAACATCTTCAGACCCGGGGTTCAGCACGTTCATAACTTCTTCTGATGGTTTCACTTCTCCTATACCGTCAAAAGAGACATCAGAAACTTCTGGTTCACCCTTCTTTGATACCCAGAACTGCTGAAAATGGAGTTCGCCTTCCGACGTAAGAACCTTCGTGCTTATCGCCGCGGGCTCGTCAGTCATTGGCAGAATCCTTATCTTATCAGGAATGCCAAAGGTTCGTGCAAGAACAGCAGTCGCTTCAGTCAGGCTTTTTCCTGCTCTCAACAGCTCGGACCGGATGATGTGCGTTGCTCTGTCTTTATCACCAATCATCATCGGCTCCCCGTGATTCAACTGCTTCAACGTGTTATACGTATAAAAACTGTCATCTTTGACTCCCCACCAGGTATTCTTATCTATTACTCCAGCCAGGGCGTACAATACAGAATCTATATCCGGACAAACTAAGTTTCCGGAAATCCAGACATCTTCCGCAGTATTTACTATTATATTCAGCTCTTCCTCCTTGAATACGTGCTTCAACCCCATCAACAGCTTTGGCGTCCCGGTACCGCCTGAAAGAATAATCATCTTCTCCTGCTTATAGTTCTATGGCAATAAAAAGTAAAAATTATCAGAAAAAAATTGACCAAATC
>JAODGL010000195.1 GCA_025464585.1 Methanosarcinales archaeon
GCAGGCGAGAAAGCTGCGGATTTGTTCAACGAATTTTATTCTGATTACGATTTCGCAGTTTTGCTGGGTATTCCGCATGCGGTGCCCCTGGAAAAGAAGAATGAAATGGAGATATTCTCGGTTACTAACGGTCCAAGAACGATTGAGCCGTTAAAATGGCTTGGGCATGACCATGCAGTGCTTGAGATTGACCTCCACCCAAAGACAATGGGTGCTACGGGCATTATTCCTTCTGAATTCGGTGATATGTTATTGAAGCTGAATGCGATAAAGAAAACAGAAAATAAATTATAGAAGGACGTTATAATATAAATGAAAAAGATAAAAGAGCTGGATGCCTTTCTTATAACAGATGAAGAACTAAAAGAAACGGTAGAGAGCATAGGATGGAAGACTTTCATTTCTGAGATTAAAAAAGGTTTTGAGCAAAGCTCTTCAGGACAAATTGCGGTACCTGAGAAGGTGCTTATTGATACCGGAGTGTCTGACATGAGATGCATGCCGGCGTACCTGCCGAAATATAATCCCAATTATTGCGGCGTGAAGATTGTTACCACTGCACCTGAGAATAAAAAACTCGGCTTACCTACGGTATTGGGTGAATATTTGCTCAGGGATGCCGAAACACAGAGATTGGTGGCGATAATACAGGCTGAGGAGATGACTGCTTATAGAACCGGAGCTGCTACCGGTATTGCTACCGAAGCGTTATCGAGGACGGATTGCAAAACACTCGGCATAATAGGGACGGGAAAACAAGCTCCTTACCAGGCTAAGGCAATACTGACTGTAAGACCTTCTATTAATAGAATAAAGGTGTTTAATATATCAGAAGAACAAGCGATGAATTTTAAACAGAAATATGAATCCGAACTTGGTATTGATATAGCTGTTGTCAGTCTAAAAGAAACCCTGGATTCGGACATTGTTACAACGGTAACCACAGCCACGGAACCTTTCATTTTTCCTGAACTGATAAGTTCTGGGATGCATCTTAACGGAGTCGGCGCAGACTCGAAAACGAAGATAGAATTCGACCCGGGCGTGCTGAGAAAATCCAGGATATTCATTGACGATTTGTCACAGTGTATACATTCGGGTGAGGTATATCAGGGATTGAAAAAAGGAGTGGTAAAAAAAGAGGATTTGATTCCTCTGGGTGATGTATTGCTCGCGAAAACAGAGGGTAGAACGAGCGATGATGATATAACTTTCTTCAAATCAACTGGTGTTGCTTTTGAGGATTTAATTACTGCAATAATGGTCTTTGAGAGGGCAAAAGAGTGAATAAAAAAATAAATACAGGATAAGCAAAATAAAAAAATTGACATGCGAATTGAAATACTCGGCACCGAGTCCCTGGGTGTTCGTGGTTTGAGCTGTGTGGTCAAAGCAAAAGAACGGAAGATAGTCATTGACCCCGGGTTGGCATTGGGCTACACTCGCCACGGACTGCTTCCCCACCCTTTGCAGGTCGCAGTTGGCGAAACAGTCCGTCAGAAAATCCTGTTGGCTTTGGAAGACGCTACTGATGTCGTGTTCAGCCATTTCCATGGCGACCACGTCCCCCTGGTAGATGCGAATCCATTTCAGATGCCGGCGCAAAAGGTAGCTGCCTTATGCCAGGCACGAAAAATCCGGTTCTGGGCTAAAGGACCTCATGGGCTTTCTCAAAACATGGTGCAACGATTACAGTCCTTACGGCTTGCACTGGAGAACGACCTGCCGAATGCCGAAGGGCAGAGTGACGGACTTTTGACTTTTTCTCTTCCTGTTCCACATGGACAGAGAAGTGAACATCGCGGCTTTGTAATGATGACAAGAGTCGAAGAAGGAAAAGAAGTATTCGTGCATGCTTCTGACATCCAACTGCTCGATGACGACACAGTGACCTGCATCCTCGCCTGGCAGCCAACGATTGTGCTGGCTTCTGGTCCTCCTCTGTACTTGCCGCATCTTTCTCAGAAACAACGCCAAATGGCATGGCACAATGCATTGCGGCTTGCTCATAGGGTTGATACTTTAATTCTCGACCATCATTTGATGCGCTCTAATGGCGGGGCTCGCTGGCTGGATAAGCTGTCTTCCATTACTGAGCACAAGGTTATATGTGCTGCCGATTTCTTGGGACGTCATCGAACTCTGCTCGAAGCATGGCGACAGCGTTTGTATGCGGAGATGCCCGTACCTGAAGGATGGCACAAAGCCTTCGCTCTTGGCGAGGTTGACACCAGGCGATACCGTAGTAGGAAATATGCTCCACAAATATGCTAATAATCTTCTCTTCCGCTCCTTCAATACTGAAATTAACATATAAAGTTAAAAAAGAGAATAGTTTATAGTTGAACTAAAAAAGAACAAATGACGCAGTGCGAGATATGTGGCACAGAGATAAAAGGAGAGGCACAATACATAATTATAGGCTCTTCGAAGCTGTTCGTCTGTAAATCATGTGCACGGTATGGAACAATTGTAGTGGATAAAAAGACAAAGCCCAAGAGCAGAGTAAAATCTGAATCACGATTATATGAGCAGATGGACCACGAGATAGAAGAGGGGATGGAAGAGGGTTATGGAAGAAGGATAAAAGAAGCGAGGGAAAAAGCAGGGCTAAAACAAGCAGAACTTGCAAAAAGGATAAATGAAAAACAGTCTTTGTTACGGAAGATAGAAAATGAAGAGATAATACCAGGTAAAGAAGTGATGAGGAAAATAAATCGTGTTCTTAATCTTTGATTTCATTACTGCGCTAAAGGCTTTAACAAGCTGAGAAACACCATGCTTACAATTATACATATTGCCAGTGCAGAAATGGATGCTTCTATTCCTATCGGGATTGCTCTTTCAATTGTGAGTTTCACACCGCCAAAAATGGCAACGAATGAGAAGGTTGCGCAAACAGCCAGGAATAAGCCTTTAATAAGCGGTTCAAAACCATCCTTGCTTTTCTCCCTCCCCTTCTCCTTCCCTCTCACTCTCGCTTTCGATTCATAAAACACGGTGGAGATAACGAAGAAAATAGCAGTAATTAACAAAATGAAGTGTGCAGGAACTGGATTACCTCTGTTTGCAAAAAACATTAACCCAAGCGCTATGTAAAGCATGCCAAAAGCGAGTGCGGTTGATAGAACAAGCGTTTTCAGGTATTTCCTGTACCCCTCTATTCCTTTTATTTTTGCGAACACTTTTTCATAAAAAGAAGACCTGTGCCTTATTTTAAATTTTGCACTTTGCACTTTTCATTTTTCATTGAATGTCTTGCGCTCACAGTGCTTCCCATTCTCCCTTACCCATATCCGATTCCCGCAACCATATCGCCCAGCAGATCAGTATTTGCGAATATCCAATTTCTTTCGACAGCCTCTCCATCTCCTCGATAAATCGCAAATCATCATTCGCATGAACACCAAACTCTTGTTCCACCACGCGCTTTATTATTTTATCCGGCATGCTCGTATCTACGCCTGCTTGCATCCGGAGATACTGGAATGTAATCAGCCCGACACCGCTAATTCGTCCTATTTCATCCTTCTTCCATTCTTTATGGTTTGCGTGCTCTGCCCAATATCTCAATGCAGCAAAATCACCATCTAACTCTCTATCCCTCTTAATGCCGTTTAACACACGGCTTATATCTATTGCAGCCTGCCAAACACGTCTGTTATTCATCAGCGCTCTCAGTCTTGCATCTTCTGACGAAAGTCTTGAAAATGCCTTAAACGAACTTATCTCTCCTGTGTGTACGTATTCTCTGTAAAATTGCTTTACACGAGGCACAACGATCTTGAAGTAATTTAACCCGATCGAATCCAGCGAGGCATCCACAACAATCAATACCGCATTTCCATCCCACCGCTTACCATTCAAACATCGCTGTTCTCCTTCTTTCGCCGCCGCAAGAAGTTCCTCAAATCTATCTTCAAAGATCTCCCTTGCCTTCCGCACCATAACGAAATGAATCGCTATTTTAACATCATCTCAGATTTTTGAAGCCGCAACAAATCTTCAGTACTCAGCTTTTCCCCACCTCTGAACCTTTCATAAATACTCTTAGCTCGCTTTCTCGCTTCCACTCTCTCTCTGAATCCGAAATCTTCCCTTATCTTCCTCCTCAGCCCGTTTATTACACGATTAAAGTCTTTTATGTCCCGAAGATGCCTTATGAAAAGTCTGTGTGCGTTATCAGCTTCCTCCTGCGCCTCTATAAAAAGCCTGTGCGCCTCATCAGCCTTTTCTCTCACCCTATCCGCTTCTTTAAACCACTCCACCATCTTATCATGGCATTCATGGGAAAGTTTAACGTATTTTATCACATCTTCGTGGTATTTATCCGCTTCTCTCCGGTATCGCTGCGCCTTCCTCAGC
Organism: Methanosarcinales archaeon; assembly: GCA_025464585.1. Lineage (GTDB taxonomy): Archaea > Halobacteriota > Syntropharchaeia > Alkanophagales > Methanospirareceae > QMVO01. The sequence continues at coordinate 4,366 of JAODGL010000195.1, forward strand.
AATTCCTTCAACTTCTTGTCCTTCTCCAATTCCTTCTGCATTCCATCGAATTCCTTCCTCAGCTCCGTTATCTTCGCCACTAACTTCTTCTCCTTATCCTTGCTGAGTACTTCTACCTGCTGCTTTAACTCTAACTCATCTATTCTTCTTCTGAGCCTTTCAAAAACTTCTATACTCTTTAAGTCATTCTTCTTCCGCAACTTCTCCACCATCGAATAATACGTAGATGCCTTTCTATTCAACTCACCGCGCTTTGCCTTCTTCTCCTCTATTAGCTTCTCATATACCTCTCTTTGCTTCTTAAAACCCTTTGCACGCTCTACCGCCTCTTTTATTCGTCCATTTAACTCGTCCCTCAATTCTGACCATTTACTCGCTTCTGAGTTTAACTCAGCCCTTCTCCTCTTATACTCCTCTGCTCTCTTTATTACTTCCGCTCTCCGCTCAACTAAATCCTCAAGCATTCTTGTTTATATCACTTGTACCTATCCTTTATAAATGCTTTTTTATTTTTACCTTTATTTTTATTGGTTAGAAAGAAAATGCTTCTGGAAATTTATACGCATCTTCACCATCAAAGCAATATTGCACATGCTGAAAGACCTTCCTTAACTCTATGACCTCTTCCTTTACCCTATTCTCATCTTCCTCCTCTATTACCACCCTTTTTATAAAAGATGCTATCTCTCTCATCTCTGATTCCTTCATTCCTATTCGAGTGAGCTCCTGCACGCCCAGCCTGATACCCGATGGCGTTTCAGGAGTTTTATCGAAAGGCAGCATGTTCTTATTTGTTATTATATTCGCTTTTTCCAATTTCCTTGCAACCGCATCCCCACCACCGTAGTCACGAACGTCAACTGCAATTTGATGCGATTCGGTAAAACCTTTATGCTCGCATAAAACCTCGAACCCTTCCTCGTATAAACCCTCTGCTAATGCTTTTGCATTTGATAGTATCTGCGATGCATACTTTGCGGCAAAATGTTTCATCTCCACTAATGTAACTGCCAACCCGGCAACGTGATGCAGATGATGGTTGCTCACCGTTCCCGGGAACACCGCTTTATCTATTCCTTCGCTCAGGCTATTGCCACACAGTATTATCGCACCTTGAGGACCAGGAAAGGTTTTATGCGTGCTGCTCGTGACTACATCCGCTCCTTCCCTCAACGGGTCTTGAAATCTCTTACCTGCGATGAGACCCAGTACATGAGAAGCATCGTACACTATCCTCGCATCCACTTCATCCGCAGCCTCTCTCGCCTCCAAAATAGGATGTGGAAAAAGAAATAGACTGCCACCGAGTAATATTAGCTCTGGTTTATATTCCCTTATCTCCTTCACCATCCTGTCCCTATCTATATTCATCTCTTGTGGGTCAAAGGGAAGATTTTTTAATTTTAAATCCCGTATCGAAGGCACTGAATACCTCGAATGGCTTATATGACCACCATCATGTACGGACAGCGCCATCATCTTATCACCCGGAGAAGTAAGAGCAAAAAGAGCCGCGATATTCGCATTTACTCCTGAGGTTGGCTTTACATTCACATGCTCCACCTCGAAAAGCTCCTCCGCATACCTTATCGTGAGCTTCTCTATCTCATCTATGTATTTGCATCCCTGGTAAAACCTGTTCCCGACGTCCCCTTCTGCATATCTATGCGACAGGTCCGAAGCAAGGAGTAGCCTTACTGTATTACTTGTAATGTTCTCGCTCGCTATGAGTGGGAGTGCATTTTCAAACAGTTCGTGATGCTTCCTCACCGCCTCCATAACACCTTCTATCTCCTCTTGCATGTTTATCTTCCTAACAGTATAGAGAGAACAGCCATTCTCACGGGAACACCATAAAATGCTTGAAGGAAGTACTTCGCATTTTTCGTCCCGTCCACTTCTGCATCTATCTCATCTACTTTTGGAAGTGGATGCATGATTATCACATCCTCATTCTCCTTTATAAGGTCAGTGTTTATACGATAAGTTCCAGCAACTTTGCTATATTCAGCGGGGTCTGGAAACCTTTCCTTTTGTATTCTCGTTACGTATAAAACGTTCACCTCTTTTATCACTTCCTTTATATCTACGGCTTCAAAAACTTCTGCTCCTGCATCCTTCAGGTCCAGCTTTATCTCCTCTGGCATTCTTAATGCTTCTGGCGATACAAAAAATAGCGTTGCTCCGTATAAAGATAGCGCATAAGCTAAGGAATGCACTGTCCTCCCGTATTTCAAGTCCCCTATCAGAGCAATCCTGAGGTCATCGAGCAGTCCTTCCCTTTTTATCGTGTACAAATCGAGCAGGGTCTGCGTAGGATGCTGCCCAGCACCATCGCCTGCATTTATTACCGGGACAGAGGAGAAAGAAGCAGCCATTCTCGATGCTCCTTCCTGTGGATGCCTCAGCGCTATTACGTCACAGTATCTCGATACAATCCTTATTGTATCTGCTAAATTTTCACCCTTAGCCACCGAACTTGCTTCTGTTGAAGATAAGTTTATCACCTCACCGCCTAATCTCTTCATCGCCGTTTCAAAAGAGAATCTTGTCCGGGTGCTTGGTTCGTAAAAGAGATTTGCGAGTATTTTTCCTTCCAATAAATCGCTTCTCTTTCCCCTTCCGCCCAGCGTCTGCGCCCGTGCATATACCTCCAGCTCTTCTGCCCTGCTTAATATGTAATCTATCTCTTCCTTTGAGAACTCGCGTGTCGAAATAATATGCCCTTTCGTGAACATCGCTATAAACAAAAATAAACCACTAAAAAATAAAAAATGAAAAAGGGGAAAAATAAAAACAGGAGAAAAAGTCTTCCTTTTTCTTAAATATTCGCTTTCTCTCCTTACGCCTTTGTCTTCATTGTTATTTCCATCGAGGATACGTTCGCCTTGTCTCCTCCTTCTCCCTCTATCGCTTCTGTCCCTATTTGTATGTCCTTTATTTCCACGTTCGGCATGAACTTGTTCTTCACCACTTCCGCGGTATCCACAGCCCTTGAGATCGCTCTTCCTCTCGCTTTTATCACCACGTCGTCAAAGCCGTTGTTGAACTGCGTCACTACCGCCAGGACATAACTCATCACAGGCTTGTTTCCGATATATATCACGTTGTCTTCTGGCACTTTGCATCACCACTTTGAAGATATGTTATGACTATATAAAAAGGTATCTATCACAATGGAAAAATAACCGCTAAACCGCTCATTTGCTCTCCTTCTTTCCATATTTCTCCTCAGGGTCAAAGACCTTTTCACCTACTATCTCCCCGTTTATCCTGCGGTAAAAGCAAGACCGGTATCCGGTATGACATGCGCCACCTATCTGCTCCACTTTCAACAGGATTGTGTCTTCATCGCAATCTATAAAAATATCTTTTATTATCTGCTCGTTACCTGAAACCTCTCCCTTCTTCCATAGTTTACCCCTGCTCCTGCTCCAGTAGTGCGCCTTCCCTGTCTCTATGCTAAGCCTCAGCGCTTCCTCGTCCATGTGCGCAAGCATGAGAACCTCCCCGGTTTTATAATCCTGTGCTATCGCATGTTTCAATTCCTTCTCTTCCTTTTTCACTTCTTCCCTTTACCTCTCAATACTTCTATCGCTTCTTTCTGCAATGTCACCACCAAATCGCCAAATAATCCAAATATGAGGAACTGCACGCCTGAAACAATCAATAAAGATGTAAGCACGGCAAGAGGCACGTGTGTTATCCCCCTGAACCATTCCAGCACAACGTAAATGCCTGATAGGATGCCAACAGCTATAAATAAGAAGCCAATGATGCCGAAATAGAAGATAGGGTTATGTGTTCTTGCAAGTACGTAGAGCGTATAGGCTATTTTTGAGCCATCGCGGATAAAATTGAGTTTTGATCTCCCTTTCCTTTTTTCATATCTTATGGGAACTTCTTTTATCTTGATGCCCTTTTTTACTGACTCTATTGCCATTTCTGCTTCTATTTCAAACCCTTCCATCTCGAGATTCATCTTTTTCACTGCATCTCTCGTAAGTGCCCGATAGCCTGATAATATATCATTCAATCTTATGCCGTAGCCGAAGCCAAAAATCTTGTTCAACACCCAGTTTCCAACCCTGTGAAGTTTAGCAAATGCTCCTCCGTATGCAAATCGGTTGCCGATAACATGCTCTGCCTCGCCTTTGACTATCGGGTCAAGTAATTTTCTCACCTCCGAGGGTGAATAGGTCCCATCACCATCAACTATCACAATTATCTCATCTTCTATTAGCTCGAAAGCCTGCTTAACCGCCGCACCTTTCCCTCTCCCTCGCTGAATCTCTACCCTTGCACCTGCTCTCTTTGCTATCTCTCTTGTCGAATCCTTGCTATTTCCATCCATGACGAAGATATTTTCAAATCCTTCGCTTTTGAACCCACTTATAACCATGCCTATCGTTTCTTCCTCGTCCAGGGTCGGTATTAGAATACAAACTTCTTTATCGTTCATTTTTCTCCTCTCTGCTCAGCACCCTTACACT
>JAODGL010000102.1:0-2275 GCA_025464585.1 Methanosarcinales archaeon
AAGCTAGGTATAGATGGGTGATGCTTCAAATCGGCCACGTCTGTTCTATCTTCCAATTCATTTGCCATCTTTATAAGCATATCGAGGTCTTTGTTATCCAGCGATTCAAATATCCTCCGAAATGCATAATTCATTCTTCTATTAAACCTTTTTCTCATCTCAATTTCATACTTTTTCAGCGCTTCATAATCGCCTTTTTCAAGTGCTTCGACACTGTATTTCGCTGCGTAATATCCGCTTACAATCGCTGGCATCATCCCGTACCCCATCAGTGGGTCAATCAATCCCGCGGCATCTCCTGCAAGAAGCACATTTTTTTTTACATGTTCTGGCAACCTGAACAGATTAGCCATACCATAGAAACTATTATCAACATATTTTATTTTTTCCGCAACCTCTCTATTTCTTCTTAAATATGCATAAAAATATTTATCTGCGCTTTTTCGTTGTATCCTGGCTGAGTCCAGTACGACCGCGGCAGACGAGATTCCGTCTTTCCCGGTGACGCAATAAAAATAGCCACCTTTGATAAGCTCCGCATCAAAATAGATTTCTGAAGTATCCGAATTAACGAAATCCCGACCCGTTATGCCGAAGATCACACCTTCCTTGTAATCTCGTTTCGGAATGCGAAGTAATCGAAGAAAAGGCGAGTTCTCTCCTGTCGCATCAATGATTATCGCGGGCTTTATCATTATTTCGTTCGACCTTTCCTGCGATACTATAACTTCGTCAATGCGCATCTTACTCCGGTCGTTTTTGTTTTTGTTTTTATTTATACATACGGATTTAAGCTTTGCATCCAGGATGAGTTCACAGCCATATCTCATGCTATTATGAACAGTTGAACACTCGAATGAATCGAGGTCAGGTCCTCTTTTGAAATAATATTCACCGGTTTTCGAGTGCAGAGTAAATGAAATTCCAGACGGGGAATGCCATCTTGATTTATACACGAGGTTCTCTGTCTTCAAGCCCAGTTCGTTTATGATCTCCGTGAGTCCAAAGTCCGGGGACGAGTCAATCCGCCTATCGGTATGTGCGCCTATCCTATTATTCTTCTCGATAAGGACGGTATTCAGCCCCTGTTTCGAGCTGTATAAAGCTGCCACCGACCCTGCAGGTCCCGCACCCACTACTAAAACATCGCATTCGATTAGCATATCGCTGTTCCCATTAAGCCCAAACTTCTTGAATTGTTCTTTCTAATTCTTGCTGGTTCATTGGTTCATAACCCTAATGACCCAAAGTTATATTTATTCGGATGTAATTATATTATGTATAGAGCGATAAAATGGAAAGGATAAAAACATATATAGAAAGATTGGATGAGCGCTTAGAAGGAGGAATTCCAAAAGGTACGATTTCATTGATTTGTGGCGTGGCGGGTTGTATGAAAAGTTCTTTGGCGTACAGCATTTTATATAAGAACGCAGTGGAGGGTAACTTGAAGGGACTGTATATCACGTTAGAACAGGATGCACAGAGTTTTAAGAAACAGATGGAAGTATTGGGACTGAGAGAAGAGAGCGAGAAATTGACTATCGTGGACCATAAGATGATTGATAAGGAGGTAGGGGTGAACATGAGATTTGAGCATAATTCAATAAAAAAGGTCAAATATTACGTGGATGACCTCTTAAAGAGAGAAGAATATGATTTAATAGCAATAGACCCTCTTAATGCTTTATACTCCTTAACAACCATCAAGAATCCTCGTGGTGAGGCACATCTTTTTTTTGAAGAGCTGAGAGAGACGGGAATAACAAGTTTTTTGATTTCTGAGATGTATCAGGGAGATAACAGGTTTGGAAAATATGGAGTGGAGGAGTTTCTTGCTGACGCGATAATACATCTGGAGCTCAAGAGGGAAAGGGATATATTAGAACGTTATCTGGGGATTGTAAAGATGCGGTACACAAATCATCATCTACAATATTTCCCCTTATTTTACAATAGAGATAAGTTTATCATATACACAAAAGAAGAGTTAGAATTATGAAAGCTTTTTTGGATGTCACCGTCAGCTTATGCCCCTATTGTGGAACGCCATACGCAGATGCAAGCTGGTATGTCATAGAATTAGCGTCAGATGTCGAATGCGGAGTCTGTGGAAGGAGCTGGAATCCAAAAGCGTCAAAAGTAGATAGGTTTCTACTCGAATTCCTGTTAGACGCGAACGGGAAAGTCGTAGAGGCAAGAAAAAATAAATCGTTGACACAGATTAACGCAGATTAACACTTGTGGGCTCCGCCCACATCCCCGCAAGCCCTGA
>JAODGL010000102.1:2300-2757 GCA_025464585.1 Methanosarcinales archaeon
CTGAAAGGGCTTAATGATAAGAATTAACACGGTTAAACTAAAATAAATCTGCGTAATCAGTGTAAATCTGTGTCTTAAATAGAAGGAAGTTGTACTTTATATACAATGAAAAAACAAAGATGCACTGGTCTTTAGCAATCGCGAAGGGGATCGTAGAGCGAAGGAAAGAGAAAAAGCATGTTGTTGCCACCGGAATTACACCCTCTGGCGATATTCATGTGGGGAACCTGCGGGAGATAATAATTGCGGATGCGGTCCATACAGCACTCGTGAATATGGGCGTGGATGCGAGACTCATCTATATCGCAGACACCTTTGACCCTCTGCGGCGAAGATACTCGTTCCTTCCCGAAGAATACGAATCGCATGTAGGAAAACCTCTTTCGGAAATACCGGATCCGGAGGGGTGCCATTCGTCCTATGCAGACCACTTTCTACTCCCTTTCCTTGATTCGCT
>JAODGL010000198.1:0-908 GCA_025464585.1 Methanosarcinales archaeon
TCGCAAGCATCGTCTCAAGCTCCTCTTCTGTTTCCGTAAGTATCCCGATATATTGCTCCCGCGAGATAAGGTGAATCCCATCCTGCTTATTCAGCAACGCACCCGTGAAGGGATAGACTTCGTGTTCTCCTATTTTCGTGAATTGCGGTCTGAAATCGAGATGCACATCCTTTTCCACCACTTTCACTACCTCCCGGTCCATAAAGTTCTCGGTATAGCCTCTTTCAGGCACGAGAGTATCTATTCGCAGTTTTTTTATTATTCGCCGCTGCAAAGCCCCGGCATTCTCCGGCTCGCCATGCACTACGAAAATCTTTTTTGGAAGGAGTTCTGCGGAATTGACGAAGGAGAACAGTCCGTCCGCATCTGCGTGCGCACTCAAGCCCGGAATATAACATACTTTTAGCAGTACTCTATACTCCTTTTCTGCTATTTCAACTCGTTTCTTACCGTCCAGTATCTCCCGTCCAGGCGTGCCTTCCGCTTGATAACCCACAAAAACCAGGCTCGATGCAGGGTCTTCCAGCGTGGTCTTCAAGTGGTTCAGTATGCGACCACCGGTGAGCATGCCACTGGCTGCTATCACCACGCAAGGCTCCTCAGACGAAGCAACATCTAAGGACCTGTTATTCCCGCGGATAAAATCAAGTCTGCCGAACTGGAACGTATTCTCTCCTTTTAAGAAAGAACTCCTGAACTCTGCACGCAGATAATTCTGATGATGTCGGTACAGAGAAGTCGTCTCTGCGCCTAACGGCGTATCGAAATAAACGGGTATGTTCGGAAGTTTCTTCTCTTCGTAAAGCTGCTTCAGGATATATAGTATTTCCTGTGCACGCCCAACCGCAAATACAGGAATTAAAACCTTGCCTCTGCTGACGTAAGTATCCTGGATTATTTGTCTCAAA
>JAODGL010000198.1:932-5354 GCA_025464585.1 Methanosarcinales archaeon
AATCAAGAAGTCGGTATTTCTCAACTTCGCCGGAGCATTCATGATGGGTGAACGTCCGTGCCCGATGTCGCCGGTATAAACCAGCCTGCCAGCACCACTGATATCTACAACTGAAATGCTTGCACCCAAATATGACCTGCATCGAGGAAAGTTATCGTGACGTCATCAGAAGCATCAACAGGAACGTTCCATTCCGAAACGCTGAATTTGTCTATCGTTCGCGCAACGTCTTTCTCCGTGAACATGGGCAGTACTCCAGATTCAGCCGATTCTTTTTGTATCTTCGCACTGTCTTTTAAAAGCAGTTCCGTAACGTCACGAGTAGCCACTGTGGAATATATCCTGCCATCGAAACCTTCCGCAACGAGCTTGGGTAACAGTCCTGAGTGGTCGAGGTGTGCATGGGAAAGAACGACAAAGTCTATTTCTCGCGGGTTGAATGTGAATTCCGGTGAGATTTCCTTCTCCTCTCCCTGTCGCTGACCACAGTCGAGCAAGAACCTGTTTTTTCTCGTTTTTACCACAATGCAGGAACCTGTAACTTCTTTTGCTGCGCCTAAAAATTGTAGTTTCATATTAATTTCTTCACCATAAACGGTCCTTCTCGCTTGTAGCCAAACTTTTCATAATACTCTCGCACACCTATCCCGCTCATCACCGCTATTCTGCGGTAGTCATTATCAATTGCCATCTCCTCCGCTTTTCGCAACAACCGTGCTCCATATCCACGATGCTGCCAGCTATGCTCCTTCCTTTCGCCCAGACCAACCAATTCACCATAGACATGCAGGTCACGAATCAGAGCGGCTTCTCCCAACTCTTCCCTATGTGGTGCATAGGGGAACCTCAACCTCAAGAGCGCGATCACGATATCTTTCTCCACATCTTCGTAAGAGAGGAAGAACTCCGTACCCCCGCATGCCTCATACCTTTCAGATAGAAAATTTATATTCTCATTGTCTGCGACTATACCCATCAAACGTGAAAGACCTGCTTCCCGGCACCTTATACACCGGCATTTGCAGCCCATCTCGTGCAGTCGCGCCTTCACCAATTGTCTTAGATTGCTCTTCTTCACTCCCGCTTCTATGAACTGCGCGGGAATATCTCTTTGTATTCTTTGTATCCTTACCCACTTGGGAGTTATTCTTTTCGCATAAGCGATTATCTCTATTGCTTCTTCCTCACGCATTGGCTCATATTCTCCGTTTTTCCACATATCATACAGTTTCGTCCCTTTAACCACCAGTGTGGGATATATTTTCAGATAATCGGGCTTGAAGTGTGAATCGCGGAAGATGCGTTCAAACATCTTTTTATCAGCTTCGATAGTAGAGCCGGGCAAACCGGGCATCAGATGGAAGCCTACTTTTAACGCACTGTCTCTCGCTTTTCTGTTCGCCTCTATCGAATCTTCGACCGAATGCCCCCTACTTATATTTTCCAATATCCTGTTATTGACATGCTGCACGCCTAACTCGACTTTTGTGGCACCGAGCTCCAGCATCCGGTCTATCTCCGCTTCCTTCGCATAATCGGGTCTCGTCTCGAAAGTCATGCCGGTGTTTCTTATCTCCTCTCCAACCTCCTTCAGGGCATCCAAACACCTTTTCACAAACCATCTTTGATAATCCAGCGGTCTCGCAGTTAGCGTGCCACCCATCAGTATCAAATCAACCTTCTCGAAATCATGTCCTATTTCCTTCAATTGATGTAGTCTCACTTTCACCTGCTCGTATGGGTCGAAATCCAGTTGGGCAGCGCGAATAGCAGCCGGCTCCTTACCTACGTAACTCTGTGGAGACGCGAACTCGGAGCCTGGACCACCAGGGCACATTATGCACTTACCATGCGGGCATGGATACGGAGAAGTCATCACAGCAACAGGAGCAACGCCAGAAGCTGTTCTCATTCTTTTTCGCTTCAATCTCTCCTTTAGTTGCAATTCATCATCGCTCGAATTCAGCACATCGGAATTCCTCGGAACGCCACGCAGCGCATATTTCCTGCTTATCTCCTTCTTCAGTTCGTTTATGCTCTCTGCCCGGCGTATTCCACTTTCCGCTATTGCCACTGCTATCTCTTTACATGCCAGTTCATAGTTCCTTACTTCTCCCTTACCCTTAGCTTCAACCTCTGCTCCGAGTGCTGCTCCTGCCATTTCACACGTATCCCCTCGATTCTTCTCTCTCCTGCTCCCTCTTTCTCTTCTCTTCCCTCCGCTCCTCTTTTTTTATTATCTCTTCCATTAGCTCTCGCTGCACCATTCTCCTCGCTTCTAAATCCGATGTATCGACCTTAATACTCAATATCTCACCGATTTTTTCCAACAATTCCTTTGCCGCATTAAAATCAGGATATTCGGGATTTGCCAAATTCTGTGTGGTATTTGCAAAGATACAAACACCTTTTAGCCCTTTCTTTCTACCTATTGCAACCACAAGTCCGGAGAACCCTATAAAAGTATCCACGTTTGTTCTCTTAATCCCGAATTTATATAGTTCTTCCAACAGCTCCGGGTCGGTTGCACAACTGGTTATCCCTTCTTCTATTACCTGGGCACCAAGCGAAATCACCTTCTTTACTCGAAACTCCTTAAACAAATCCGTGACCTTATCGGCGACTGCGTATTGGTTAAGTGCATTATAAGACTGGTAACCTCTCGTTATTATAATGTCCTGATTCTGCTTATGCCGGTCAAGAGCATAAAATTCCACGCTTGGAAGTTGAACTACACTGCCTTTCATTATTTTTACACCTACGCCGCTGGGAGCACCAAGGTAAGAAGGACCATAATAAACGGCGGGGAAACCGTAAGAAAACAATTCCGCAAATAGTTTAGGGTGTGTTTTCTCCACAAGCTCGTCTACTACAATTTTTCCGACAGACCGTAGCCCCGATGAGCCTACTATTGCTATTGGCTCCTTCAGGTCTATCTTACTCTTATTACGGTAATCTATCCATACTTTCTTTGTTATGCCCATGTTTTTTAATAGGACTTTTCTAAAGTAAAACTTTTTAGAAATTATCAAAAAAATTGTTTCTTTTGGTAAAGCTTTTCTTTCTAATCTAAGAAAAGGTTTAATGAGAATAATAGCTCACAGAGGAGCAAGGGCGGAGGAGCCCGAGAACACGCTCAGAGCAGTCAAGAGGGCTTTTGAGTGTGAAGCTGACGCCGTGGAGATTGACGTCAGGCTTAGTAAAGACCGTAAAATAGTAGTGATTCATGATGATACTCTGGAGAGGACGACAAACGGTGTTGGGAAGGTAGGAGAGAAAACACTCGAGCAGTTACAAACACTTGATGCAGGAAAAGGGGAAAAAATTCCAGAACTATGGGAAGTGCTTTTGCACTGCGAAAAACTTGGACTTGAGTTGGTTATTGAACTGAAAGAGGAGGGTATGGAGGAAATCGTAGTGCATGAAATAGTGGAAACAGGGATGGTAAAAAGCGTGCTAATTTCCTCTTTCTTCCATCCTTCACTGCTCAAAATAAAAGAGCTTGAGCCTGGAATTAAAACAGGGATAATAATCTCCTCGCTGCCTGTTTTCCCTGTGAACATAGCGATTGACGCGCGTGCAGAGGTTATATTCCCGAAATACCCGCGATTAAACATGGAATTTGTGGCAGAAGCATCGGAAAAGGGAATTGAAGTCTATCCATGGACTATAAACACGAGTGAGGATTTAGAGAAGGCGCTTGAACTTGGCGTGGAAGGTGTGGTTACTGATAATCCCTGTGAACTCAAAACAAGTATAATGAACCACAAGATTTCACAAGATAGAGATAAGAAGAGAGGATAATAAAAAGAATATATTCTATGCCTCTCTATAAAATATAAAACAAAAACTTTTTAAGGTAATAAATACTGCTTTTTAACAAATGGCAATAGAATACGCAAAAATACTGGGAAGATACATCTCCGAGGGGTTAAGTGAAAACGAAGAAGTGTTTATCAAAGAAACACTCAAAAAGTTGATTGAGCAAGAGATAGGCATGCTGGAGAAGGAGAAAGAGCGGTATAAAAAAGAAATGGAAATATTTGAGGATAAATATTCACTAAAATCCGAAGAAATTATAAAAAAATTCAATAATGGCGAGATGGGTGACGATTTGGATTTCTTTGAATGGTATGCATACGTGGACAGTTATAACAGGGTGGAAAAAAGACAGAGACTTCTCATGAAGAATCTGAAATGATTTATTCTTATTTCTCAAATAGTGTTTTTCAGGATGCCCGAAGAAAAAATAAACACTTGTGGAGTCAGATATTTGTTGGGGTGAATTTACCTATCCAAAAAGAATTAAGAAATCTATGATATTTTCATATGATCAAGAAGAAAATTCATGGAGGCAATTATATGGGAAATGATATGGCTTCGGGGCGGAACTCTTCGGAAACCTTCGGCTTCTTCGCCCTC
>JAODGL010000198.1:5518-7464 GCA_025464585.1 Methanosarcinales archaeon
CGAAGAGGAGAGATAGGGGCAGGATAGATTATCTTTTACGGATAAAGGTTAATATCAATACTCAGCCCATAGCTGTTGCACTGCTTGAAGCGAAGAAAAATACCGAACCACCGGATAAAGGGCTTGAACAGGCAAAAAGATATGCTCGCTTAAATAATGTCCCATTTGTTTACTCTACAAATGGACATTTATTCGTTGAATATGACTTTTTTACTGGTAAGACATCAGCACCTCGTCCAATTGAAGTATTTCCCACACCTGAAGAACTTCGTCAGCGTTACGAGAAAGGGATGAAATTTTCTTTAGAGAGTGAACAGGCAAAACCACTACTTGTTCCTTATCCAGGTGGGGAGGCAATAAGGCGCTACTATCAGGACGCAGCAATCCGCGCTGTGCTTGAGAAGATTGCCCAGAGTAGAAAACGAATTCTTCTATATCTTGCCACTGGTTCAGGGAAAACCTTTATTGCAGTCCATTTGTTAAAGAAGATTGCAGATGCAGACAAACTGCGTCGCGCTTTGTTCGTCTGTGACCGTGATGAGCTCCGAACTCAGGGACTAAGTGCGTTTCAAAATGTTTTTGGTTCAGATGCTGCGGAAGTAACGACAGCAAATCCTCAAAAGAATGCTCGTATTCTAATTGCAACCTATCAGACCCTTAATGTTTCAGGAGAGGATGAAGATGCTAAGTTCTTCCTGGAAAACTACCCTGAGGATTATTTCAGCCATATCGTAATTGATGAGTGCCATAGAAGTGCCTGGGGAAAATGGAGTATTGTGCTTCGTCGGAATCCGGCTGCCATTCATATTGGTTTAACAGCCACGCCTCGCTCATTTGAAGGAGGAACAGCAGAAGAGCGTAAAGCAGATGAAGAAATTACCGCTAATAATTTGAGATATTTTGGAGAACCTGTCTATGAATACGATATGACGCAGGGAATTGAGGATGGGTACCTTCCAGCCTGTGAGATAATAAGACGGGACATTAATCTTGACCTGACCGGAGTAAGTAAAGAAGATATTGAAGTTCTGGGTGCAAAGGATGCCATTACTGGAAAGCCAATTGCACCAGATGAAACTCGAGAAATCTACGAAGCTCAATCATTCGAAGATATTATTCAACTGCCGGATCGAGTAAGGGAAATGTGCAAAGACCTTTTTGATATGCTACTTAAAACCGGAGGACCGCATCAGAAGACCGTTATCTTCTGCACTCGCGACACTCATGCAGATGCTGTTGCAAACGAAATCAATAATCTTTATGCCGATTGGTGTGTCAAAAATAATCAAAAACGGCTTGAACCTTATGCCTTCAAATGCACTGCCGCTGCTTCCGGCAGCCAGTATATTGCCGATCTGCGTGGCTCTGAAAGAAGCCATTTCATTGCAACCACCGTGGATTTGATAACAACCGGCGTTGATGTCCCCATACTTCGGAATGTGGTATTTTTCAAATATGTCCGCTCCCCTATCGCTTTTCAGCAAATGATGGGAAGGGGCTCAAGAATACATCTGCCTACAAACAAACTGATGTTCAGGGTCTATGATTACACCAATGCAACAAGACTCTTAGGTAAATCCTTTAAAACCAGACCAGCACCTACTAAGGAACCCAAAGAGCCCGTGGAGAAAAAGAAGGAGAAAATTATCCGTGTGGAAGGATTTGATGTCTATGTAAATCAAGCAGGTAAATACATCGTTACAAGGGTAGGTGACAAGATGGGAATGGTGACTATTGAAGAATACAGCCAGATGATTTCAGCTCGTCTCACAGGTACAGTCAAAACAGTTGATGAGTTGCGAACTCACTGGATAGACCAAAAGATGCGAAAAGAAATCGTTGATAAACTCCCTGACGATGGAAGGTGTCTGCGCTTATTGAAGGAACTTACAGAAAAGCATGATTACGACTACTATGATATTCTTGCAGAGATTGGCTTTGGCGTT
>JAODGL010000162.1:0-334 GCA_025464585.1 Methanosarcinales archaeon
TCTTCTCTTGTTGTATATAAAGTATAACTCTTTTTCTATAAGACACAGATTTACACGGATTTACGCAGATTTATTTTAGTTTAACCGTGTGGATTCTTATCATTAAGCCCTTTCAGGGCTTGCGGGGATGTGGGCAGAGCCCACAAGTGTTAATCTGTGTCTATAATTTATTTTCTGTTTTCTTGTGCTAATCTCGTGAAATCTCGTGGTTTTTCAACTTAACCCTGAACACCACCACCATAATTGCGAAAAGAACTACCAGAACACCCAGATAAACCGCGGAAATGGCTGCCGCACGCGCGAAAACAAAATCTTTCCTGCTAAACGTGTCAAT
>JAODGL010000162.1:501-7349 GCA_025464585.1 Methanosarcinales archaeon
ATGCGCACGCTTTGCTCATCTGCCACGTATTCTCGTGACTTAGACAATGCGAGCTGAATAATCACTGCCGCTATTGGTGCAACCAGCGAGGTGACAAAAAATTTTATTATATTCGGTGCCGGGTCGTCCTCTTGCCCGAACCCCGTGAATATCGAGCACCAGAAAGCAATAGTCGCAAAAGCTGTAAGTGTCCCTGATAATACTGCAACCTCAGTGCCAATTAGCGTGTCTCCGTTTTTCACGTGCGTGAGTTCGTGTGCCAGCACAGCTTCTATTTCTTCTTTATCCAGCAACTCCGTCAATGCGCTCGTCACGACAATCGCCGCATTTTTTCTATTTCTACCCACTGCAAATGCGTTTGGCATCGCCGATTCCACGATAAACACCTTTGGGACTGGAATATCCGCCTTCGTTGCAAGCCGGTGAACGATTTCACAAACCGGCGAGTTTTTATCCTGCACCTCTTTCGCATGATACCAGCGCAGCAATATTTGTGCGCTGAAAAAATAGAAGAGCAGGGCTAAAACTAAAACAACCGCAAGGACAAACCCTGTAATTGTAATTAGCTCCCGTATTTTCAGCGCGAGTATCTTCCCAATTACCCATCCTACCATAACTATCAGCAGTGCCGGCAATATCCACAGTAGCAGTAGTTTCAGACGAGCGTTCTTCTCTGAGTTTTTCACTTTATCACCATCCATATCGCCTCATTCTCACATCTCTACCAACCTTCACCAGCTCATTTATGCGCTTTATCTCTACGTCGTCCCAGTAAACCTTCACCGGAAGTTTTTTTGTGGCTTCTTCTGCATAAACCCTCAATCTCAATTTGTTGTCCCCTTTCCGCAAATACACGGGAAGCTCAACATGCATCCATCCTGATTTCACTCCTGGAACTTTTTTTATTACCCACTCATCTTCTAACCAGTTATATTCTTCTTCTACCCACCCTACATACCCTGCATCCCTGCCCGAAATATCATCTGTCCATACGACATCGTCATCGAGCAGAACCTGCTTGGTTATATTCTTCGCATCATCCGAAGTCTGTTCGAAAGAATCACGCACATTAAACGATATAACGGCAACACCTTCGTTCTCAGCATAAATGTTCTGCCAAATCTCACCGAAATCCCCTTTATCTGTAGCCCCGTAATGCTCAATGCCATAAGAGTATGGCGATGACGTATTTTCTGTTGATTGAAAACCGCTAAAGCTCCCGTTGTGGTCAAACGTCCACGCTGAGATTCGCCTCATGTCCCCATCCCTCACTGCTGGAAGAGGCTCTGTTCTATATTTCAATAACG
Source organism: Methanosarcinales archaeon (assembly GCA_025464585.1). Classification (GTDB taxonomy): domain Archaea; phylum Halobacteriota; class Syntropharchaeia; order Alkanophagales; family Methanospirareceae; genus QMVO01. The sequence continues at coordinate 1,809 of JAODGL010000162.1, forward strand.
GTTCTAAATTATCATAATTTATACCAGTGGAGACCCGGAGATGGAAATACCGGTATGGCTCCCCTTTCGCACGGTCTTTGAACAAAAGAAATTCAAGCTTTTGGTTATCTCCTGTTCTATCGGGTGTGAACGCTATCTCTCGCTCACATTTTGAACCATGCTCAAGCCATTTACTTTCAGTTTTAAGCACTCTGCCATCCAGTTTTATCTGCAAGATATAATTCACCTGTTTATGCTCATTATTTTCTATTCCCATGAGAAACTCCACGGGCTCTCCAAGATGTAGTTTCGTTGGATAGTCCTCCTCCGTTCCTTTTGCATCCAGAATATAGAAAGAGGTGGGTATTTTCTCCGCAACCTCTGTGATAGGCTCTATATTCACATCGTCCCACCACACTTTTATCGGTAAATCAGAGCCCCCTCTTTCTACATAAACTCGCAACGTTAGTTTGTTCGTTCCGTGACGCAGGGCTACCGGGACTTTAACATGCTCCCAGCTCTCATCTCCAGCTATATCATCTTCCCATATCACAACTTCGTTCAAAAGAACTTGCTTTACGAAATATCCTTCTATATCGCCTGTATATGAATCTCTCACATTAAACGATATAACTACCGTTGCAGGATATACTTCGCTCGTAAAGTTCTGGTATATGGCGGCATAGCATCCGGGGTTAAAAAGCGTTTTTGCCGGATAGCTGAGCTCGTATGAATACATTGGTGAAATGGAAGTCAAATTAGTCAACCTTCCAGTAAAGTTGACGTCGGTCTCGTTATACGTCCATCCCTCGTGCGATTCCATATCACCATTTATAATTACCGGTAGCGGTGTTACTACATAGTCCTTAAGCACCCCTAAATTATTGTAGTCTATATCAGAGGAGACCCAGAGGTGGAAGGACTTATATGGCTCTTTCTTCACTCGCTCTTTGAACAAAAGGAACTCCAGTTTCAAAAGCGAGCCTATTTGATTCGGCGTGAAGGAAATCCTTTGCTCCCATTTAGAACCGTCTTCCAGTCTTACATTCTCACTTTCGAGCAATTCGCCATTCAGTTTTACCTGCAAAATATAGTTCACGGTTTCGTGCTCGTTGTTTTCTATCACTGCAATTACCTCCGCAGGTTCGCCAAGGTATAGTTCAGTGGGATAATTCTCTTCCGTTCCATTTGCATCGAGAATATAGAACCTGGTGGCTATTTCTTTTGTAACCTCTGAGAATGGCTCTATTCGTACGTCATCCCACCGGACAGTCAGCGGGAAGCCACTTGAATCCTGCTTCGCATATACACGCAGCATCAACCTGTTTGTTCCGCTGTCCAGCGTAATAGGAATTTCAACTCGTTGCCAGCCCTCATCTCCTGCCACATCGTCTTCCCATACCACGAGGTCGTTCAACAAAACCTGCTTAAACAGATTACCTTCGGACCTGTTCGACCTGAATGAGTCGCTAACCATAAACGACAAAGTTGCTACTCCTTCTTCAGACACGATGTCCTGATATATACCGCCATACCGCCCTTTTTTCAACGCTGTTCCCGATGGATATTCGATTTCGTATGTGCTCCCAGGCAACGCAACAAGTTCGATATCTAAGCTCACTTTTTCCGTGCTTTCTATATAAAATTCCACGCTGCTATCCATGTAAACACTCGGAAGCACGTCTAACCAGAGATGACCGGGAACCGTTTCCATCTCGAAGTAGCCATTACTATCTGTAAGCGTTGATTTCTCGTATTTAGCGCCGTCACTTACCACAACCTTCACATCCTGTACTCCTTTACCATTGTAACTCACATAGCCACTAACCGTAGCAGGAGGCGGTGAAGGCGGTGAAGGCGGTATTGGGGCAATCATCATGTCAGTTGTCCGGTTTTCGCCATACGTTATGTTGAATTCCGTGCCATTCGGGAAATAACCCGTTTTGCTCACGTCCAATTTTATATGCCCTGCAACTGTTTTGACTACATAATAGCCAGTTGCGTTGCTTCTCGTAGAGTTGGAATACCCATCGCCGTCAATACGTATATACGCATCAGGAATCACGGCACCGGTGGTATTATCGTAGATATGTCCTTTAACAATGGAGCGTGCCGGCTTTAGCTTCAAGTTAACCGTATGCTCACTCGCTATCTCAACCGTTGTGGTATTCAATGCATAACCTTTTGCTCTAACTTCTATGTTCAAGCGCCCAGAAATTACTCGCATCTCGAAGTATCCATCTCCATTCGTGGTTGTATTGCCCTCGAAGTATTCATTCCAAACTTTCACACTCGCATTCGATATCGGCAATCCCGTCACGTCTTCGATTACGTATCCTTTGATTGTGGACACCACTTCCGGCAATTCCCCCGATGGTAAAGTTTTTATTGCCTTACTTAAATTTGACAGTTCCTCTAAGGTCATGTTGAAGACCACTATCGGGTCGTTTGTTATATTAACGACCAGTGTCTGTCCGCCGGCAATGTCGAATTCAGTCCCGGCTCTTTTGTATCTATTAGCGGTTGACTCCATCCAGAAATGGTCTGCAATTGTTTTTAGCTCGTAATACCCGTTTTCGTTAGTTGTGTTCGATTTTTCATAGCCATAATGGTTGCTCACACTTACATGTGCATTCGCAATCCCCTCTCCTGTTGTATTATCCGTTACGTATCCACAAACGGTGGCATTCTCCACCAAGCGATAGAATTTAGTGAAGTACCCTCTGAAATACCCGGCGTTTTCTCTGAATGTCCAGTTCGATTCTGATTCCATGTCCGGGTTCTTGATCGCTGGCGGTTCTGATAACGCATATTTCCTTATCGTTGCGAGATTGTGATAGTCAATGAGCGAATCTACCCAGAGGTGCACCGAGCGATAAGGGTTGGTTGAGCCATCCTTATACAACAAAAATTCCAGCTTCGTATGCTTCGCCACGTGTTTCGGAGTGAAAAGAACTTTTTTCTTCCATTTTTCACCGTGTGCAAGAGTCGGAATTTGCTGTTTGTAGATTGGATAGCCGCCCAATTTCACCTGTAACGTGTAATTGGTTGGAGCATGCTCGTAATTCTCGATGCCAACAATCATGGAACTGGGTTCCAACAGATACAATACTTTCGGGTAGTTCTCTGCCTTCCCTCCTTCACCGAGGATGTAAAATGCGGTGAACTTTTCCTCTTCAAATGTAACCTTAGCATAAATCAGCATCCCGCTCGCGATGATTATCGAACCGACAAGCGCGATTACAAGTGCCTTTTCGATGTCGCCCGGCTTCTCGTCACGCTTCATTGCCTCAAAGAACCGCGATAAAGATGATAAATCGAAATAAAATCGTTCTTCTTCCGGGATTCGCAATCTCACCAGAAAAGTGATTAGTGCAAGGATTAAAGTTATCAGGGAGAGCGAGAGAATAATAGGTCCGGGTCGGAAACGCCATGCAGTGACGCTGATCGCAAAACCATCAAAGACAAATATCGCTATACTCAATCCAATACTTAATGTGAACCGTTCAATAACGCTCAGCTCTTCCCTTCTCGGAAACATTGCAGAGATTAATACATATCCCGGGAGGAACAGCAGGAGAGGAAGTGCGAAGCCAATTCGTAGCGGAGTTTGATTAAAGGGTGGGACAAGGACAAACAGGTGGGCTAAAAATGTAAATAAAAGGACAAAACCTAAATCAAGAGACCTTGCCGGTGGACTTTTGGTTTTTATCCGTTGATAAACAAGTATAAGAAATTGCGCAAAGAGCAAGCCTATAAAGTCTGCAAACAAGTCCGGCGAGCTTGCACTGCGATAAGGCACGAAGTATTGGTGAAACTCGTCAGTAACGCCATAAAGCGTGCCTATGGCGATAGAGAAAGGCGCTGCATATTTGCTCATCACCTCATTCTTTGAACTGCTTAACGTCGGATTCAATAACAAACCCAAACCCATGTATAAAATCACGTGTGCGAACTTGTCAGGGTATCGGTATGCGAAGTAAAAGGGATAGATAAGGAATTTGAGTCCCAAATCTTCAAGCAAATGCACAATCCCATATAAAAATCCGAGCCCTGGTGGACCTGGCGTGGATGATAATGAAGAAAGATAAAAAAGGAACACCGCGTACACAGACGTTAAAGCCACGAATATGTGAAATTTATTCAGTTTCACCATGGTTGCTAAAAAAATAATTCCTATATATATTTATTTCTTGTATGTAGTATTGGTATTTATTACGATTTTGTTTTTTCTAAGCTCCTCCGCTCTGCCGCTTCTCGTATTATCATTATTGTAACGAGCAAACCGAGTATGGTCAACATCCCGAAATCAAAAAATATATTGAGCGGGTGTCTCGGAATGTGTATATAACCATCACATAAAACCAGTTCCAGCGTCAATCGGGCACCTAAGCCAAGTGCCCATATTCCACATAAGCATTGGATAACTTTTTTGAGTGCTTCACGCATATCTCATGGCTCGGCTCGAACTCTATTCTTTTTCATTTCTGTTTCTCCACTCCTTCCATTCATTCCCCTCCCCAAAAAAAGAAAAAAAGGGAGAATAAAAAAATATTTTATTTATTCCCCTCCGCTCTGCCGCTTCCTTCGGTAGAAATAAAATAGACCGAGGATCATGCCCACTGGTATCGCGATGGTGGTGAATTCCGGAACTTCCCATTCTACATTCTCCAGCTCAACTACATCATTCCCACAGGATGTTGTAGCGTGCAAGTCAGAGAATGATGGATCGCCTAATGCACTTCGTGGAACACTGATCTCTATTACACTATTTGTACTCCCATAATCAGATACACCAGAGTCAACGATGCTAACGGTAGCAGTTCCTATCGTTGTACCACCATTTATCCTGTATGGTCCAGTATAAAAATCGGTTGGCTCTGTCCAGCTTGTAACAGAACAGACATCTCCTCTTGTTAGCGAATCATGGTCTTGCAGTACAATGCCATACTCATATGTGCTGTCTCCGTTCAGATCCAACGCTAAATCGCCCATATCATCTATCGGTTTGGATACAACCAGGGCAAAATATGCATTCGCTGAGTCACTGTCAAAATAAAAAGCCTCTATGTCGTTTTCTTCCCTGGACTCGGCAGTGTAGTAATAACCAGAGGGTTGTATAAACCAATGCCCACTCCAATACCCACTCTTTGCTTGGATTTTTGGCTCTTTCCAAGTGGGATCTTGTGAGTTTTTGTGATAGCCCGTGTAGTTCGAAGGCTTAAACTCAGAGTCTCCGCTCCATTGAGCATCCATATTATCCTCCACTACGTAGTCCGCCGTCAGACTGTCTGGAATCCAATCGCTGTTTCTTAAGTCACCTGAGCTATTGTCAAGAGTTACACCCCAGTTATGCAATGTGTTTATTTGGTATGTTGCGGCTATTACAGATCCGGTCATTACTGCCAGCATTACCGCGGTCAGCGACAGAGTGGTTAAAAATTTTCTACTTCTCGTTTTTTTCATCTTTTTTTTCCTTTTCACCTCCTATTTTTCCTCTTTTGCTCGTGGCGGAGCATTTTTAAGCTTTTTCAACTTATTACGTGCATTCTCTTCCGCACT
>JAODGL010000143.1 GCA_025464585.1 Methanosarcinales archaeon
ACGAGCTACGGGTAAACAGCACAGGAGGGATTTTAACCCTCTGGCTGATTAGGTTACGAGGCACACTCCCCGCAAGCCCTGTAAGGGCTTATTTGGTGCTTGTGATTTGGGATTTTCCACAATCTATTGAGCATCTTCTTTCTTGTGTGCAAAAAAGTTTCACAGCACTATTTTCGCCAGTCCAAACAGTATCTTCGGATTCCTTTTTATGAGTTCCAGCAACAGTGCGCCAGTAGAAAGCTCTTCTATTTTTACCCCCTCTAAAGAATGAGCGAGCGTATTGAGGTCTGCGTCAGATAGATTGAAGAAGAATTCTTTTGCTTTTAAGCCTGTATCTAATCGTTTTCCAAACGTGCTTCTCCATTTGCTTTCGTATTCCATCAATCTCAGCTTTGAAAAGTTGTTTTCCTGTAATGCATTTGCTATTACGTCACCCGCAATTTTTCCCGCTTGCATTGCGTATGTAATACCGCCCCCTGTCAACGGATTGACTTGTCTCGCTGCATCACCTACTAAAATGAGTCCATCCGCTACGGTTTCGTTCAGCGGTCCGCTCAGCGGCACAACGCCGTACATCTCAGCCACTGTCTTTCCCTCAGGAAACCTGTTACGCACAAATGCCTTCAGATAATCAATTGCACGGTGCTTTTCACCCGAAACATCTCCTGCTATCCCAAGACCTACATTTGCGCAATCATCTCCTTTTGGAAATACCCATGCATAGCCTTTTGGTGCCACTTCACTGCCCAGGAAAAATTCTGAATAATCTTTATTCGGTTCTATATCACACATAAGGAACTCTGCGCATACAGATATATTAGAAGGTCTTAGCCTTGTGTTGATACCTGCCCATCTGCCCACTTTCGATTCTACGCCGTCTGCACCAACCACGACGTTTGCATAAATACGAGTATCACCCCCTATGGAACGAACATAAACGCCATTCACATACCCGTTGTTTTCAATGAGGGCATAAGCCTCTGTTTTTACTCTTACCTCTGCACCTGCACGTGCAGCTTCGCTTGCAAGTGCCTTATCAAATATTCTCCTTTCGAGCACATATCCTACTTCATCCATCTTTTCCGCCGCCATAACCACCTTCGTACCATCGGGACCGTATATATTTGCTCCTTTCACTTCCGCGCATATCCATCTGTTATTGAGTGGAACGAACTTCTCTATTTCTTTACTCACTCCTTCTGCGCATTTCACAGGCACGCCAATCTCCTGATTTCTTTCTATCAAGAGGACATCTAACCCATGTTCAGCAGCGGTTTTCGCTGTTATACTGCCAGCAGGTCCTGCACCTACTACGACAACGTCATGCCTTTCTTCTTTCATCTGTTACTGTCACACCTTGCTATCAAAGTTTAATATGTCTTTTCATATAAAGAGAACTATAACAAAAAGTTGATGACGGCATAAATGAACTTTAAAAGGGCAACAATTATTGCGAAAGGAAGGGTGCAAAGGGTTGGATACCGGGACTTAATAGCTGATTGGGCTATGGACTTGGGCGTATTTGGTTTTGTAGAAAACCAGCCAGATGGAACTGTAAAGATAGTTGTGGAAGGAGAGGATGAAATCCTGGAGGAGTTTGTCAGGAAAGCACAGCCAGAGGATGATCCTATGATAAGAATAGAGCAGGTTGATGTAAACTATGAAAAAGCAACTGGAGAATTCAAGCACTTTAAGATAAAGCGCGGGAGCTCCGATGAGGAGACTGCTGAGAGGCTGGATACCGCTGCAAAATCGTTGAAGATGTTGATTAAGACAGTTGCAATGATGAATGAGAGCCTTGGCAATAAGCTCGATGCCGGGAAAGAGGAAACAGTTTCCATCATCAAGAACGGAAACAAGATGCTTGCAGAGAAGCAGGATGTGATGATTGAGAAGCAGGACCGGGTGCTTGGGAAGCAAGATGAAACTATTGCAGTGATAAAAAGTGGCGTTGATGTCATGCATGAGTTCAGGACAGAAACGCAACAGAATTTCGCTAATCTGGATACAAAATATGGAAAGATAGCAGAGAACATGGAGCGGATTTTGGAGGAATTGAAAGAGGAGCGAAAAGAATACAGGGAATCGATAGAAAGGTTGGTTAATGCGATTATCGAATCCAGAAAAGAGAAGTGAGGGAGAACGGGATTGAGAAATGAGAACTTCAAGAGCGGAAGAGGAAGTGAGCAGAAGTTTTAAAATCGATGAATTCACGGTTTATTGGACCGTAGATGAGGAGAAGTTTAAAGAGAAGATAAAGAATTACAAAAATATCTTGATTGCCGGATTTCCACCTATGGGGAATATCATACCATACCATCTAAAAGAACTTTTAAAGGACTCTGAAGAGATAGTGAATCTGTATTCTTACGACTTCCCACCGGTAGCAGAAGCACGTGAAGAAGAATTTGAAATACCGCATGATGAGATCTGGTACAGTGAGGAGAGGAGATTATACTGTTATATTGGTAAATACCCTGAGACCGAGTATATTCCAAAAGCAGCGTATAAACAGGCGGAGATTTTGGCGCATCTCTCAAAAGAGCTTTGTGTTAAGGAGCTATACACCGTAGGGGTAATTTTGCCTTCTCAAGAGCCCTTTAGAAAGATGGACGGGGAAGTGGAGGCATATATTGGCTTTTTTGAAGGCTCGAAGAAAGAAATCCCGAATAGAATTAAGAAGATGACGAGAAAGAACATCGGTAGATATTCCATTATTCGTAAGACCGGGCTGCTACCAGGTTTTGCTTCTAAATTAGGCATTGAGAGTTATTCTATTCTTGGCGTAGGGAAATATCCCGAGGACCTGAGAGCATGTGCAGGCGCTCTCAGGGCTTTCAAGAAATTAGCCCGGATAGATTTAGAAACAACAAAGATAGAAGAGATGCTTAAGGAAAGTGCAGAAGCTGTTGAAGAGAGAATAAGGAAACAAAGGGAGAGAGCTGCTTATCGTGGAGAAGGTGTGGGTGCTGAACCATCTCACTACATGTATGGATAATCAGAAGATATGCAAACGCTTTCTCTATTACAAATAGCGCCTACGGTGGCGGAGTTTTTCAGGGTGTATCTGAACTCGCAAGCAAGCCCGGTCGAGCAAATACTCGCGTTCGCTTATTCTCGCAAACCTGTCCCAAAAGTGATGGTGTTGGTAGTGATAGATAGTCTCGATTACCGTTTTTATACCGATTTCGCAGATGATTTGAGGGATATTCACGAGCTTGTCAGGCTGGATGGACTTCTGTTCGAGTGCGAGACGGTAAGCAGACATACAACACCGGCGATTGGTTCTATTCTCACGGGATTAAAACCCGAAGTACACGGCATTCTCACAAATGACGATGTGGGCAAGTCAAAAATAAAATCCATTTTGGAAATACTTGACGAGGAGGGTCAGAAGACCGCAGTGGCAATCGAAACGAAGGGTGCAGAACCTCTTTGGGGAAGAATAAGCTATGTATTCGCAGTTGATGACCGTGAGGACATATTTGAATACGATGAGTTAATAAAAACGCATACTATTTCCGTGTTAAAGAAGCAGGACTTGAGGTTGGCATTTTCTCATCTTCGTGCAATTGACCGGTTTGCACATAGAGGCAGGGATTTAAGTGTTGCCGCAAAAGTTACGGATGAAAATATAATGGCAATCGCAAATGCTGTCGGAGAAAGGAAGGGTTTGCTGCTTATTTGTGGTGACCACGAGGCGCACTTGATGGATAGGAAAGGTTCACATGGCAGTGTAACGGTGCCGTTGATTGTTTGTTGTCCTTAATCTTGCCCCTTAACCTCTCTAACAATCGCATCGCCAACCTCACTCGTCTTAGAGGTGCCGCCAAGGTCATACGTTCTCACCTTTCCCGCCCTTAAAACCGATTCTATCGCACCTAAAACCCTTTCCGACGCTCTTTTCTCTCCCACTGTCTCCAGAAGCATAGCACCCGCCCAGACTGTTGCTATCGGGTTCGAAACGCCTTTGCCTTTATATTTCGGTGCTGACCCGTGAATAGGCTCGAACATGGAAACGCCATCAGGATTTATATTCGCTCCCGGCGCAAGACCTAAGCCGCCTTGAATCATCGCCCCGAGGTCGGTAATAATATCTCCAAACATATTTGGCGTAACTACGACCTGATACCATTCGGGATTCTTCACGAGCCACATACATATCGCATCCACAAAATTAAATTCGGTATCTATCTCCGGATAACCTCGCGCAACTTCGGTAAATATCTCCCTCCAGAAGCCATATCCATACGTTAACACATTTGCCTTGTCCACACTCGTCACCTTCTTCTTCCCTTTCTCCCTTGCAAGCTCAAATGCAAACCTCATCACTCGCGCGCATCCCTCCCTCGTGACTACACCAATTTGGTATGCCAGCTCATCAGCATCGCTCTCGATGTCCAACCCGAACTTAATGTGATAAAGTTCCCTCACTATTTCTAACTCTTCCCTCTTCTTACCTTTCCCTTTTGCTCTGCCGCCAATACCGACATAGAAGTCCTCTGTGTTCTCCCTCACAACAGTGAAATCTATATCCTCTGGACCTTTTCCCGCCAGCGGTGTGCGAACACCTTCCAGCAGTTTCACCGGTCTCAAGTTCACGTATTGGTCAAAATAGAACCGCATGGCAAGCAAAATACCCTGCTCTAAAACTCCTGTCTCTACCCTTGGGTCACCTATGCTCCCGAAATATATCGCATCACACTGCTCCAACTCCGTCAGCGTATCCTCCCCAATTAACTCCCCCGTCGCCAAATAATGCTCTGCACCATGCGGATATTCTCGCCATTCGAGTTCAAAGCCTTCGAGCTCAGAGACCGCCTCAAGCACCTTTTCCCCTTCGCTTATTATCTCCGGTCCTATACCATCGCCGCGGATTACCGCAATTTTATATCCTCGTTTCATCTTACCAGCACAAGATTACCTCTATAAATTACTTCTCCATATTCTTTACGACCCAAAATTTGCTCTATTTCGTTTGACTGCGCACCTTTAATCTTTTTTATTTCCTCGGAGGAGTAGTTTGTAATACCCTTGGCGAATTCCTCGCCTTCTGCATCAACAATGCTTACTGGGTCACCAGTCAAGAACTCGTCTTCAACACCGAGGATACCGGAAGCAAGCAGGCTTCCACCGTTTTTTATTAATGCGCTCTTTGCACCTTCATCTACCTTAATCTTGCCTTTAACCGAAGAAGCAAACTGGAGCCAGTGTTTTCTATCGTTCATCTTCCCCTTTCCCCCTGCCATTGGTAGGAAGATCGTCCCGATTCTCTCGCCTGCTATAATCCGTGCGAGGATATTTTCCTCATTGCCGTCTGCGATGACCATAGGAATGCCTGCCTTCATGGTGACTTTAGCAGCTTGAATTTTTGTCTTCATTCCGCCTATACCTGTTCTTCCTCTGGCTGAAGCAATACGCTCAATCTCTGGCGTTATCTCCTCCACAATCGAGATGAACTCTGCTCTCTTACTCCTTTTAGGGTCATAAGTGTATAGACCTTCTATATCAGTCAGTATAATAAGTAAATCCGCATCGAGATTGCTTGCTACCAGAGCCGATAAATTGTCATTATCCCCCAACTTTATTTCATCCACAACTACGGTATCGTTCTCATTGATTATTGGAATCACACCGGACTTAAGGAGCGTAATCAATGTATTTCTAAGGTTAAGATACCTCTTTCGGTCGAAGAAGTCCTCGTGCGTCAATAAGAGTTGAGCAATTGTCTGCTCGTATTTGGCAAAATATCTATCGTACGTGCTCATCAAGATGCTCTGACCAACGGCAGCCGTAGCCTGCAATACTTTGATGTCGCGTGGTCTTTGCTTCAGGTCGAGCTTACCTATACCAGCACCAATAGCACCTGAGGTCACCAAAATAATTTCTCTACCTTCCTTTTTCAGGTCAGCTATCTCTTTAGCGAGTCTTTCAACCTTTCTTGGGTCAAGCCGGTAGCTCTTATCGGTGAGATTGCTGGTTCCAACCTTTATTACGATTCTTTTCGCTTCTGAAAAGTCTCTGAGCACGACCATCTTTCCCATGATTTTTATTGTATATAAAGTATAGCTTTCTTCTATTTAAGACACAGATTTACACGGAGTTACGCAGATTTATTTTAGTTTAACCGTGTGGATTCTTATCATCTGTGTTAATCTGTGTGTATCTATAATTTATCCTCTGTTTCTTGGATTTGTTAGTAGTTTAAAAAGAATATTTTACATATTTCGCCCATTCCAGTCCCTTCAGCTCCACACCGCCTTTTACGCCCAGAATCTCCGCACCATCGAACTCTTTCATGCCACAGAGTAAGTGCTGCTCTGGATGTGTTCCGGGGGTAATATCACAGCTCAGCACAATTCGCTTGCCCGCGGCTACCACTATTTTAAGACGTGCCGAAGCGGGGTGGTTTTTTGGCAGCACAATCAGTGGCGAGTTTACTTCTCTAATCATATATAGCACACACCTTAACCCATTCACTATTCGTTCGCCAGTACCAAAGCCAGAAGCTACAAGCAGTTCTTCAGGTCCCATCGCCAATACAATCTCGGATTCCGGGGTATCAACGAAAAACTGCCTTTGAGTGCCTATCTTGACTACCGCTAACGTACCGCTACTTCCATGCACCAGCAGCATCTCGTTACTGCTCAGGGGTATCATGTCATGTCTTCACAATTTCACAACGTTTTCAATTTTATATAAGTGAAGATAAAATAATAAAAGCGAAAGAAAGTAAAAAAGAAAAAGGAGGTTTTGTAAGTTATATGACATATAGTGGAGAAAGAAGGGAAGTAAGTTCCCCTATAAATGTTGGGGATACATACGACGTAAAAATAGAGGACGTAGGAAGAGAAGGCGATGGAATAGCACGAATAGAAGGATTTGTGGTCTTTGTGCCCGGCACAAAAAAAGGGGATAGTGTGAAGATACGGGTAACGAAGATATCGAGGAGAGTTGGATTTGCAGAAGTAGTTACGGAATGAAAGTTCCTCATGCTTCTAATATAGAGTTCTAAACAGCTTTCCCTTTTTTATTTTTTAAATGGATGAGAAACAGAGAATAGGAGCAGATTTCGCATTTCTGGAAGAGGACGGAAGAATTCTTGAAGTTCTTTTGTTCGGCTCTGGTGCAAAAGAGCAAGCTTATGGAAGGACATCATAAGATATAAGACAGAAAAATAAATATCTAAAAATAGATTAAATGACTCGCACACCGCAGAATTGGTATGTTGTTGTAACTGGCGATTTGAAGTCCTCGAGGAAGTTGAAGGACAGAGCGAAAGTTCAGGAAGAATTAAAAAGTGCTTTGAGAATAGTCAACAAGAGATTTGATGAAGAGATAGCCGCAAAATTTGTGGTTGTCGGTGGGGATAGTTTTCAAGGGATGCTTTTCTCACCGAAATATCTGTTCGACCTTTATTATGCGCTTTTTGAAAACATTGGGCATCCGTTCTATCTGGGGATTGGCGTTGGCAGCATATCTACGGGCTTGAGCGAAAATGTTGGGGAGATAGATGGCGAAGCATTTCATATAGCATCTGAAGCGTTAGAAAGAGCAAAGAAAGAAAATATCTGGATTGCATTCAGAAGCGAGTGGGAAATTGACGGGGTTGTTACGTGTTTATTGAATTTCATGGCAGATGTGATGTGGAACTGGACAGAAAGGCAAAAGGAAATGATTTTATATTTCAGGGAGCAAGGAGGGAATAGGGAGGCAGTTAGATTGACGTCTAATAATTTTGGTGTTGGTGAAAGGAGCGTATATAAAACGTTGAGAACCGGGAAATATCATTTATGGAGAGCTGGAGAGAAGGCGGTGGGTGATTTACTGAACCGAAAATGGTTCGAATTGGAAATTGAACCGAAAATGGCAGACAAGGGGGAAAATGTGAGATGAGTTATGTCTTCAAAATTGCTATGGTAACTTTTGCGTATATTATTGTAAGCATTATAGGTGCTTATTTTATTAAATTAATGCTCAGTAGATATGAGGAAGATGTAGAAACCAGCGGCTTAAGAGGTGCGGGAATGGCTATAGGAATAGTTGAAAGGGTTATGGTTTTAACCTTTGTATTGGTTAATCAGTACACGGCGATAACAGTTATTTTTGCCGCCAAATCTATTGCAAGGTTCAATGAATTGAAGGATAGGAAAATGGCAGAGTACTATTTAGTCGGGACACTTGCGAGCATAACTTTTGCATTACTTGTCGGTATCGCTATCAGAATAATTTTGGCGGGAGAGATATGAAGGAAAAAATGATTCCAATTGCAAAACCCGTATTAGGCAATGATGAAATCCAAGCAGTTGCAGAAGTTCTTAAGTCAGGAAAGCTCGCACAAGGAGAAGTAGTTGAGGAATTTGAGAATGCTTTTGCGGATTATGTTGGTGTTAAAGATGCGGTAGCCGTTGCTAACGGTACAATATCTTTGGATATTGCACTCAAGGCATTGGGTATAAAACAGGGCGATGAGGTTATTGTTCCTTCTTTTACTTTCATATCGACGGCAAATGCAGTTCTGTTCCAGGGCGCTAAACCTGCGTTCGCTGATGTGGACGAGAGAACGTTCAATATCAATCCGGGAGATGTCGTAGAGAAGATAACGGATAAAACAAAAGCGATTATAAGCGTGCACCTATTTGGTCAGCCGTTTGACGTGGATGCGATACAGGAAATATGCGAGGATTACAACCTGTATCTAATTGAAGATTGTGCACAAGCGCATGGTGCCGAATATGAAGGTAAGAAAGTGGGAGGATTTGGAATTGCTGGCTGCTTCTCGTTCTATGCAACGAAGAACATGACCACAGGAGAAGGAGGGATGATAACAACCAACAGCGAGGAGATAGCAAGGGTGTGCAGATTGCTGAGGAGTCATGGAGAAAGCCAGAAGTATCTCCACTCGCGGTTGGGCTACAATTACCGGATGACCGATATACAGGCTGCAATTGGAGTTGCACAGCTAAAGAAACTGGATAATTTAAACGGAGCGAGAATAAACCATGCAGAATATTTTGATGAGCACTTAAAAGTATCCGGACTCACAGTCCCATATAAGAAAAAAGGGGTTAAACACGTTTACCATCAGTATGCGGTTACGATAGAGGTGGAAGAAGGATTTCCAAAGTCAAGAGAAGAGTTTATGGAGTATTTAAAAAAGAGAGGAATAGGGTGTGCCATTCACTATCCACTATCAATTCATAAACAACCATTGTACCAGCAACTTGGCTATACAGATGAAAACGCTAAATGCCCTGTTGCCACAGCCGTATCTGACAAGATTTTAAGTTTACCTGTTCATCCTGGATTAACAGAAAAGGATTTAATGTATATTACGGAAACAATAAACAATCTGGAGAGTAATCTAATCAATCGGGAGGGCTAAAGACAGAGATGAAAGTCGGCGTTATCGGGACTGGAACCATGGGGAAGAACCATATCAGGATATATTCGGAGCTTAAGGAGATTGAAGAGGTCTATGCGTTTGACGTTGATAGAGAGAAGACGGAAATATTGCAGGGGTATGACATCACTGTTTGCAATACTCAAGAAGAGCTTTTGAGACATGTTGATGCAGTGAGCATTTGTGTTCCAACGCGATATCATTTTGAGGTTGCTAAAAGCGTGGTCGAGAACGATGTTCACTGTCTGATAGAAAAGCCGATTACCCTAACCGTGGCGGAGGGTAAGGAATTGCTAAATTTATTAAAAGACAGGAGTTTAATTGTTGGCGTTGGTCATATTGAGCGGTTCAATCCAATTGTAAGGGAGATTGAGCGGATAATAAGAAACCCGCTATACGTTGAGATAAGCAGGCACAATCCCACATCCGCAAGAATAACGGATAGCTCTATCGTAGAAGATTTGATGATTCACGACATTGATATTGTATTCAACGTTTTATTTAGCGGTGAGTGCAAACTCCATGCTGCTGGGAACAACGACTTATGCACAGCTTTGATTGAATTCGGGAGTTCCATCGTGTCATTGTCTGCGAGTCGAAAATCGTCGAAGAAAATCAGGACGATATATATAGAGGAGGAGGAATTCACGGTTGAGGGCGATTTCATGAATCAGGAGATATATGTGTACAGGAAACCCGGAAGATACGGGATTGAAGACGAGCGATATACGCAGGAGAATATCATCGAGAAGGTGCTGGTGAACAAAGTAGAGCCGTTAAAGGAGGAATTGAAGACTTTTATTGCGTGTGTGAATAAAGGAGAGGAATTCCCTATCACACCTGTGCAGGCACTTAACAATTTAAGAATATGTGAGGAGATAAGGAGATTAAATGGTATTTTTTAGGCATCCCACGGCGGTTGTGGAAAGCGAGGATATAGGGGATGGCACAAAAATATGGCACTTTGCACACGTGCGGGAGAAAGCGAGGATAGGGGGGAATTGCGCTGTAGGAAAGAGCGCGTATATAGTTCTGTAATCGGTGGTGTAGTAGCATCCTTAAGTGATTCAAATATCTCATCACATCTATGCCCACCAGCAATTACTTATACATACCGATGGAGCAAGCAGAGGGAATCCGGGGCCAGCAGGCATCGGTGTTGTGATATGCGATGAATCGGGCAAAATAGTAAAAGAATATAAAGATTTTATTGGCACCGCAACCAACAATATAGCGGAATACCGCGCATTGATAAAAGCATTGGAACTGGCGAGCAGTTTTTCCCGTAAGCGAAATAGATTGCTTTTCGGACAGCGAATTAATGGTTAGACAGCTCAATGGTGAATACAGAGTTAAAAACGAAAATTTTGGCAAGTTATTTCTTCAAGTGAGAGAAAAAGAGAAGCGGTTTGAGAAGGTAAAATATTCCTACGTGCCGAGGGAGGAAGGTCTTATAAAAAGGGCGGATAAATTAGCCAATCTCGCAATTGATGAGAAAAAGGAGGGTGAAGAATTGTGGAAAAGAAAGGAAGAATGCATTATAAGGGACAATATTTATTTGAGGAAACAATATCAAAATTAAAGGATAGTTGCATTGAACTGCAAAAATTAATGGAAAAAGTTAATGAGGAAAAATGATACTGACCTAAGAGAGAGAGGAAAAAATGGAAACAAAGAGAAATATAATGGTTGAATTCGTAAACAGGGAACCTATCGAGGAGCAAGAGATAGAAATGGTGGAAAGAAAAGGTCTGGGACATCCAGACAGCTTATGCGATGGTATAGCGGAAGCTGTTAGCATAGCATTGTGCAAAGAATACAAAAGAAAGTGCGGGATGATATTGCATCATAACACAGATAAAGTGCAGCTCGTTGCCGGCAGGTCAAATCCAAAATATGGTGGTGGCGAGGTTATCTCGCCTATTTACATCTTGTTAGGTGGACGTGCAACGCGAGAATTTGAAGGCGAAGAAATCGCCGTTGATACGGTGGCGGTGAAAGCGGCGAAGGACTATTTGCGGGAGAACATAAGGAATTTAGATGTGGATAACCATGTGATGGTGGATAGTAAAGTGGGAAAGGGTTCCTATGACCTTTTAACGGTTTTTCGCGAGAAGAATAAGGAGATACCACTGGCGAATGATACCTCCTTTGGCGTTGCACATGCTCCGCTTTCGGAGTGTGAATCCATAGCGCTAAATGCGGAAAATCGCGTGATGGCGGAATACCGGAATAAGGAGAAAGCAGTGGGTGAGGATATGAAGGTGATGGCACTTAGAGAAAAAGACAGGATAACTTTAACGGTTGGTGATGCCTTTGTCTCGAAATACGTGACAGACTACGAGCACTACGAGGACGCAAAGCAGCGATTGAAAGAATTTGTGAGCGGTGTAGCTGAAGAATATACAAACAGGGAAGTACTTACCTTGATAAATGCTGCTGACACACCCGACTCGGTTTATATCACGGTTACCGGGACCTCCGCGGAGATGGGCGATGATGGCGGTTCAGGTCGTGGTAACAGGTGCAACGGGCTTATCACGCCAAGCAGACCTATTAGCATGGAAGGAACTCCGGGAAAAAATCCCGTGAACCACACCGGGAAGATATACAACTTGCTTGCCAATAAAATAGCCAATGAAGTCGTGGATAGCGTGGATATAATTCAGGAAGTATATATAAAAATTCTGTCTGAGATAGGCAGAAGGATAGACGACCCCAAGGTAGCGACTGCTCAGATTCTCACACGGAGTGATGTAAATCCGGGAATAGCAGAAAAGAAGGTGGGGCGGATAATGGATGATTGGCTTTCGAATATCGCGGAGATAACGGAGATGGCGATTAGAGGTGAGTTGAGAACGTTTTAATCCCCGTAATACGACTTGTGGGATTAAATTAAAATGGTAAATAGAGAAAAAAGAGAGGACGCGCGATTCGTAACCGACAGAATGTTAGGAAAGTTAAGCACTTGGCTCCGTATCCTTGGGCACGATACTGTTTACGCTGCGGACATAAAAACAACCGAATTTGAAGCAGATGAAGACGAGGATAGAGCAATTATCTCTTTTGCTGAACACGAAGCACGAATATTGCTCACACGAGACAAAAATCTCGCATTGGCTGCAAGGAAAAAGGGTGTCCAATGTGTTCAAATAAAAACCGATGAGGTGATGGAACAATTAAAGGAGCTGCTTCGTCATCACATTAACCTGAACCTCGAACCCGTTCCAGCGAGGTGCAGCGAGTGCAATGGAAAGATAAGGAAAGTAGAAGAGGGGGAAGAGGGCATACTGAAGGGAAAAAGTTATGTGCCGGCGCACATGATAGGGAAGTGGCATTTCTGGGTTTGTGAGCACTGCGGCAGGATATACTGGGAAGGAAGTCACTGGAGGAATATGCGTGAGAAGTTAGGTCAGTTGAAAGAATTTTATGAAACACACTGAAGAACTATATTCGATACAAAAAGAAATCGCATCCAGAGCGATAATAGAAGACAAACTAAGTCTGACAGAATTGAAACTAATAGCAGGAGCAGACCAGGCTTTCTTTCACGAATCAAAAAACAACATCGAAGAGATGGTTGAAGAGGAGAAAATAATATCTGCTGTTGTAGTACTCGAATACCCTTCAATGAAGTTTATTGATTATTCTTACTCGGTGATGCCTGTGGATTTCCCTTACATCCCCGGGCTCCTCTCTTTTAGGGAGGGAGCAGCTATAATAAACGCTTTTCACGACCTAAAAAACCAGCCTGACCTGTTAGTGATAGATGGTTGTGGGATAAACCATCCGAGATTTGCAGGTTTAGCCACGCATGTAGGCGTTTCTTTGGACATTCCGACCATAGGCGTGGCAAAGAACCTCCTGTGTGGGAATGGTGAAGTGCCCGCGAAAGAAGGCGAAGCGCATGTGATAAAATACAAAGATAGAGAAATCGGCTATTATCTCAAGAGCAAAAAAGGCTGTAAACCTCTTATCGTAGCGCCAGGGCATAAAGTATCGCTAAAAACTTCGCTCCGGCTGATAAAAAATTGCATTCGCAAGCACAAACTACCTGAACCTACACGAATTGCTCATTTATGTGCAAATAAGATAAAGAAGTTTAATATAAGTAGTGTTTTTTCAGAGATGAAAGATGCAAGATAATATCATCCTGGTAGGGACGGGGCACATATTAGAGAAAAGCGTGAAAGAGGTAGAGGCGGTAATAGACAGAGAAGAACCGGACGTGGTTGCTGTTGAGTTATGCGAAGGCAGGTATAATGCATTAAAAGGAAATGTGGAGGATTTTTCAATAAAGGAGGCGATGAGTGGTGGTAGTCCATTTTTAATACTCACACACTGGCTGCTTGCTTACGTGCAACGAAAAATGGGTGCGGAGTTGGGAATTGAGCCAGGCGCGGATATGATGGCTGCGATAAAGAAGGCAGAGGAAAAGGGTTGCGAGGTTGCGCTGGTTGACAGACCTATTCAAGTAACGATGCAGCGGTTCTGGAAAAAGATGACGTTTTTAGAAAAGATAAAGATGATTTTCTCGATTATCTTTGCGATTGGTAGCATGGGAAAGGACAAGGGAGGCGTTGGAGAAGGGAAAGAGAAAGAGGAAAAGAAATTAATGGTTGGGGGTATGAGTACAAATAAGGAGATAGAGCTGGATAGACTAACGGATGACGATGTAGTCACACAGTTGATGGAGGAATTGAGGGAGTTTTCACCAGGTGCTGCAACAGCACTGTTAGACGAAAGGGACGCATATATCGCGGGGAGCTTATTGGAGCTCCAAAAACAAACTTTAAGAAAGTTTGAAAGAAAAATAGTCGCGGTAGTTGGTGCGGGGCATGTCGCGGGGATAAGAAAACTTCTTGAGCATCCGGAGCTGATACCGCCTAAGGAGGAGCTATGCTCGCTTCCTAAGAGAAGGTTTGGTATAAAAAATCTGTTGGTAGCTGGATTGGGTGTAGCACTCTTGATTATCCTTTTAGCAGTCATTTCCTCGGGCATATCCTTTGATATTCTCCTTAAAGCGTTTTTCTACTGGTTTTTAATAAATGGTGTTTTGTCCGCGGGGGGTGTTGTCATCGCAAGAGGGCATCCTCTTTCGGCACTTACTGCTTTTTCCGTGGCTTGGCTTACTTCTTTGAATCCTTTTTTAGCAGCAGGCTGGTTTGCAGGCTTGGCAGAAGCCCGGATGCGAAAACCAAAGGTAGAAGACGCAAAGAGCATCCTGGGGGTGGAATCTTTGCGAGAATTAATGAGAAACAACCTGTTCAGAGTCATTCTTGTGGCGGCATTGGCGAATATAGGAAGTATTGCTGGCACGTTTATCGGAATTGGCGTTGTAGGGCATGAGTTGGGGATAAGTGTGCAGGATATTTTGAATGGTTTGAAAACACTTTTTTGAACTCTTTTTCTTTTTATATAGTTTCGTTTTTAAGATAATTAATGGAGGGTGAACGAAAGTGAGCGTTAGCGTTTTAAAGGAGAAGGTAAGATTTACTTATGAAGATTACGTGTCGCTTCCCGACAATGGAAAGAGGTATCAGGTAATAGAAGGGGAGATATACATGGTTCCGGCACCAGCACCCTGGCATCAGGATATAGTGGGTAAGTTATTTGTTCTTCTACGAACTTTTGTAGAGGCGCGAGGGCTGGGAAAGGTTTACTTTGCTCCCTGCGATGTGATTTTGTCTGAGGAGGACATAGTGCAGCCGGATATATTCTTCATTTCAAAAGAAAGGGAGCATATCATCACCGAGAAGAATATTCAGGGTGCGCCAGACATCGTGATTGAGATTATGTCGCATTTTACAGCAAAGCTCGACAAGACAGCGAAGCTGAAACTTTATGAGCGGTCCGGGGTAAAGGAATACTGGCTGGTAGACCCTGATAGGAAAGAGGTAGAGGTTCTGACACTTAAGCGTGGAAGCTATGAGAGCATGGGCGTTTTTGGAATCCGGCAGTCTTTTGAATCAGGTCTTTTGAAATTAAGGGTCAGTTTGAAGGAGATATTTTAAAGAGAAGTGATGAAAAAAATAGTCATCTGGCCTGCGTATTTAACAGCGGGTCAGACAAAAAGGGAAGGGAGAATAATATCGAGAAGAAATGCGGTGAAATCACCAAAAGTAGAGGAGATAGAAAAGGTTACGAAAATGCTCAACCTGGAACCGGTGCTGGAGAAAGAGAAGGCATATCCAAAAACGCACTGGGATAAAAGTGGAAGAGTGCTGGTGAATAAAGTAGGGAGAAAAGGTGAGATTGTGAAGAAAATCGCAAAGGGTATAAAAGAGATGCGAGAGAAATCAAAGAGCGCAAAGAGGTAAAATATTTATGATTTATAGATATATATGTCCATATATTAAGAAGGAGTGAAGATAAAAATGGGTGAAGCATTGCGAGTTCGTGGGCTTTGTAAGCAGTATGAATTATCGAAGATAGGTAAAAAGCTGGTAGCGCTGGATGATGTATCCTTTGAGGTAGAAAAGGGCGAGACGCTGGGGATAATAGGGAGAAGCGGGGCAGGGAAGACGACCCTGCTTCGCATGCTCCGTGGTTACGAGAGATTTGACGCAGGAGTAGTAGAAATGGACGGCGTCAGGGTTACTCCTGATGCACCATGGTCGGAGTACAGAAAACTCCGGCAGAAGACTGCTTATCACCTCCAGCGGTCTTTTGCACTCTATAACGTCTCGGTGATAGACAATGTGGTAAAGCGGTTGAGAGCAAAACAAACAGGTTTTGAAGAGGTACCGGAGTTTGAGGATGAATACGAGGAATTAAAGGAAGAAGCATTTAAAATACTCGACCTCGTTGGGCTGAGGGACAAATGGAATCATTTATATACGATTTTAAGTGGTGGAGACAAACAGAGGGTTCTGCTTGCTCGACAGCTTGCGAAAGAGCCTTCTTTATTATTGCTTGACGAGCCAGGCACGATGTCAGACCCCTTGACCAGAAAACTCCTGCTCGACTCGGCGAAAAGGATAAAGGAAAGAACAGATATCAGTATTTTGCTTGTTTCGCACATGCCAGAAGTACATAGGTACCTCTGCGATAGATTACTCATAATGGATAAGGGGAAGATAGTAGAGGAAGGAGACACGGAAAGCGAGATTGAGAAGTTCTTAGCTCCTCTTGAGCCTGTAAAACCTTTAGCTCCGGTAAGGGATGAAAGGAATACGGCAATCTGGATTGACGGCGCCTGGAAAAAATATGATCTGGTCACGTCTCATACATTGATAAGAACGATAGAGATGCAGGATGTCAATGTTAAGGTTCCAAAAGGAGACATACTTGGGATAGTTGGTCCCTCTGCAATGGGCAAGACGGTATTGATGAGATTATTGGGCGGTTTTGAGAAGCCTGATAGAGGGCACATTCTGATAAGAATAGGTACTGTCGACTTTGCCAATATTGCAGAATACGGTAAAAGGTCAATAGAGGCGAGGAGCAAGTTGGGTATTATCCATCAAGAGTTCGCACTTCCACCTTACCAGCTCGTTCAAGACCTATTTGCCAGGAAGATGGGGTTGAAGAAGTTTGAGAGGGTAAAACAGGCGATGGAAAGAGCGAAGGAATTTGGTATAAGTGACGTCACACTCGATGTTCTCTTACGGCTTGCGGACTTACCAGAGGAAGAAGCAAAGGGTAGACTCAGGGAGTTAGGGCTTGAGATGGACGTGTTAGATGAACTTTTTCCCGTATTCCCAGCGAGTGAGGCATTTAATGCTGCTAAACCATATCTTAAAGCAGTGAACCTGCCTGAAGAGATATTCACTCGTTACATCTCTGAGACGAGCGTGGGAGAGGAGATAAGGATTGCAATTGCCGCTCTTATGGCTTCAAACTGCGAAATTCTGCTATTGGATGAGCCTTTTGGTGATATAGATCCGATTTCGCTGCGTATTGTAACGAACTCGTTGAAAGATTTAAATCGTGAGTTCGGAACAACTATTCTGGTCGTAAGCCATCAGCTTGACGTAATCAGGGAGCTTACACATGAAGCGATATTAATTGACGAGGGAATGGTTGTGATGCGTGGTGACCCGGATGAGGTATGCAATACATTTATTGAGCGAAAGTTTAAAGAGTTGGAATAAAAAATTTTTGAAAGAAAGTTTGTAAGTTTTGCTCCGCTGGTGTAGTTCGGCCAAGCATGCGGGCCTCTCGAGCCCACGACCGGGGTTCAAATCCCCGGCGGAGCATATTCCAAATCCAATACTCTTCCTATATACGTGCCATCCAGCAAATACACTTCCATATCCTCTAAGCGAAGAAGTTTCGAGGCAATTGGTCCCAGAAGCCTTTTATTCGGCGAATTAAAAGTGATGCCACCACAGATCTCATTAAACGCAGGCATTATTATCACCCATGGGTCATTCCAGCCGCTTAGATCCGGATATTGCTTCTTTACCGCTTCATGATCGCATTTAGCACGAATCCATACCGGTTTCATGCTCGAATAATGCGAGTTTGGACTTACAAGTCGTATCCTTGGATGATTATGCCCAATGAGGATATATTTTGCAGAGAACAAATCTTGTGAAGGCCATGAATGCCCGTGCAGATATCCTACGCCGTCAAACAAGAATCCCCTTGTACTTTTAATATAAAGCTCAGGCTCCATTGCGTATGGCAGCAGTTTGTCTAAATCCCCATCATGGTTCCCTTTAACCACGTATACCGGTGCATACTCAGTCAGTGCGGCTAAGAAAAAAGGCACTTCTTTTCTATCCATCCACGATATTTTTGGCACTGCGTGCTTTACATCACCTAATAAAACTATCACGTCAGGCTCAGCAGCTTTTACACACTTTATCGCTCTTTCTAATAATTTCTCCGTTTGACTACCGATATTTATTCCTTTTTGCCTTAGCTCTGCTTCTATACCTAAATGTAGGTCGGCAATCACTAAGGCTTTATGTTCGTTCTGGACTACGATCGCCGGTTCGTCTATCAAGGGTTTGAGTGTGGTTGTCGTGGTGGTCATCATATTTTGGTATTTTATTTATAGTATTTGTATAGTGCGCCCAAATTACAAGGTATTTGCTCAATATCCAGTGGACTTAATTTCCAAACTCCAAATCACAAATACCAAACAATACCCAATATCAAAATTCCAATGCTCAAAACAGACTTGCTAAGGGTTTGGATTTTGAATTTAGATATTTGAATTTGTGACATTTCTTGCTTAGTGCTTTTGACCTGCTGATGGAGATGTGGAAAGAAGAGCATCCAGGAGTTCCAGCATGGGAAATACCAGCGTTAATACTTGAGAGAAATCTTTATGGGATAGATATAGATCTGAGAGCGACGCAGATAGCGGCGATGGCGCTGTATTTGAAGGCAAGAACTGTGTTCGAGAAGGAGAAGGGAGAAGGTGCGGAAGAGTTTGAACTTAAGAGGATGAACATTGTGTGCGCTGACATACACTTCATGGATGGAGAAATGAGGAGAAAATTCCTTTCCCAGTTTGATTATGACAGACAACTCAGGAGGATAATGGAAGAGACGTTGAGGGATTGCGAGGACGCTTTTGAAATAGTTGCTTAGAATAAGGCAACCGTTTGAGAAATTGTTCGAATCGAGGAGAAAGGGCTGGACAAAAACTTCTTTTGCTCAGGAACAGCTTGCAACATTCTTTCCGGAAGCGATACCAAAGGAGGATACGGTGGAGGAGATAGTGGAGAAAATAAGAACATTTGTTAAAGAAGCAGTGGAATCCCGGGATATGGGTACATTACTCTTCGGATTTGATGCGGAACGCGCGATCAGTCTTGTTGATGTGCTTACCAATTACTATGACGTAGTCCTGATGAATCCACCGTATGGAGCGATGCCTGCGAAATGCAAGGCGTATGCAAAGGAAAGCTATCAAAGAACACATCGGGATTATTACACCGCATTTATAGAGCAGGCGATTGACTTATGCAAGCAAGGGGGTTATGTCGGCGCTCTTACAGGCAGGACATTCATGTTCTTGAAATCGCATCAGAAGTTGAGGGAGGAGATTTTGCGTGCTGAAGCATTGCCGGAAGTAGTACTTGATCTGGGCTTTAACGTGCTCGATGGCGCGACGGCGAGATACGCGGCGTTCACATTGCGAAGAAGGTATGAAGGAGATGGAGTGAACTGGAAGGAGCATCCGGTTACGTTCTTTAAACTCACGGATTATGCGTGGGATGAGAAACGTGTGATGTTTGAAGAATCAAGAGTAAGAACAATATCTAAAACTATATAAGGAGAGAAAAAAGTATCAATAATGTACCGATGTTAGGCAAAATCGCAAAAAGAGGTGGAGATAAATGGGGTTGATGAGCGAATATATAAATAGAAGAATGAGTGCAAAAGAAATGGAAGAGAGGAGACAAAAAATAAAAAAAGAAGCGGAGATATTGATAGCCTTTTTAAAACGGACCAGAGAAGGGGAGTATGCACCTATTGAAGAGAGTTCTCTGCCTTATGCCAGAATCAAAGAAGAAACGGAAACCGTCGAAGTATACGAAGAAGAATACTACTACGGCGTAAGCTAATCTACCAATGAAAGGATTAAGAGCTGACCAAAAGATTGCTCTTGAAGAAATAATGGAATTTAACGTGGTAGTTTGCATGCCCCCATAAGGAGTTACACCTTAAAGGTGAAAGTGAAGAGTATCAAGAAAGCAGAACCGAGGATTGTGGGACTATAATGGATTCAAATTGAGGTGATAAAGGGAAATATACAAGAAGTGAAAATAAGATACCATGCCACGGATAACATAGCAACAGGCAGGGAGGAAACATATCATAAGAAGTGGGTGCCTTATGAAAATGATGTTTATTTATTTTATTTCTATAATCCAATTACAGTGGTTGTTGATTGGGGAGATGACGGGTTAAAAATAAAGAAAAGAATTATAAAAATTTGGAAGGAAAACTGCTTTCACGCCCACAAAATGTAAATTTCTACTTTCTTCTGGGAATAGTATGGAGTTGTGGGATACAACGAAGTCAACTTAAAAAAGTTCAAGGCTTAAAAAGGATTCCTTACAGGTTACTTCCGACTGATTGCATTTTTGGAGTTGCTGCCCAGGGTATAATTCCTAAAAAAGAGGAGGATAATTGGTGGCTTTTATCAATTCTGTGCTCAAAAGTTGCCTTTTGTTTCTCAGGGCTCATAGTACCAGACAAAATGCCAGGAACGGGTCCCTGTGCAAATCTCCCTATTGCTAAACCCGCAGATGATGAGAAGAACAAACTTGAAACCCTCGCCAAAGAAGCCTACTCTATCCTCCGAGAATGGGACACCGGCAACGAATCCTCAACTGGATTCATCATGCCCTGGCTTTTGCAGGTGTGGCGAGGCTTCTCGCATGACTGGAAACCTGTAACAAAGCATCCACTCGCAAGGGATTTTGAGTGGTGTAAATTCGATTCTGCGAAGGAAATAAGAGGCGAAGGCAAAAGATGGATAAAAGAAGCAAGTATCATCGCTTTAGCCAACGAATGCGTTGAAAGAGAGTTAAAACTGAAAAAAAGGTTGGATGAAATTCAGAACGCCATAGACGATGAAGTTTATCGCATCTACGACGTTTCAGAAGAAGACCGAAGACTTATCGAAGAGGAACTTTCCACTGCTGAACATGGTGAAGAGGAGAAAGAAGAAAAAAACCGTTATGAAGTCATGCCCGCAGAGGAGCACGTAAAGAGATTGCTTTCTTATTTCGGGCTTGAAGTAATGAAAGAAGACGAAGATGGAATAGTCCCGGTGAGCGACATGTTTTTGGGAACGAGGAAAGAGCCGGGAATGGCAACGAGGGTGATAGCAAAGCTTGTTGACGAATTTGGCGAAGCTAATCTTGACAGAATAGAAACAGAACTGACAAAGGTCTTGAAAATGAGCATTGAGGAATGGTTCGCAAAAGATTTCTTTGAGTATCACACGACACTTTACCGGTTGCGTCCCGTTATATGGCAGTTTTCAAGTGAGAGGTTCAGAAAAGGTAAGCCAGCATTCGGTTGCTTTAGCTCCTGGCACAAGCTCGATGAGGATACTATTCCAAAGGTCAGACAGCTTTACCTCAAGCCCGTGTTTGAAGCATCGAGAATGGAGGTCGAGAATATCAAAGCCAAACTGTCAAAGGTAGCGGTAAAAACGAAGATAGAAGTGGAGAACGAACTTGAATCCGCATTGACGAAATACGAAGAACCGAAGGCATTTGATGAAGCTCTTGAGTATCTTTTAAAACCACATGAGATAAAAGTTACGAGTAAAAGCAAATGGGTTAAGGAGAAAGTCAAAGAGATAACACAAGATGGATACAAGCCCGAACGGGATTATGGGGTAAGGGTCAATATAGAACCATTGAAACAGGCGGGGATAATGCCAAAAACAGCGGATAGGGTGAGAGGATGACACTGGAAAAATGGCTTAGCGAGGTAGTGAAGGAAAAACTCCAGAGAGGGTTGTTCGTATGGTATGACCCACTCGGAGCTTTTGAACCGATAGTGGAGAAAGTGGTGCCGAGAGGAGCGAAACTGCTGAAATTTGAAGGTAGCTATTTGGCTTTAAGGTTCAAGCTCGAGGGAGAAGACCCCGATTTTGATAAAAAGTGGGTTGTTTATATTCCTGAGAAGGAAACGAATTTTCTCAGGGACTGGGAATTTATAGGAGAAAAAGAGGTTTTGGATTTGACGGAACTCTTGCTCAGAAAGAGTAAGCTGAGTCTGAGTAGTGAAGTGATTAAAGCCCTGCAGAAGAACTCCTCACAGCTCGTCAAGAACTGGAACATTTTAATGGGGAAAAAAGAGCCAACGACGGAACTCATTATTGATTCGCTCCTCGCTACTGCATTTGAGTTATCGAGGGGGAATGAAGAGGAGGCGGTAATAAAATTTATTGTAAACAGAGAGGAAATAGCCAGTAAACTGGAAGAAGCGGGAGTATACAATTTCTGGCTGCAGAAACTCGGTGAATTTGTGGAGATAGAGAGCGAGGAAGCGAAAGAGGTGCGAGATAAAATTTTGAAAGCCCTGCTCTTCGGCGAACTCGTTTATAAAGGTGCACAATCAAAGGATATTTTCACTCTGCTACCGAAGCCGGAGAAGGAACAGATTATCTCTTCGATTCTAAGGAGGTGGCGAAGCGATGCCCGGTTTAGCGATTCTTACGTGGCAGCGGTAGTAGATGAGGTGGGGAGAGAGATAAATATCAAAGAACATCTGCAACTAAAAGAAGCACTGACTTCAGCCGAGACGTTCCCGGAAATTGACGAACTCATTCTTGAAGAACTTCTGAGTTCAACGAATCCTGAGAATTATGGGGATAAGGTTGATTCAATAGAGAGAATAGCAGAGATGAGAGCTGATACTTTCTGGGCGAAGAATATGCGTGTAAAATACTGGAAACCTATTCTAATAGCCTCAAGGTTGTTTAAAGGCTGTAAAGAAGCTTTAAAGGAATGCGAAAGGATGAACAGGGACGAGCTTATTGATAAATATGTATCAAGCTGGTGGAAGTTCGATAGCATGGTCTTAGAACTTTCTACTTTCGATTTCGGGCGTGAAGAACCATTAATAACTCACGCTTATGTCGCTTATGAAACCTACCTTGACAGAGTAAATAGAAGGTTGCTGGAAGCGGTTAAGAAGGAGGGCTGGAAGCAGAAACTATCTTCTTTCTGGTCATACGTGACAAGAGCGGAGAGACCCGTTGCCGTATTTTTTACCGATGCTCTTAGATTTGACCTTGCTAAAATCCTTATAGAAAAACTGCAAGTAGGTGCAGAGGAGGTAAAAGTAGAGTGGCTTTTTGGTGTTCTGCCGGGCATAACTGAGGTAGGAATGGCTGCTTTACTGCCTGATGCGCACCTCTCACTTGTTTATGATAACTCGCTTAAGGTTTCTATTAGAGATAAGTGTGTTACAGAGAAATCTTAGCGGATTGCTTACCTCAAGGAAAGGGGAATATCTGTAATGGACTTCGATTCACGAAATATTCCAGGAGCGGATGTTCTGGTTGTGATGATGCGGGAAATAGACATGTTGGGGGAAATCGTGGATATAGCACCTCTGAATCTCATTGAAATTGTGGATAAGATTTCAAGTCGGATTTTGAAACTCAGAGATGCAGGTTTCAAAAGTGTTGTTCTCGGCGGAGAGATGTTATTACTATCGCGCAAGGGAAGGCTGAAACGATCAGGCTTAGCTGGCTGTCGGGATTCGAGGAAGCTCCAGAAGAGGTGGAGATTAAGGTTGTTGATTACGATACCGGTGATAAGTAAAAGGAAAGCTAAGGTGGGTTTGCTGATGTGATGATATTTCTTTCTAATTCTTAAACGACATCCAGAAGATAGAATACAAGAACCTGCAACTGGAATTGCTTAAGAAGTTGATTAATGACGAAATAACGGGAAAAATGAAGCCGCTTAATTGAAATGGCAAGAGAGCTACGGAATGTGGAGCACCGCGCAGAGAAACTTGGCTTATCTGACGAGGAAGTTGCATTCTATGACGCAGTTGCGCAGGGAAGAGATGATTGGGCAGACCATGAAAATGCCATTTGGAGCTTGAGATTTTATTGCTCATTTATCCCCTCCTATACGCCTCCAGCTTAGCCTTCACCCAGGCGTATGGAATAGCACTACCACCTTTCAACAGCGTAGGCTGCTCTACGAGATAATCCTCACATAGCCGTTCATGTTCATATAAACTCACTACCTGTTCCTCCTCGTGATTAAATATCTCAATACACTCTTCGATTCTCCCCTTCCACAACTGGTCGAAACTGCATTCTTCCACGGGCTTGTCCCACCTCAACACCTTAAAACCCGGCGCTCTTAACTCACCGCCACCGGTCATCTCGAGATACTGTATCTCAGCCACGAGATGCGGTTCGAGCCATTTCATTCCCTTTGGCGCCTTCTCTGGATTGACAACCTGTGCTTTATCTGTTTTTAACTTCGAGTCCTTTATTTCGCGCTTCAACATCTTTATTAAATTCTCAGTAAAGCCCGTTCCCACACTGCCTATACCAGCTCAGCATCCTGATACAGAGCCATTCCCAGAGCGCTCTCTTTTTTGTAATAGATTGAAATCAGGAACTCCTTCTTCATTAAAACACACGATTTCTCCATCCAAAACGCAGTTATGTGTTATCTTTCCCAGTTCCTTCACTATCAGTGGATATCTCCTGCTTATATCCCTCCCTCTTCTATTGATTAATCTCACGTCCTCGTACACCTCTGCAATACATCTCGTGCCATCCATCTTCGGTTCAAAAACGTAGCCTTTTTCATCAAGAACGCCTTCCATTCCCTTTTCGCATAACATCGGAAGATATTCCCGTTCCCGGGTGCGTCCAGCGCTCACCTTTGAAGGCTCTATCGGCGTTGTTACTGCTGCCGTTACCGTTGCTGTCGGTGGGACTGGTTCCTCCATCCCCACACTTGCTTTCAATGCATCCACGAGACTTTTATCTTCCGCTCTCTTTGGCAATTCGCCTATTTCTATCTCTTCGCCTTCCATCTTCCTTCTTATCAAGTCCTTCAGCCTGTCCATGAATGTATCCCTGAACTCCTCCAGATGAAATTCTTTTTTAAGATGCTTCCCTATGAGAAGCTTGCCCAACTCTTTCTCATCAACCCCAATTTCTGGTCGCTCTCCCACCACGATTTCGCCGATGTCTCTGATATACTGGTGATAATGGAGTATGCATAAAAGCATGCCATCTTCAAAAGGCTGCAACGCACATATATACTCCTTGTTCCGCATCACAAATTTACTTATTGCCGCGATTCCCATTTCATCCAGCAGGTCTCTGAACAGGAAATAAGCCTTCTCGCTCTGCTCCTTTGGCACTGCGAAATAACTTTTATCATAATAAATCGGCTCCAATTCTGCTTTATCCACAAATTCTATTATTTCCAGATTCTCCTTTCCTTCCGGTTTTAGTTTATCCACTTCTTCTTTTGTGAGGATAAAATAATTGCCTTTTTCCAGTTCTAATCCGTTAACAATATCGCTCCATCCAACCTCTTCTCCCCCTGCTTCGCAGACCCTCTTATAACGTATTGGCGATTTATGCTCCTTACATAACAATCTGAAATCGGCTCTCCGGGATTCCACGGCTGAATATAATTTTATTGGTATGTTCACCAGTCCCCAGCTTATGGAACC
>JAODGL010000035.1 GCA_025464585.1 Methanosarcinales archaeon
ATTTGCTAATGCATCAACAAGGGAACAAAATAGGGCGAAAGATTTATCCTCTATTCCGGGACTGAGAAGCCACAGAGAGAAATCCTCTTCCAGGAAATTTGCAATGCCTTTAGCTCTAAAATACTTCCCACTGATAACATCGAGAATTTCATCTCTATTTGGTGATTTTTCAAATTTCAAATAAACCGCAATTTTAGCTACGATATCCAGATATGTATGGTCCAAGAACAGCGAAATATCAGGTTTGTATCCATAAAATGTTCCAATGGTACTTGCCCAATTATCCACCTCTGCCTTTATACCCGGTTCGCCTTTTACTTCTTTCCAGAGACATTCCAATGTCTTGTTAACATAGGGATATATGTGACTTGTAGAGCCAAATTCCGCTCTGAGAGCGTGTGCTGAGATTGGCGCAAGATTGTTCGTATCTTTACTTATGGGTTTATTTTCTACCAGCACTGCTGTGCATGACATTATTTGTTCACTCCATCCCTTGTATGCAGTTTTAAAAATTTCTGCTCTAAACTCCCTGAGAATTTCTTTTATCTTTTATCTTCATGGCATCTCTTTCTCTTAAGATTTAATTATGCACAGGGATATAAAACCTATCCATTCCGCTTGCATGGTGCCGCAACAAAAGCAGTAGAAGTACTACTCCTTTGACGATAAACACGACATAAACAGAATTAAAGCACCAGCACCCTCGTCCCCCCGGTCGTTGTGACACCCAACACTTTACCGCCACCGATACGTTCCACGTTTATCTTCTCGGTTTCGTAGTCGAAATGTCCGTTCGATATGAAAGCCTATTATCGCCTTGAAGATATTGAAAAACCGTAAATTTCTCTTCGCTGCGGGCCACCCCATGCTCCTCTTCTCGTTAATCACGGAGTTAAACATTACATCTAACCTTGGTTTAAGTTCCATTAATCTTTCTCGCCTCACATCATCCGCGGGGTTTATCTTCTCTATCTCGTCTATGGCGCTGGTGAGCTCAATCGCAAGTTTTATTCTTTCTTCCATTGCCCTGAATGAATCATGCCCAATCAACCCACAGTCTGCCTTCAAAGCGTTCAGTCTCAACCCGGCACGGTAAGTGCAATCTACGATTTCGTCCCTGGTCATCCATTTGGTTTCATAATTCAGGATATACTTCCAACTTGGGGATAGCATTGCTCTCTGGTATTCCTTTAGGGTGGTGAAGAGGATTTTGTATCCGAACTTTCCGGGATTCTCGTATGTTATGCACCCCGGGTCAATAAAAGGGGAATAGGGTAAAATAAAAGGGACTACGCGCTCACCAAA
Source organism: Methanosarcinales archaeon (assembly GCA_025464585.1). Classification (GTDB taxonomy): domain Archaea; phylum Halobacteriota; class Syntropharchaeia; order Alkanophagales; family Methanospirareceae; genus QMVO01. The sequence goes on from JAODGL010000035.1 coordinate 1,306, forward strand.
TTTGTTCATCAGATACCCGCAGTAATCCACGGTCTCCATGACAGATTGGCAATTCTGAAAAGGAAGACCGATCATAAAAAAAATATCAAACCTGCGACATCCAAAATCCAGAGCCCACTTTATATTCTCCTCCATTTCTTGATTGTTATACCGCTTTCCGCACACTTTCCTTATCTCTTCATCATGCGTTTCAGGCGATATTTCAAAGTTGAAGTTCTTGACAGAATCAGCTACGAGTTCAAAATACTCCTTCGGCGCCGTGTCAAATAGCTCAATTACTATCTGGTTATCGAATGATATTCCTTTCAGCCCGTTCAGGACGGTGTAAGCGTATGTCTCACCACCCTGTCTGAGGTCACCGGTGATAAAAATTGGCGCACGTGTATATTCAACGATCTTCGTTATGTCTTCAACGATCATTTTGGGGTCACGAAAAGCAGGTTTATTACGATTGCAGTACGTTTTCAACGCCCTCTTGGAACCACCACAGAAGGTGCAATTATAAGCACACCCGCGACAGGTAATCACCTCGGTAATGGGATAGTCAAGCCACTCATGGGCAGCCCAACCCTTCCAGGGACTCAAACTCTTGACGTCCATGTATTTCAAAGTAGATTTGAAAATATAGAGGGAGCTATTTGACTCGTTAACAGCGTTCGGGACATGATTGAACGGGTTTATATGAACTTCTCCAGTTTTATCTTTCCATACCAGGTTTGGAATGTGGGACAGAGGGTAGTGATGGATAATCGCTTCCAGGAGTTGCAAAAGGGGCTCCTCTGTGGAATCGCCCCGGATTATAAAATCTACCTCTGGACAGCGAATCAAATCCATGAAGAAGTAAGTTGCTGAAAATCCACCGAAAATTATGGGCGTGTCTGGATGATAACGCTTGCATATCTTTGCAACTTCGAGGCTCCCCTGTGCATGTACCAACCAGTGAAAGTCAATTCCAAAAGCCTTTGGTTTAAGCTTGCGTATCATCTTTTCCACATCAAATCTTGGGTTATCAAGCATTCTCGCTGCTAAGTTCACTATTCTCACATTTAACCCGTTTTTTTCCAGATGTTCGAGAATGGAGAAGAATCCCACGGGATACATCTCGAATACCGGAGTTGATGGGACCCCATCGGCAATTGGTCCATACATTATTGGATACTTTCGGAAATCATACACCGCTGGCGGATGGAGTAAGATTAAATGCGGGTTGATGATGCTCATTCTCTTGACATTTTTTTAATTAAAATCATAAGATATAATTTAAACCCGGTCGAAATCCTTACTGCGCCAGAGAAAAAATAAATTATAGACACAGATTAACGCAGATTAACACTTGTGGGCTCTGCCCACATCCCCGCAAGCCCTGAAAGGGCTTAATGATAAGATTACACATGGTTAAACTAAAATAAATCTGCGTAAATCCGTGTAAATCTGTGTCTTATAGAAAAAGAGTTATACTTTATATACAATAAAAAAAAGGGTCCAGCCGATTGCTTAGACCCTCTCATTCTTTTTTAACTAACGTCTCCGTTTTGCAAGAACTGCAACCACTGCAATAGCAATCACTGCGAATATCAGCTCGAAACCCGGTGGTTTTGGTGTTGCTGCTGCTGCTGGCGTTTCAGCAGGTGACGCCACGGGCGTTTCAGTAGGCATAATCCCATATATCCTGTCTATTGTCGCTTGTGGTATAAACTTCGCACCTTCTGGTCCCAGTATTATCCCTGTTCGTCCTTCCCCAAGCAGCTCCTTGTTCTGATGGCAGAAACTGCAGTTGTGCGCCGTTGCGGAAATCGTGTGTGGAGTCCATTCGACCCATCTATCGTATGACTTATTTCCCTTGCTCACTCTCTGGTAGTAGAACGGTTTTATCTCCCCTTCATAACCAACGCCGAGATAAAACTTATCCACGTATGATTTATCAACTTTCTTTGTTTCCAAATGACAGTTGTAGCATGTCTGCATCCATCCAGCGTGGCATGCCGAGCAGTCGAGTTTACCTTCATGTATTTTGTGTGCCGGTATCTCAGTTGAGAACTGCGTTACTGCTACTCCATTGATAACCTTTCCCGGGCTGTTGTGGCAGTCTTCACACCTTACCTTCACTGCTTCCTTTTCACTACTATACACTTCTCCGTTGCCATGTATCTCGGAAGGTGTGTGGCAATCAGTGCAGTTTAAACCAAGCTGGTGGTGAATATCTGCACTTGGTCCCTCCTTTTCATGACCCCCAAGGTATCCGACATAGTTCACACCCGCTCTCGCATGGTGGCACTCAACGCACGTATCCATCTCTACCTTTTTCCCGTGTTCTGCTGATCCAGGATAAGATGCGAAATCTTTATGGCAACTGTCACACGAATCAATATGGCACTTAGTACAGCCTTCAGGCAAACTCATGTTAAATTGCTCTCCCGCTCCTCGTCCGAACTCATCGTATATTCCCGCGATAGTATGGTGCAACGACATATTGAAATTAGCGACAGTATCTTCGATAGTCGGATGGCATCCCGTACAACCCGTCACGTCAGGCGTAGTCTCTTCCCCTGCTGTTATCGCTATGCTCGCCAGCGATGCCGATAACACTACGACAATTAGCCAGGGCAATATCCTCTTTGCCTTCTTCGCTATTGTAACCTTACAAACGTCTGTGTATTCCGCATTTCCCTCTGTTTTTGACATTTTATTCTCCTCCCTATCAAATATCCAGTATTTCAATTTAAGATTTATGGACTATAAAAAACTTTCGTTTTTTTTCTGTCATTTGGCATGGAAAGCAAAAGAATTTCTAAATCGTGTATGCTGTTCTGCTATTCTCCATATAATTTAATACCTTTAAATTTGAAGTAGAACAAATTAATAGCTAAAGAAGAGAGACAAAATGATCCGCATAACACAACTTGTTCATGGAAAAGGGACTGTTAGCGAAGCACTAAAGCATAGAAAAAAGCCGCCGCATCGGGTCCCAAGCAGGCTACTGGCATTCGCCGAAACGCGCAGACCCGTGATCTTCTGGAACATCACGAATAAATGTAACTTAGCATGTGCACATTGCTACATTAGTGCCAGACCTGAATTAGATGGTAGAGACGAGTTATCATTAGAAGAGGCGAAAGCCTTCATCGCTGACCTCGCGGAGATGAGAATCCCTTTACTCCTGTTCACCGGTGGCGAACCGCTGGTAAGAAGAGATTTCTGGGAACTCGCGGATTACGCCACGGAAAAAGGGCTAAAGACCGCATTGAGCACCAATGGCACGCTGATAACAAAAGAAGTTGCATCGAAAATAAAGGCGTCCGGAATTGAATACGTTGGCGTATCGCTGGACGGCGCTAAGGCGGAAACGCATGATGCCATCAGAAATCAGCCTGGATGCTTTAAGCGCGCGGTGCAAGCGCTGCGGAATTGCGCGGAAATCGGGCTTAAAGCTGGCATCCGCGTTACCATTACGAGGGACAATTACCGTGAAATAGCGGACTTACTTGACCTTTCCCTCGAATTAAAAGTGCCACGGTTCTGCGTTTACTGGCTCGTTCCGAGCGGAAGAGGGAAAGAGATTTATAACCTGCAATTAGAGCCACAAGAAGTTGCTCGTATCTTTGAGCTGTTATACCAAAGAGCACGGGATTTGAACCCTGAGGAGATGGAAATTCTCACCGTTGATGCGCCACAAGACGGCATTTATCTGCTGAATAAATTAAAAGAGGATAATAGCCAGGAATACGAAAATGCGCTTAAATTAATCCAATATACTGGAGATTCTTGTAGTGCCGGTGACCGCATTGCAAACGTAGACCCGGCAGGAAATGTTTATCCCTGCCAGTTCGCTCAGTTAGAAGAATTCAAAATCGGGAATATTCGCGAGAGAAAGTTCAGCGAACTGTGGAATAATGCCGAAAATCCCGTCCTCGCGGCTTTCCGAGAAAAAACGAAGTTCTTGAAGGGAAAGTGTGGTTCCTGCATTTACAAAGAGCTCTGCGGCGGCGGATGCCGGATACGGGCTTACGCAGAGTATGAGGATATATGGGCTGAAGACCCGCTGTGTTCCTTTAATTCTGATGGCTAAGAAAGAGGAATATGACTGCAATACCGCCTTCCTATGACATACCAGAGGAGACCGTGGAAAAAGTAAGGAGCCTCGTGAAAGAAGATGTTGAAGACATAGCTCTTATTTTCAAAGTCTTAGCCGACCCGCTCAGAATAGGGATATTGAAGGCGTTGAGTACCGAGAACCTCTGCGTATGCGTTTTTGTTGAAGTTACGAATCAAAGGTATTCGTTCCTCTCTTACCATCTGAGACAACTTAAAGAGGCGAAATTAGTAGATTACAGAAAGCAGGGTAAGTTTTTAATGTACCACCTGACGGAGTTAGGAAAGAAGATATTAGATATTATCATGGAGATAAAGAAGTTGTTATAACAACTAAAAATCCGTCATTACGCGGAACTGGTCCACATCTTCCACACCCATTTCCTGAAGGAATCCTCTTGCCGCTCCAGTTACATCCTTAGCAGCCGTAATCGCTCGACCAACGACAATAATATCCGCTCCTGCATTCAGCGCTTTTTTTACTTTTTTCAATCTTATCCCACCA
>JAODGL010000088.1 GCA_025464585.1 Methanosarcinales archaeon
TCATCTATTGCCTTTCTTATTCTCTCCAGAAATCTTTCCGCATCTTCTACTATCGATTCCGCCTCCCCTCTGTCAACCTTCTTCTCGCCGTATTCAGCAGCTTCTCTCCTGTCTTTAGCATGGGCAAAGACATGACCGTAAATATCCTCTATAAATCCCTTCTTTACAAATTCTAAACCAAATTTTGAGATAACTCCTTTGTGAGCTTTAGGATAAATATCCTTCAAAGCTAAAAGTGCTTTGGCAGCATAAAACATGGAATAGTATGCCCTGCTCACAGCATCATTGTAAAATCCGTCAAGGTATTTTGCAGCCTCCAGCTTTTCTTCTGCCATTTCCATGTACTTCTTATGCAATCTTTATACCCTCCCTGATAACATTCCTCACAAATGGTGTTTCCTGCTGCAGATCCTTTGAACTGAAAATCTTCACTGAAATATATTCTCCAGTGTCAAGCAACACGTCAAAAGCAAGTCTGGTTATTGCTCTCCACCCCTCAGATTCGTTCCCATTCCAGATAACTAGCATGTCAATATCCGAATCTTCTCCTGCATCTCCTCTCGCAACGGAGCCGAAGAGAATAAAACTGGCTTGTTTGCAACTGGAATCAACTGTTTCTGTTGGGAATATGTAAGAGGGCGGAGACGAGTTCCATGTCCACCGGAAAGAATCAGAGCTTTCATCACATCACCTCAGCTTACGATACTTAGGAGTTAATAAATTTAAAATGATTTCTATAACTTTTGACCGCTTTTGATCGAATACATCGGTTAGGGATTGGTTATAGTTATCTATTCTAAAATAAAGCTCTAAAAGTCCTTTAGATATCCTGACTCTTTAACCATTCTCAAAACGGCTTCAACTTCTTCCTCAACATCTTATCAGTTTCTAAATACGGAACAGGATAATCTAGAGATTGTTAACTCCATTTTATACTTTTCTTTATCCATCCTTTCCCTTCATACATTGTTCTTACAACTGCACAAACCCCAACAAGAATCAATCCTACTGCCAATACTTCCGTATCAGCCACTCCATACAGGTCTGCCTTATATTTAAACACACCAATCCCAAACTTTTGGAAGGAAAGTGGCCACAACATTCTGTAGCCTTGACTAAATACAAGAGCGTCTTCCAGCAAGTGCGCTGCAAAGCCCACACTAGCAAAGATGAAGGAATCCATAAAGCGAATGCCGAGAGGATGAAGTAAGAATGAAACTGCCACAGCATAAACAAGCAAAACACTTATGTTGTGAAAATCTCCGTGATCTATTGGAGCACCGTATACCAGAACCGTAACTCCAATCTTCCTCAAAACGGCATCAGCAATTATATCGATGTCTGGAGCATAAGCGCTCAAAACGATGATCCAGGAGCTTTCCCTTCCAGTAACCCTTCGGTAGATCATTCCGAAGATTATTGCAATTGCAATGGAATATACTAGATGCTCAAGTTTCATCGTTGCCACCTTTAAAACTTGATATAAGAGTGAAAATTAAAAGGGTTACTCATTAAATACCTCAAAGATTTTCTCTAAATCCTTTCTTAAATCTGTTTTCGGTTCAAATCCAAGCTTTCTGGCTTTTGATATGTCTGCACAGGATCTTCTTATATCTCCCTTGCGAGGTTTGTCAAAAACCGGCTTACCATTGATGCCAGCGATGTCCATGATAATTTCAGCAAGCTCTAGAATGGAAGTTTCCCTTCCAGTTCCGACGTTATACGCTTCTCCATTTTCTCCTCTTTTTAAAACTATTTCTACAAAATCGACTACATCTCTAACGTGGACAAAATCTCTCGTCTGCTTCCCATCTCCGTAAATTACTGGAGGTAGTTTCTGCTTAACCCTAGAGATAAACTTGGCTATAACACCTGAGTAAGGATTGCTCGGATCCATTCTCGCTGAGAAGACATTAAACGGTCTAATGATGACAGTATGAATCCTATCCGAGAAAACCCTGCAGTAGTATTCCCCAGCAAGCTTGCTAACCCCATAAGGGGAAATCGGATTCTTCGGATGTTCTTCATCAATCGGAACGTATCGTGGATTCCCATAAACCGCTGCTGACGAAATATAAACGAATCTGTCAACTCCATAGTCAGAGCAAGCCTTTAAGAGGTTAATCGTTGCAATAACGTTGTTCTCAGCATCGTAAACCGGATCATTCCAGCTGTTCTCAACAGAAACCTGAGCTGCTAAATGAATGACAACATCTACATCCTTAACAACCTTTCTCACAAACTCATAATTCCTCAAATCACCTTGAACAACTAAATCTTTCAAGTCCTTAATCGGGCAGGGCTTTAAATCAACTCCAGCAGCATCGTATTTGTCCATAAACCTTTCCAGAACGTATGAGCCGATTTGTCCTGATGCACCGGTAACTAAAACTCTCATATACACCATCTTGAGCAATTTGTTTTATCTTTCTTTCGAGTTATAAATTCTAAAGTGTAAAAACCAAGATGCTGGAAAGATGTTGCAAAGATCTACGAAAAGCTTGGTGATGTTGAAAACGCAAAGCATTCATGATTAAGTATGTGAAGTATTGTGTGAAACAGAAAAGGATGAAGCACGATGGAGGAGCAATGAAAAGTTAGGAATGAAGATAAAGTAAAGAGACAAGGAAAGTCAAAAAAACAAATAAAACATCGATGAGCTCGCTTGAAAATGTTGTTACTCCAAGTTAAATTTCTCTAACAACGATGTTCAGATTAAAGCTCTGAATCTTTCCCTCTACAGCATCCAAAATTCTCTTCTCAGCCTCAGTTTCAGCATAATCCTTCATCTTTTCTGGTTTTGAAGGCAACGGAGGGACGTGATCCTTGAACAGCAAAAACCAGAGCTTGTACCTCCCAGGTTTATCAATTGAGAATGTATATGGCATCTCCCATTGCGGAGTCCAGTTTCCTTCTATATTTACTGGCGTGTGGTTGAGAGTAACGTTAAACCTATCAAAGAAGTACATGTGATGTATCACAGTCCTGTTATTCTCGTAACTCGCATTCACCAGCCAGATTTCTACGGTATAGTTAACTGTCCTGTATTCGTGATTCGCTATACCAATTATTATCGTAGCATTCTGTCCAACCCTGAGCTTCGTTGGATAATCGGCAGCTTTACCCTTGGGACCGAGTATGTAGAACTCGGTAAACTCCTCACCCTGCTTTGGAGTAACGATGATGTAAATAAGAGCAACAATTGAAGCAATAATTGAAATCACCAGAATAACGGTCAAAATCTTATCAAGTTTACTCATTTCTTCCCATCCTATTGCTTTCTTCACTTCAATCTTCGGGATAAAGGGATCTCTTGCTTTAAACCTCCTGTACACTGCAAGCAGAGAGAAAACGATGTTAAAGGATGATAAGCTAAACAAAATTGGGGTCAATCTTATACCGAAAGGAGTGTAATTTAAGGCTAAGCCTATGAGAGGTGTTATTGCAATACTCAAACCAAAGGATAAAGCAATTCTCTCGATCACATCCAGATCTCTCTTCTCGGGAAAAAGGAATGATATGAGGGAATAACCGGGAAAAAACAGGATGAATGGTAGTCCTATGACTTTTCTGAATATGCTTTCCGGAAAGAAGTAGATTGCTAGGATTAGCAAAATTGAAAGAGAAACTATTGCAAGCAGATCCCATGCAAGCGTCCATTTCTTCACCTTCATACCTCCCGGTTGTATCTTAGTTAGTTTCGATGTTATGCGTCCGTATCAATAATTTTTTGATCCCATAGTGTTATTCCCCAAACAGTCTTAAAATAAGCGTTTATGAGATTCCAAACTGTTTCTATAAACTTATACAACTCATATTTGAATATTTTAAACTCAAGCACTGATGAGAATGGAAAAACATGCCATGATGGAATATATGAGTGAACAAAATAACTGTACTCGCGGTAAAGCCCTATTAAGTTAACAGAAAGAACTCTACCTACAAAACCTAACACAAACTCATTGGACGGGTATGGAGGTACAATTACTGATGACTTTTTGGCTTTTATCGTCTCTACTAATTCACGTAATAGTGTTTCATCCGTTCTTGTTAAACGTCGACCTTTGAGATCTCTTATTATAGCCCTCAGACTGTCCGCTGCTGCATCTACTACCTCTTCCACCCTATAACGGGGCACGTATCCCTCCATTTTTTGTGGAATTTGAATGCCTACTCCTACAAGCAGTAGGAACAATGGATAGGACATGTTTTTGAAAAACACACTTTTTATTTGCTTCTTACTCCAGTTAAAACCTTTAACTTTACCGTAAACACGAATAATTTCCACTAAATGATTAATCTCCCTCTCTAACTCTCTCAAATTTCTTATTACAAGCTTCTGCTCAGATGCCCAGTCATACCACTTCTTTGAGGTATATCGATATGGAACTTCATCAAAGCTCTGTTTTACTTCTCTTTTTAAGGGCTTCATCTCAATATATCCTAAATAAGGGTATTTTTGTTCTATCACTGCTCCCAGTTAATAACCTCCAAACCACGAATATAGTCAAAGTGAGCATCCCGGGTGAGGAGTGGAGCATCGAGTTCTAAACATATCGCAGCAATCCAGATGTCATTTTCAGGAATAGGATGTCCTATCTTTTTGAGCTGCAGACGCACGTCAGCGTAACGGATAGCGATGGTTTCATCTATCGGTACGAGAACAGATTGCGCTGAGAATTTATGCACTGCTTGCTTGTTCTTCTGTGGCTTAGCACTGTTAAGTGCACCGTAAAGCAGTTCACCCAGGACAGTAACGGGCAAAAAGAGTATATCTGCTCCCTCTATCAAAGTGCAAACTGTAAGGATGCCTTCCCTATAGGCAATTACCGCATTGGTATCAACAGCCAGTCTACCACTCACCTTCAATTTTCTCAAACTCCTCGTCAATGAGTTTCTGCATCGCTTCCGCCTCTTCGTGTGTTAGTGTCCCTACAAGTTCACGCAGGCTTTTCTTGGCAGGATGCGAGCAGAGAATTATCACCACTCTCTCGTGTTCCTTAATGCCTTTTATAGGCTCAATTGGTTTCAATACGTTCTCTTCATATATCGCTTCTACTGTTTTGGGCATCGTCTTTCTTCTCCTTCACCACTAAATTATTTGTATTTCAATTATTTAAAAAGCATACTTGCTTCGGTTGTAATGTCTTCTGTACTTATCAAACTGCCCTTTATCGATTCTTTTTAATTTTTCTCCTTTTTAGCCATGCCCGCAATGGACAACTCCTTAAAGTCATCTATTGCAACAGCCCCTTCCGTCTTCGTATCTAATTGTGGACTGAAGCAATGATGATGGATCTTTTATATAAATGTAAATCCAACTTAATCTTAGTGATGCCAGATGGCGATAAGAGTAAAAGCGCGGTATGAGAACGAAATGTTGAAACCATTGGAGAAGCTGAACCTGGAAGAAGGAGACAATGAAAAGATATGGAATAAAGAATATAGCAACAAACACCCTGATTTTGAACGTGTGGAATGGGTAAAATGTGTTTAATTTATTATAGTGGAGTATTGATAAATGATAAATTAAAATGGAGGATAGGGAGATGATTACAGAATATATAGAAGCCGCACTGTCAAAAGCGAGGTACGAGATTATTGAGGACGAGGAACCATATTATGGGGAAGTACCCGGGTTAGAAGGTGTGTGGGCGACGGGCAAAACGCTGGAGGAATGCCGTAAGAATCTGCGTGAGGTTATTGATGGATGGCTGATAGTAAGACTGAGAAAAGGTTTGCAAATCCCACCGATAGGTGCATATAAAATAGAGGAGTTATCGAGGTTGGAGATCGGTGCCAAAGTCTAAACTTTCTCCAGTTTCCTGGACTGAGTTAGTAAAACGACTTCGCAAACTTGGTTTCGATGGACCTTATCAGGGAGGAAAGCACCCATATATGATAAAAGAGGCTAGTCCTGACTATTCCAAATCCACATCGGAAAGAAATCAGCGTAGACCTTCTTTCACGAATCTTGAAACAGGCTGGAATTACAGGGGCGGAATGGCTTGCGTTCAAACATCAGAAGAGTTCTTAGAATCAAGATAAAAAATAGAGGGAAATAACCATGCAACCACACAAAAAATTCGCTTATGACGTCGGCATAACCTTTTTAGCATCTGTAGTTACCCCGCCCATTGGCTTTGTTATAACCATTGCTTTAGAGCGGTATATCCCGGCGCGGGCGACTTAGGCTTATACCGGAATCATTTGGGAAAGCTTGTGAGATTGCCTCTTTGAATATCGAGGAGATGAAAGAGGTTTTATATAAAATTGCAGATGTAATAAATGATATGAAATGAAAGATATGCAAATCCAAAAGAAATATCAAGAAGCAGTGAATGAATTTGTAAGGAGAGCGATGGAAGAATACGGAGATAAAATAGACGGCATCATCTTATTTGGGTCTGTTGCGAGAGGCGAGGCGAAAGAGGATTCTGACATTGATATTCTGATTGTATGGAAAGGAGATAAATTGGAAGGATGGGATGTCCTTGAAGATATTGCCATGGACATATTAGTAGAATACAGGCAACTCATCTCCCTTAAAATAATATACCCCAAAGAGTATTTGAAAATGATGGGTATGGGAAGTTCGTTTATTCAAAATATAAAAAAGGAAGGTGTTGTTATTGGATAATATCGAATATCATATCAAAGAAGCGGAAAATAAATTGGAAGCGGCAAAATCGCTATTTGAAAATGGATTTTATAAGGATCCCGCCAGCAGGTCCTACTATTCAATGTATCACGCAGCGAGAGCGCTTTTATTAACAAAGGATATTTCTCCAAAGACGCACGAAGGTGTAATAGCGAAATTCAGTCTTGAATTCGTGAAGAAAGATATGATCGAAAAATACTATTCTAAAGCACTGGCAAAAGGCAAAGATGTCCGTGAGATAGCTGATTATAATGTTATAGCAGAGATCACAGAAGAAGAAGTCGAAGCCATTGTTGAAGATGCGGAGAGATTTTTAGCGCGGATTAAAGAGGCGATAATGGAGATTCAATAACGTTTCTCGCATCCGTGGTCACGCTACCACTCGGCTTTGTTATCACCGTTGCTTTAGGGCGGTATCTCGGCGCAGGTGACTTAGGGCTATACAGAATGGCATCCACAATTTACTGAATTGCTTGCAATGCTTGTTGCTGCTGCTGGCATTCCAGAGAGCAATGGTAAAGTAGGGTAAAAGCATTTATGAACACAAGAACATTAAAAGATTAGAGGTGATAAGATGTTCGAGATAACAGAGGATCTGATAAAAAAAGAATTGAACGTAATTCCGAGCACAGGGCTTTATAAGAGCAAAGAGGAGTTTATCAAAGAAGCGATCAACACACTTTTGGCTGCAAGAAAGGACTTAAGAATAACGATTGCTTGTGAACTGTATAAAAGAGACGAGATATCATTTGGAAAAGCTTGTGAGATTGCCTCTTTAAATATTGAGGAGATGAAAGAGGTTTTATACAAGCGAGGAATTAAGCGAAGCGTGAGTGCGAGTTTAGAAGAGCTGGAAGGAATGGCAAAGAAAGCAGTTGTGTTTGAGGTGATGAGGGAGTAGGGAGAAGGAATTGAAGAAGATTTCAGTAATTCTTGGAACCCGTCCAGAAATAATAAAGATGTCTCCCATAATACGAGAATGTGCGCGTCTGAGTAGGGATTATTTCATCTTGCATACAGGTCAGCATTATTCTTATAGTATGGACAAAATTTTTTTTTGAGCAACTGGAATTGCCTGAGGCAAAATATAATTTGAATATTGGGTCTGGAAGTCATGCAGAGCAAACCGGAAAAATGCTTGATGGAGTCAAGCTAATGTTCAATAAAGAAAATAACTGGGAAAATCCTTTTGGTGATGGAAAGGCTGCGATAAGAATAAGTTAAAAGGAGATGGGATAATTATGCAACCACACAAGAAATTCGCATTCGACGTCGGCGTAACGTTTCTCGCATCTGTGGTCACGCTGCCCCTCGGTTTTGTTATTACCGTTGCTTTAGGGCGGTATCTCGGGGCAGGTGATTTAGGATTATACCGGATGACCTCTACGATTTACGGGATTGCGATGCTCGTTGCTGCAATTGGCATTCCTGGGGCGATGATATTCTGCAAACCTTTAAGTATAGAAGTGCCAAAATAAAAATAGGTGTTTGAAATGATGGAAGTAGAAGAGAAGAACATGATAAGAGCGATTTTAGAAGATGTGGAAACTCTTAAGGGCAAAGTAGAGGGGATAGAAGGGATGCTTGGAACGCTCGTTGAGATATACACCGATGCGTTCTACGAGGTTAAAGATGAGTACTTGGAGAAATTAGAGGAGATAAGGAAAGAGAGGGGAAAGGTTTTCAGTTCTATCGAGGAATTTGATGGGTATTTTGAGTAAAAATAATGTAGAATGCAATACAGATTTGAGATCAAGCCGAAGTTGGAGAAAAAGCTAAAGAAAATCGAAAATAAGGATCCGGTGATGTTTAAAGCTGCGAGAGACAAAATAAAAGAGATAATAAAGAATCCTTACCACTACAAGCCGTTGAGGTATGGCCTAAAGGGTTTGAGGCGGATTCATCTGGAGAAGTCCTTTGTTTTGGTATTTGAAATAGACGAAGAAGAGAAGATGGTTAGGTTTCTTGATTTGGGTCATCACGATGAAATCTATAGGAAGAGGTACTGAAAGTTATAACCTGAGGGGGTAAAGGTATAACCATGCACCCCTCCAAAAAATTCGCTTTCGATCTCGGCATAACGTTTCTCGCATCCGTACCGTAGTCACCTGGCTTTGTTATCACCGTTGCTTTAGGACGGTATCTCGGCGCAGGTGACTTAGGGGCTTTACAAATGGCATCCACAATTTACTGAATTGCTTGCGATGCTCGTTGTTGTTGCGATAGGTATTACTGTGGCGATGAAAATAAATGACAGCGCGAATAGTTATAAAAGTCAAGAGCAGGATTTAAGGTAAAGGTGTTGGGGGTGGGGGCGGAAGATAAATATGAGAATGAAATGTTGAAACCATTGGAGAAGTTGGAATTGGAAGAAGGAGAAGAGGTAGAGATAGAAGTGAAAAAGAACCCCGTTGAGATGTTAGGGGGCATGATAAAGATTTCTAATAAGAAATGGGTAGATGAGAGTATAGAGAGTCCAGATTTGGAGCCTGTTTAGATGCTAAGCGATATAGAGCCGGGGACAGAGATCTTCAGTAATGTCATTGGTTCTCTACTGGGCAAATCTTGCCGGTGCATTTTATGTCAAGAATCTGCTTGTGAACTCTGCAT
>JAODGL010000206.1 GCA_025464585.1 Methanosarcinales archaeon
AAATCTGGTATTACGACCTTTCCGATATAAATGTAACAAAAAAACAACCCCTTACATTACAGCACTTTGAAGAGTTCTTTCAATTGCTTCCCAAAAGAGAGACAAGCGAACGCTCATGGCGTGTGCCAATAGAAGAAATTGAAGCAAGGAAATATGAGATTAAGGCAATCAATCCTAACCGAAAAGATAAAAAAGATAAGAGGACACCGGAAGAGTTAATTTCTATTATTGAATCTCAGTCAGCAGAAATTGAAAGGATTATGAAAACATTAAGGAGCAAAGGGATACAAGAAAAAATAAATTGTGGACACAGATTAACGCAGATTAACACTTGTGGGCTCTGCCCACATCCCCGCAAGCTCTGAAAGGGCTTAATGATAAGGATCAACACGGTTAAACTAAAATAAATCTGCGTAAATCAGTGTAAATCCGTGTCTTAAATAGAAGAAAGACATACTATACTTTACTGTTATACAACAAGAAAACAGGCGTTGATAGAAATCCAGTAATTTTTGTTGAACGAAGGGCGAATATATATTGATGAAAGTGAAATAACTTACGCAATTAAAAAGGTGATGAAAATAAGCAAGGATAGGTGATAAGAAATGGAATTGGACTACCATAAAATAGGACTAAAAGCAGGTTTAGAAATACACCAGCAGTTAGACACGAGAACCAAACTCTTCTGCAACTGCCCTACCATGCTGAGGGACAAAAAAGAATCCACATACTCATTTAAACGGTATCTGAGGGCATCAAAGAGCGAAATGGGCGAAGTGGACGAAGCAGCGCTTGAAGAAGCGAAATACAGCAGGACTTTTATTTATAAGGGGTATGACAGCACCTGTCTGGTGGAAAATGACGAACAGCCGCCGGGTGAATTGAATCAAGAAGCAGTTGAGATCGCCTTAGAAGTGGCGCTGCTTCTGAACATGAATCCCGCGGATGAGGTACACACGATGCGTAAAATTGTGATTGACGGGTCTAACACATGCGGCTTCCAGAGAACTGCGTTAGTTGCGACAGATGGCGGGATAGAGACAGAAGAGGGGTTTGTTGGCGTTGATTCACTCTGTCTGGAAGAAGATGCAGCATCGAAGATAGAGACAGAAGGTGATGCCGTTGTTTATTCCTTAGACCGGTTGGGCATACCACTGGTGGAGATAGGCACCGCTCCTGATATTAGAACGGCAGAGCAGGCGAGGAAAGTAGCAGAGCAATTAGGCATGATATTGCGCTCCACAGGTAAGGTGAAGCGTGGATTAGGGACAATCAGGCAGGACATAAACATTTCAATAGCCCGCGGCGCTCGAGTAGAGATAAAAGGCGTTCAGAACTTGAGGCAGATAGGCGAAATCGTGAAAAACGAAGTCGTTCGACAATTAAAACTTATAGAGCTAAAAGAAGAGTTAAAAAGAAGGGGTGCTAAGGTTGAGAGACAAATTGAAGATTTATCGAACATATTTGTGAACACTTCTTCAAAAGTAATAAAAAAAGCAGGCGGAAAAGTATTTGGTGTATGCCTGCGTGGCTTTGCGGGTATCCCTGGAACGGAGCTACAACCGGGGAGAAGATTTGGCAGTGAATTGGCGGATTTCGCAAATAAGTTTGGTGCTGGTTTAATGCACACCGATGAACTCCCTGCGTACGGTATAAGTGATGCAGAGGTAGAGCGCCTGAAAAGCACTTTTAACGCTACTGAAGCTGATTGCGTGGTGATTGTTGCAGCAGAGAGAGAACGTGCAGAGCCTGCATTAAATGCAGTCCTGAGAAGAGCTGAGGAAGCGATGCGAGAAATACCAAAAGAGACGAGAAGAGCACTGCTAAATGGAAGCAGCGCATATATGCGTCCTCTACCCGGTGCCGCGAGGATGTATCCAGAGACAGACGTGCCGCCGGTAGAGATAGATGAGCAAAGGTTGAAATACATAAAAAGCAAGCTCCCTGAGACGTTTGAGCATCGAAAAGCGAGGTATAAGAATAAGTTCGGCTTGAATGACGAGTTGGCGGATAAAATCGCGCGTAACCCTAATTTCTCGCTTTTTGAACGCGTAATGGACTCGTATGAGCACATTCCTGCGACGTTAGTTGTCAGAACACTTACAGATACATTAGCGGAGTTGATGCAGGAAGAGATAGAAGTGGAAAAGTTGGAAGACCAGCATTTCCTGGATATGTTTAAGCTGCTCTCTGCGAATGCGTTTGGAAAAGAGGCGGTACCGGATGTTTTGAAATTCCTGGCGAACCATCCTGAGCTCAGTGTAGAGAAAGCGATAGGAGAAATTGGGCTTAGGGTGGATATGGAAGAAGTAAAGCGGCTTATAGAAGGTATAGTGAACTCGAAGAAGGACTTTGTAAGGGAGAAGGGTGCGAGGGCTGTGGGACCGTTGATGGGCGTTGTGATGAAGGAATTACGCGGGAAAGTGGATGGAAAAGTAATAAATAAGATATTGGAAGAGAAAGTGAAAGAGGTTTTGGACAGTTAGTTCTTATACGTAGTTCCTTTATAGGTGTTTGGTGCTTGTGATTTGGAATTTTTCCTCTCTTTATTGAGCACCAGAAATAATCTTCTATTCGACTTACGTTGTGATTGCCAGAATCTCAGAGTAGAGAAAACAAATAATCATTCAGCAAGGTTGACGGATCCAGAGGACTAGGAGAAACCTCTTTTGGGCTTTTCACTTACCGAGGTTATCTGATAAGAACCTCCCTTATCTCTTCCAATATTTCTCTTACCGCAGGCACTTCTTCAAACCAAATTCTCCGGGTTATTTCGTTGCAACATGCTTTATAAAGCATGGATATTGATTCTTTAAGCACTGGTGGTAGAGACGGCGGTTTATTTTCTACTAATTCTTTCCACTCTACTTTGTCTTTCTTTTTCGCTTCTTCTACCTCTTCATACCACGAGGTTTTTCTGTAAAATATCCTCGCAATCTCTTTACTCACTGGTATTCCATCATACGTAAAACGACACTCGTCCAAAGTACCTACTGCATCCACCAGTATCAGATTTCGGTCCTCATCAAATCCGAATTCCACCTTACCATCTTCATTTACAAGCCCTATTCTTCTTGCTTCCTTAGTGATGAGTTCTTTGATAAGTAATGTTATCCTCTTGATTTCCTCCACTTCAGCTTCGCTCAGACCCGCAATTTCCTTCGCGGATTCCCAACTGAGGTATCTATCGCTCGCTTCCAGCTTGGTAGATACATCCAGAAACGGTTTTTCCAAAATCTGACCCGGATAGGGCATTCCGCTCAACCCAAAATCCTCCAATCGCAAACTCCCTCCTTTCAATCGCTTGAACACGCTTGAACCTTCAGGCAGCGAGTTACGATAGATTATCTCAAGGGGAATAAGAAAGTTCACCCTTTCTTCCCTGTAAATGGAGTAGTCGTAAATATTTCCCCTGATGCCGGGCTTTAAAACCCTTAACAAGCGTATCTCCATACGCGATTGTGGCAAATTTAACTCCGATAATCTCTTTACCTCGCCTCCTTCCACCAAGCCCAGATAATGTGTCTTTATTCCCTTCTCTTCTAATTCTTCAAAGAAAAAAGCGGCGGTTATGCAGATAGCGGCTCCTTTAGCCTGGATATGG
This sequence comes from Methanosarcinales archaeon, assembly GCA_025464585.1. GTDB lineage: Archaea > Halobacteriota > Syntropharchaeia > Alkanophagales > Methanospirareceae > QMVO01. The sequence continues at coordinate 3,605 of JAODGL010000206.1, forward strand.
TCAGGCATCTCCCCCCAATCGAATACAGAATATCTATCAGAGAAGACAAATTGAGCTCTACCTGTTTTGTTTTTTCCCGGCTCCTCGAGGACTACCAGGTCTTTTACACTGCCCATGTCACATCTCCTTTTGTGCCTGATAATACGTTTATAGAACTACGCAAGGTATCTATATTTATATTCC
>JAODGL010000082.1 GCA_025464585.1 Methanosarcinales archaeon
ATGGTGCTACCCTGATAGTAAAAAACTACTTTGAAGGAGTCAAGGGTGCAAAAATAAAAATTGCGGAGAGACCCTTAATAGATTGGATGGACTTTACTGTTAATTCCGTTAAATAAATTATTGAGACAGTTTAACGAAAAAATCCGTGTAAATTAGTGTCGTAAATAAAAGGAAGTTATAGTTTATGTACAACGAGAAAGAAAAAGACAAACTTAATAAAGTAGTCAGAAAATACTTTGGCGAGATTTACGAGATTTATGCTGGCGGGAATTACAGCGAAGGCAGCTTCTACGATTGCTTGAAACACTTTATTAAAAATTCAGGACGCATTTTAGGTTATTCAGCGTTCCCGTTTGTTCTGCCAAAGAGGACTGAAGTGGGCATACCCGACTTTTTCGTCAGGAAGAACGGGGAGATTATCGGGCATATCGAAGCGAAAGGGGTGGATAAGAACCTGGAGAATTTTGAGATATGATAAGTTCTGGAAGGTGACGGATATTTTTAAGGAGTGGTCGAGTGGGGTGAAGACGCATCGAGACCATTTTGTGGTGGGGTTTACGAAAGAGGAGATAGTTCAAAGGCTTAAGATGTTTACTGGAGATTTATCAGATGGATTAATAAAGGAAAGATTAAAACTCAAGGATACAAGGGATTGGAAGTTTAAAGAAGCAAGGGAAAAAGCAAAAAAGGTGAATTTTGAAGATAAAATTTATCCTTATGCTTACAGACCGTTTGATAAAAATTTTCCGCGAATTTCGGCAATTGCCATTTTTCATATCCACTCTTAGACCCCCTCTTTTCCTTACACCGCTCATTAAGAGCTTTTGAAGGTTTATCCCCTGCAAAGTGTATTCCAAAACTGTAACATTTCTTCAACCGCTCTACCAATCTCTTAAAGAATTCCGGACCATGAGTATCCTCCGAAAATATCTCACAGCTTACCATAAAGCCATCTTTCGCTTAGCGTTACCCCTCTTTCACTCAACTCCTTCCTCACCTCCTCTGGCTTCTCTATTCTTCTAAAAACAGTTCCTTCGTCACCTTTCTCCACCAAAATCAAATCTTTTGGTTCCACTATGTCCACAACCATAGGAGAATGAGTCGACAATATCGTCATGCGCTCGCTCATCTTCAACTCGTCTATTAGCAACTCCAGAGCCTTTTGCGTGCAACGAATTCTCTACCTCATCCACGACTAACAAACTCGGTTCTGACTCCAAAGCGGTTAAAAGCGTCAATGCTTTGTAAAAGCCGTCAGAGATTCCTGGAGCTGGCAGTTCTAAAAGTCTTCCAGATGCGTATCGCTCAAATACTTTCATCAAAACCCTCCCATCCTGCGTCAACTCAAATCTCAAGCTCGTATCCGGAAATATATAGGACAGTAACGAATCAACCCTGTCAGGTATTTTGTTCTCTTTTAAGAACAGGTTATACAGAATATTACAAACGTTGTTTCCGTCCTCAGAGATACGAACTTCTCTTCTTTTAAAGCGTTATCCAATTTCTCATCCAGATACGAGAATTGTATAAAAGCATTGATAGAAATAGACAAAGGGTCGTTGATTTGTCCAAATATCTCTCTCGCTTCGTTCATTCGTTCTCTAAAGCCATCCCAATTCTTCATGTTCATCGCCTTTCTTGCCTCTGCCCATTCTATAAATCCAAGCATCTTCTCCTTATCTTTTCCTTCAGAAAGTGCTCTCGCATGTTTAAAATCTTCAATCGCTTTGTCTAATTCTTCATTTGTTTGAAGCAGTATAAGCCCCCGGTTGTTGTAAGCCTTAACATAATTAGGATTGAGTGCTATTGCCGTGTTGTAATCCACAATCGCTTCTTCATATCGCTTTAATTCAGAATAAGCAAGTCCTCGGTTGTTGTAAACCTTGGCTAAGTTTTCTCGTGCTATTTCTTTAATGCGTGCATCTTCAGCAATCTCGCCCGCAAGCTCGAAATACGAAATTGAAAGGTCATATTCTTTGATTATTCCAAAATTGATTCCTTCAGTTATATTCTATTCATTCTTTAAATATGCAGACATATAAAAATACTCCCTCTAAGCCCGTTTGAGCAATGCGAGCTTAGCAGGAGTCGTCATTTTTGCCCCTTCCTGTAATATCGAATTAACCGCGATATTAGTTCGTTTACACTGCAACCCTCACTGTCCGCCATTTCATTCAACTTTTTATAGTTTGCCGCTGAAATCGTCTTGTCTAACACTTTTACGCTGCCGTCATTCCAGTGTAAAACTTTTCTGCCATCTAATATGAACCGCTCAGGGTATTCGTTCGCTGCCATCCTCTTTGCTTGATTCCATGCCTCGTTAATATCTCGTGTTGTGCTCATTTGACCCACTATTCCTAACTCAGCAACCACGCGATCCTTCAAGTTAGTAGTTCCCGGTGGCAACTGCACGAGGACTTCAAGCATCATCTTCGCTAATTTGTTCGTTGATATTCCGAGACCCAAACCCCTTCTTCCACCAAACATTAGCACCTCTTTAACTTAATACATAGAGGAACCTTAAGCTTTATCATTTCCATTTTTATCATATATTTGTTGCTTATCTAATAAATACTATCCTGATAGTAAAAGGCTACTTTCACCCCCTCCTCACCTCTTTCCTCTGTGCCATCCGGTAGCCCGATATAACACTCATATAACCGCTCAATAGTTCATCCAGCTCTTCGCTACCCGTATCAACCAGAAGAAACGGCGTTTCACTCAGCTTATGCGGCGTGGCAAGCACAATCACATTCTCTACACCCACCTTTTCTATTACCTTCGCACTTATCTGCTGATTTCCCCTGCCGAAAACAAATCCCTGCGCACCAATAGGGCTCACCAATATCTTCGCCTGGTGCTCGTTTTTCAGCAATTGCAGCAATTCTCGCTCATTCAAATCCTTACCCACCAATTTACCATCTTTCACCGCATCCACACCAAGCAGTGTCTTTTCAGCCCCCAAGCCCAGCAGCTCTGCAATTTTATGTATGGTAGTCCCTGCGCCAAGGATATAAAGAGAACCATCCAGCATAAACTCACAAGCGAATCTCGCAATCTCCTCCTTCGCTCTTTCTTCACTCATGCTTTGAAAAAGGCTTTTACTCTGCTGAACCAGAACAGGCTCGTAAGGCGTACGAGCATACCCAAATACCTTCATTCGCAGTTCGTTTCTCCTGTATGCAGCTTCATCAGTATCCATTACCTCTGCATCCCGCAATTCTGTCTTACCTTCAACAAAAAGCTCGACTATCTTCGCTGCTCCCTTGGGCGTTATCGCAAACACTGCGGAATGCATCTTCACACCTGCGGGAATTCCTAATATCGGGACCTCTTTTTCTACTACGCTGTACACATCCCTCGCCGTTCCGTCACCACCGCAGAACAGAAGCAGCTCAATTCCTTCTTTCAAGAATGCCTTACAAGCAAGTTTCGTGTCTTCACTCGTGCTCTTCCTCCCCTTGAACGAATACACAACCTCGTATCTCCGCGAATTATTTATGACTGCATCTTCACCCATATCACGTGAGCAAGTGAGAATAGCAGTAGAAGCATCCATTTTCAGCTCTTCCATGCATTTCTTCCCCTTTTCGCATGCTATCGGCACTGCACCTCTCCTCAGTGCTTCTTCTGCCAGCCCATCCGTACCCTTCAGTCCTACTGACCCGCCCATTCCTGCTATCGGATTGATGAGGAAACCTATTTTCATAATATCTTCCCGCTTATCTCACCTGCAATGTTCTCGTGCATCAATCGCCTTACTTCGTCCATATCTGTGCTCTGACCCAGGACCCACATCAACTTCACCAGTGCAGTTTCCGGCAGCATATCCTCTCCCTCTATTATTCCTGCATCCAGTAAATCACGACCTGTATCATACACTCTATCACAAATAGTCCCATACAAGCATTGAGAAGTCATCACCACGGGTATGCCCTGTTTTACCGCTCTCGCCACGCCTGGAATCCACTCCGCAGAGACATGTCCCAAGCCTGTTCCTTCTAATACAATGCCCCTGTACCCCTGCGCAATAAAGAAATCGAGTATTGCAGGGTCAGCACCAGGATAGAACTTTACGAGACAGCATTTCGCCTCAAACCTGTCTCTCAACTCTAATTCCCTCTCGCCTCGCTTCTTATAAGCGGATAAGAACTCAAGCCTTATCTTTTCTATATTGCTCGTATCATAATATACCTTTCCTATGGGTGTGCCATTTACCGATTGAAAGGCGTCGCGTGCGGAGGTATGCATCTTCCTCACTTTCGTGCCGCGGTGAATGAAACAGAAATCGTCTGAGGTACTGCCGTGCATTACTACTACAACCTCTGCAAGGTCGCTGCATGCAACTTTCGCTGCGCATATTGCATTCATAGCAGCATCGCTGGAAGGTCTGTCTGCACTGCGCTGTGAACCCACAAGAATGATAGGCACGGGCGTTTGCACCATGAAAGAGAGTGCAGCCGCGGTGTAGCCCATTGTATCCGTGCCGTGAGTGACAATTATACCTTCTGCACCGTTTTTTATCTCGTTATAGACCTCCGATGCGAGTTTTCGCCAGTATTCGGCGCGCATATTCTCGCTCAGTATGCTATAAATCACTCTCCCTCCGATGTTTGCTATCTGCCCTAATTCCGGGATTGCCTCAAGTATGTCTTCAGTGGAGAATTGAGGAGAAACCGCACCAGTTCTGTAATCCACTTTAGAGGCGATTGTGCCGCCGGTGGAAAGGATAGACAAAATAGGCAACTCTCCTTTTCTTATTTCCTCCTCTTCCTCCTTCTTTTCTTCTTTTAATACTTCAGCTTTGCTTGCTTTGCTTATAACCTCGAACGTCACACTTTCCGGTCGAATACCGATATTGTAGCCACTATCAAGTTTTATAACAATATTCCTTGAAGCGGTTGGCATTACAATTCCTTCGTAAACGACAACGTCTCTATCGGTTTTCTTCCTTACCCTTATGTAGTCGCCTTCCTCTAACTCCATGTTATAGTGATTATTCACCCGTATATTATATTAAATTATAGTTATTCCGAGAATAAGTTGCAAAAAGGGGATGTTGAAAATTCCAAATCACAAGCATCAAATAACAAGCTTCACCATCTTGCTCATCCCGTAATCATAACGAAATACCAAACTGCGGTCTTCCAGGTCTTGCAATATTCTCGAAAGTGTGGACTTCGGTATTCCAGTTCGGGCTGACATGTCCGCCTGGTTCATCTCTCCATATTCCATGAGCGCTTCTATCACGCGCTTCTCGTTGCCTTTCAGTATTTTCAGAAGTTCTGCTCTGTCATCCTCAGTTTTGCTCGTTTCTGGAACTTGTGTAACAGCACCCTGCACCTGTAACGCAGATTTCGAATCGGCTTCACCTGATTCCACTTCATGCTCAACCCTCTCCCTTTCGGGCATCTGGAAGCCCACGAGGAGCAGATAAAAAACGCTGATGCCAAGCACGAACGAAGCAATAGCGATTGTCACGCAATCCAAAACAGTATATACGTTTGGAGTATTGCTTCACCGTTTCATTCTGTTTTGCAATTTCGATTGCCATCTGTCGCTGTTTTTCGCTCAGCATCGGTATTTCCAATAGTTTCTTCGGTGAACTCTGATATATCCAGACATCCTCATGAGACGTTCCTGTTCCAATCACCATGAGACCAACGAAAAGGAAAGCCATGCCCATGCCTATAAATGCTAACATTATCAATATGGCAATACTTTTTTGATTCATTTTTTACTCTTTTTATTTTGTTATTAAAAAAGTGAAGTTACCCCCTCTAAAAAAGAAAGGAGGGGAAATTTGGATTATTTTGTGCTACCAATGGGGCATATTCACGTTTAGGCTTGATGATCCACGCCTATGTAGTACTCTTGTGGCGGATTCACAGGGACGTAGTATCCAATGACATATATGTCCCAAGTCCCTGTTCCATCACAAAGTCTGCACTCCTCTGTTATAGTATTTGTGTCATCCGAGATGCACCACGTTCCATCAGGAGCGCGTACCCGTAGGTCTAGGTCATTAGAACGCTCGTCCCATAGGAGTCCGACTGCTACACAAGGGCCGCCGGTTGCAGTCCAATGTCGAGTCTCACCTGTTGAAACATAGCCATGACCAAAGCTTAACTTTCCAGCCTCAAGTTCGCCCATCTCAA
>JAODGL010000199.1 GCA_025464585.1 Methanosarcinales archaeon
AATAATATCATAATGAAGTTTACTCCCCTCTTTGAACGTTATCTCCTGCTCGCTCACTTCCTGTACCGTCGTTCCTGTCATTATTTCAACACCTCTATCAGAGAGGAATTTAGTTACATAAGTGGCTACGTTCTCGTTGGGGAAAGCGGGTAATATCCTCGGCATGAGCTCTATGAGGTATATCTTTGCGGATGCTCGTCCTCTGAGGTAATCAACCAGTTCACCTGCAACTTCTACTCCAGTCAGCCCGGCACCTATAACAGCAATGCTGATTTTCCGGGAGTAATCGAGCCCATCAAGCGCTTTTTTCGTCTCTATCGCGCCTTTTAAAGTGTTAACAGTGTGTGATAACTCTTCGGCTCCCCGGATGCCAAAAAATGTCTGTTCTGCACCGGTGGCAATAACGAGAAAATCATAGGGTATCTTCAGTCCTTCGCGGGTCTCCACCTCTTTCGCATCAAAATCAATATTTACAACCGCATCATTTATGAATTCCGCTTTTATTTTCGATGCGAATCTATTTAAATCACCCGATATTTCTTCTGGTCTGACTTTTCCACTCAGTATCTCCGGATGCGCCGCCTGGTATTCAAGTCGCGTTCTGCGGTCAATCATGGTTATATCAAGCTCTTTTGAGCGTTTTCTTAGCTTGCTTGCGACTTCTACGCCTCCAAATCCACAGCCCAGGACTACTACTTTCATATTTCTTGTAATACAGTTTGATTTGATTATCTCTGACAATAATTTTAATTAATTAATTGATTCTTACTTTACTTATGAAATCAGATTTACATGAAATCTTCACTCCGGAAAAGAAGAAGATAATAGAGCTTTTAGTGGAGAAAAAGGCTTACCCGGTGTGTAGCAAGACCGGTAAAATATTTTTCTTGAAAACAGGAAGAGATGACAGTTTTGAAGCGCTAAAGGAAAAAATTATTGAAAGGTTGGGACTGAAGACAGAAGAGGATTGTAAAAGTGTAAGAGAGATTATAAAAGCGGAATTAGCAAAACGGAGGAAGACCAAACCTATAAGAAAGTGGATTAAAGAAGAGAGACCGAGGGAGATGCTGATAAAGCATGGTTCTGAAACACTTACGCCAGCAAAGTTGTTAGCAATCATTTTGATGACTGGCAGCGAGGGGGTGAGTGCAGAAGATCTGGCACGAAGGATATTGAACCATTTTGGCAGTTTAAGGGCAATAGATTCTGCGTCTATTTTGGATTTGCAGGCAATTGAAGGGATTGGGGAAGCGAAGGCGGCACAGATAAAGGCAGCATTGGAAATTGGTAAGAGGCTAATGCGGGAAGAAGCAGAGAAGAAAACGAAAATAAGAACCGTGAAGGATGTTGTTGAATACGTTTGTGATTACTATGCTCCTTATTTGAGGGACAAAGAGAAAGAGTTTTTCAATATAATTCTGTTAGATGGTAGGAATAAGGTGATTGATAATATAGAGTTGAGCAAAGGGAGCGTGTCAGCAAGCGTGGTGGATGTGAAGGAGATAATAAAAGAGGCGACGAAGAAGACGGCTTCTGCTATTATCATGGTGCATAATCACCCTTCCGGCGAGGCGGAACCCTCTAACGAGGATATAGAGATTACGAGGCGAGTGGTTGAAGCTTGCAGTTTAATGGGCATAAAGGTCTTAGACCATATTGTGATAGGGAAAAATAAGAAAGATTATGTGAGTTTTATGGATAAGGGGCTGATAAAGGGTGTGTGAACGTGAGATTGTTCATTCAACGGAATACGTAATTGGAGTTATAACAACTTTAATGTAGATATAACCTGCCATGCTAACTTTAAAGCCGTTACTACCATCGGTGACAACCCGGTTACAAAATCATCATAGTCTGCTTTTCTTCTATCTACTCGCAAGCGGTCTAAATTTATTCCTATCTGTCTGCGCCTTTTGTCCATGCTGCTTTTAAACTTATCAGCAACATACCCATGAGCTTTCCCTGTTTTTGGAATAGCGGTATCTCGGTCGACATCGCGCAAGTAATTCCTGGCTTTACAAAATGCAGCATAATATGCTCTACTGATTGAAGAACGCAATTTCGCTTCCTCACTTGCTGAGGTGCCTGTTTGCCCAGCCAACTCTTGCGCCAGATTTAAATACTCAGACCAATCAAAGGTCATCTGTATTCCACGTGGATGCATAGTTTTCCCTCTGTATCAAGTGATGCATCTAACCACCAGTTTCTATCAAACATCTCCAATCTATCAAGCGCCTCATCGGGAGTGAGATTTGTATGAATGAAAATCACCAGTTCTTTCTCATCTGGTGCTTCTGGGTCCGTGACGACTTCTAAGACAAGATCTGAGCTGGGAAAGTATTCTTTGATTTTTTTGTGCGCCTCCACCACCTGTGGTATAAGATATACATTATCACTAAGGAACTCATATATTTCTGCCGGATTTCGGAATGTGTAGATTCGGTTGAGTGATGTTACTTCTCGGCGTAAATACTCCAGACCGGTAAACTCCTCTATCAACGCAAAAAGCTCTTTGAATCGTTTAATGCTACTTATCAATACCTCATCATCATAGCGTATTTCTCTATCTGAAATCCGGTCAAAAATGTTCTCAAAAAAACGGCGATTTACTGAACCGAGACTTGATATTATGGTAGGTTCACCGGGTGTAGAAATCTCTTTTGTTAGAGGTTCCATGTTCTCAATGCCCGTGTCTAAGTATGGACTAATCATTTTCTTTTCCTCCCAGCAAATTTTTCGAGAACTTCTTGTGAATATTTAAATAAATTCATAAAGTTATTTACATACTCTATAATTATATCTGCATCCAAGCCCGTAACTTCATGATGATAATTGAAATTATAAGTGAGAGTACTCTCTCCTCGAGGTTCAATCGTAAGTTTTAGTAAATATGGTTCTCTCCGGGCATATATGACACATCCATAGTTTAATTCGTGCTCTGTTAAAATAGAAGATATATTAGCGGTAGAGCCAATGTTAATATTAATTTTTGGGAGATGCTCACCTTCAATGAGCCATACGAAATTAATCCCCAATGCTCTATATGGAATATGCGGCAATAGTTCTATATATCCCTTCCCAATACCTACTAAAGACTTTAGTGTGACATCATCATGTTTCTTTGCGGTAATTTGCAATCGCAGACGGTCAGCTATTAGAGAGAGGGAATCAGAATCAAAGAGTGAAAAATCAGGTGTATGTACAAATTGTTTTGGCTCTTCGGTTATTAAATGGTTCTCCTTCAACCATTGAGGAGATATTATGCTCGGATTATGCGCCGAAGCTAAAATCACCATGTCCGCTCTTTCTAATCTTATTTCCATTTCTTGTTTGTATATGCATACATTTACTTTTATTTAAACTTCACCCAATCACTTCCCCATAATACTTCCGCACCACGCTGTCGGTGAACTTTGCTTCGCTGTCCTCAACGGTTCTGACGATTTTCGCAAGTGTGATGGCTTCCTCTACAAGCGATTCATCAAGTTCTTTCAACTTCTCCACAAACCTGCTTCTTGGATAAATATATGCGTAGTATTCAAGCAGATGCAAACAATCAACCGCGTTCCTGAGCTTTGGTTCTCTAACATCTATACCTCTGCCCTTTAGAAAACTATCAAACTTTGAAGCATCCGAAGGCTCCACGAGCACGTATTCTCTCTCCTTACCTCGTTTCACTATGTTCATCGTCTCAAGCTGATTGGGGTCTGCACGTGTTGCGATTTTTAGTAGCGAAACGTCACTCCTGTCAAGACCCTTCTTATTCGCACCGCCGAACAGAACCTTCACCATCAAATAGAACAATGATTCGGTGGATGTCACGGGTTTGCCCTTCACCTTCTCGCTCAACGCCATTGCTATTCCTAACGCGGTAAGCGGGAACGCGAACTCGTTTAAAATATACTCGACGTTGAGAACGCCTTTTGGTGAATAGATTTCTCTGTATGATGTTATAACGCTTAACGCTGCGGAAAGAGTCCCGATTAATACGTCCCGTCCATTATGGATTCTTACCATCTTCTCAGCTCTTAGTTTCGCAGCAGCCAGAATCTCATTATACACTTTGCTTATTTCCACTCGCCCTTCTTGCGATTCTTTTTTCCATACAACGACAATAGAAGTATCTAAAGCGATTTTTCCCCTTGCAGTAACTCGTTGTGCTGATTCAGTCGCTAAAGGAAAAGCATTTTTCACATGGAACCCAGCACTCTGCCACGCTGCTTCCAGCAAATTAGCCCATGCTTCGGGTGATGTGTGCGCATAGTATGTCACGAGCAATCCTTCATCTTCAAGCTTTTCTCGCATCACGATGAACGATTGCGTGAGCAGTTCCTGGAAATGCTTTGCTGCTATCTCGTTTCTGTTTGGCATCTCCATGAACCGACCGGGATTAGTGGATATTTCACGTTTTGCGAACTCCAGCCACTGCGTCTTTGTTTCAACGAACTTCGCTCCTATTCGCTTGAAGAACGCATCAGCATGGAATCGAGGTGTTAATTGAACGCCATCGGAATCACTTAACGCTCGCTTCAGCCATACGTAATAGAAGTCCGAAAGTTCTGTGTACGGAACATCATCGGCATATGGCGGGTCTGTTACGATTATGTCAAACTTATCATTCATTCTGGAAAGAGTGGTGGCATCATCGAGGATGGATTTGGTTTTTCCCTTACTTCCCGAAGTTTCGGTGGTAAGAGAGGATTTATTAGTGTTAAATTGAGGTATAATATAGCTCAGATATCCCGAAGATGCTTCAATGTTTCGGTACCATGAACCAGTCCAATTGATGACAGGATTTTCCTCAAAATGGTTCCATATCATTGCTATTCCACGCATTGAAAGTGTGTGTCCCATGATAAGCGATTGATTCCACGCTGCACACGCAGAATTATAATCCGCAAACTTACAGAGACCAATAGCCAGATAACTCGTTACAGCCTCCGCATACCTGAACGCATCTTCCTCATTCAGTCCTTCTTTGATTTTCTCTGCTTCAATCCTCTTCCCCGCTTCTCTTATCAACTTCACAAGCTTTACGAGTGTTAGGAGCTGGCGTGGGTTGAATAGCTTATACCATCCTGTCATTCCGTAAAGAATTGGAAATAGATATCTGACACTATAATATGAAATCGGCTCATTCGGAATATCCGGTTCTCCTCCCGCAATCAATGCTTTAACCTTCTCCTTCGCCTTCTCCAGCTTCCCGTTATCTTCCTCATCGCAGGGTTCAAAAGCCAGGTCTTTATTGACTTTGACCTTCACGAGCAGCCTCTGTCTTGCGAACCGCTCATCGCCTGCATGATACTTCCTCAATGCCCACTTCACGAACCATTCGAGGTTCGAACCTTCCATGAAGTGATTGCCTTCTGAATCAACAAGCCTGATGAGATTACCGCAGTTGAGGCATGTAGCCTGCTGGCTCCTCGCATTCAAATTCGGTTTCGGCACTTCGTAAACCGGCTCTCCGACTTTCACCCTGCCGGTTCTTGTGTCAACCTCAGCTCTTGAAACATCACCTTTGACATCAACGACTTCTATGTCTATGCTGTTGCCGTTCTTTACGGGTTTCATGAACGCAAGGCGTTTATATCCCTTGCTGGCTTTTACACGTGCAAGCCACCAGTTACCGACCAGCGGTGTCCATTTACCGCAATGTGGACATTTCACTTCCCACGTGCCTATGTTCACTACGACATCGTCATCGTATAGCTCTTTTATATCTTCATCCTCTCGCAACCGTTCTGTTACCCGGTTGCCCCAGTATCTGACATCGTCAATCAGCTTCTCACCGTATCTCGCAGGATAATCTAAAACCGCCTTCAGGAAGATGTATGCTGCGGGAAGCAGTTCCACGGCGGTAACGTCCAGTCCCAATCGCAGTGCTTCAAGCGGGATGGAGCCGAAGCCAGCGAAAGGGTCAAGCAGTTTCTTAGCTTTGAAGTAGTCTTCGTAATCCGCAGTTACGGGATTTTCACGGTGCGGTGTCCTTTTCGCATTCAATCGCACGATGTTCTTAAACGTTTCAATGCTTATATCTGCGGGCAGTAAAGAAGCGGCGATTACCGCTCTCGCTCCTATCAGCGGTTTACGAGTCCACCAGAAGACCATCTCCCAGTACGGCGGTCGCGCTCCTCCGGTCTTCTCCTTCGCTGACAATTCGTTTAGCTTCTCTATTACGTCTGATTCGATGAATTTTGACGATTCGATGAGTCTCATTGATATGGTGTGGGTGATAAAAGTATATAAAGCATGTGATGAGTCATGACATGAGAAGATATTCGAAACTGATAAAAAAAATGGAAGTGAACGAAAGTTTTATATGTTTAAGTAATCTGAATGATTGAAAGAAACAAGATGGGGTTGCTTGAAGCTCTTGATTTCCACAAACGTTTGCAATCTGGAGAGGTGGGAGAGGGTGTAGAAGTTGAGTATCAACTTTATAGTTGGGGCGAAATCTACCCTCCTTTCCTCGGCGACCGTAAGAATTCGATAAATGCTCGATATATTCTCCGGGACTTTCCCTTTAAGCTATTTAGTTCTTCGACACCGTACCAAACATTGCCACAGAAATTGTGCTTAACTTTTAAAGCTCCCTATGAGGAAAGGAGAGATACAGGGAGAGTTAGAATTGGAGGGATATTCCCGGAAGAAATAGCAAAGGAGTTTGCTGCGTTCCTCTCACTTATCACTCGTCGCAGAATTTTTGTCAGCCGACAGATACGCTATAATGGATTGCCGATAGAACAGGAGGTAGACCTCTATAAGCGCTTACACTTTCAGGAGAGGCAAAAACTAAAAGAGATTGAGCCAAAGGAGGTCTACCAACTTTTGGGGAACCTTCAGGCTATGGATAGACACATTGCTAATGGTTTTATTTTAGCCATGCGGCTATATCATTCAGCCGTCGAGATGATGTATACTGAGCCTGAGTTCTCCTATCTTTTCTTAGTCACATGCTTAGAAGCGATTTCTTCAGCTGTATATAAAGACTACAGACCAAACAATGAAGAGGATTTCTTAGACTCGAGATTTCCTGGATGGAGAGACCTAGTAAATACATCAAAACGGAAGGCTGAGTTAAAGGATTTATTATTGAAAAATGAACGCTTCACGCTTAGAAAGTTATCGAAATTTGTCAACGAGAATGTGCCCGAGCACTTCTGGTCCGAGACAGAAGACGATGCGAAGCCAGACTACCTGACAGGAATAATTGGAAGCTCGGGTCAAGAGAACTTTTTGCATTCTGATACTACTATTCGAGATTGGGAAAAAATAGAAAAAGAAAGTCTAACACGAGTACTTCGAGACATCTACACTGCCAGGTCTAAATTGATCCATGAGGGGATTCGATTGCCATCAAGTATAGTGGTTGGACACTTTCACAGTGTGCCAATTGAAGCAATTGAAGAAGGTCCGCGGATTCCACCACTCTTGACGTTCGAGAGATTAGTTAGCTACTCAATGGTGGAATTCCTGCGTAAGCAGCAAGAACATTCTAAGGGTCATACGCAAGCTTTGACTATAAATCATGGAGGCACATCGAATGACATATAAAAGTATGAGCATTAAAAAAGCTGTTCAAATGATTGACGACAAAGAATTATTTCTCCCACACATCCAAAGACCTTTTGTATGGAAACAAGATAAAAATAATAACCAGGTGAAACGTTTTTTGGATTCAATACTAAGAGGATATCCCTTCGGCACGTTATTATTCTGGATAACAAAGGATGATATTCAAATTCGTAGGTTCATTGATGATTATAAAGATGGTATGGATGTCAAAGACACTTATTTGAAATCACACGAGTTTAAAAATAAAGTAAAAACTCTTGTCCTTGATGGGCAGCAAAGACTTCAAGCGTTGTATATCGCTCTAAAAGGCACTTACAATGGTAAGGAACTATACTTTGATATTTTGAGCGGCGATAGGGTATTTTGGGATAAAGGAGATGAGTTAAAATATGACTTTGAATACTTCACAGGAAAAGAAGTAGAGGAGAGGAATAGCAAAGAAAAATATTGGGTATTGCTTAAAGACATTGTCTTAAGCGACAGAGATGCTGTGGATATCAGAACTGATCTTCTGGAACAGATGAGGGAGAATAATATTGCCGTTACCAGAGAAATGGAGAAAAGAATTGACAAAAACATCGCAAAGATAAAAAATTTATTTGCGGAATTGGAATTAATTTATTACTATCCCATTGACAGCACACTCGGGAGGTTTACCGATTATGGAGAAATTTTGGAGATTTTTATTCGGACAAATTCAGGGGGAACCCCGTTAAGTAAGTCTGATTTGATGTTTTCCCTCATTAAGTTGGGCTGGGATGAAGCAGAAGAAGAATTTGAAGATTTATTGAATAGCATAAACAACCAGGGCGCATTCTCATTTGACAAAGATTTTATCCTGAAAACGGCGTTAGTCCTTCTCGATAAAAGAGCAAAGTATGCAGTTGAGAAATTTAAAGGAGAAAAGGGTGAAAAGACGTTGGAAATGATGAAAAATAATTGGGAGAAAATAGTTGAAAGTTTTAACTGGCTAAAGGATTTCTTAGATTATGCACGAATAACATCAGATGCAGTTCTTCCAAGTTATAATGCTCTAATTCCAATCATTTATTTCGCATATATTCATGATTGTAAGCCCAATTCACAAAAAGTGAAATACAACATCCAAACATGGTTATATAAAGCATTATTGAATGGTAATTTTGGAGGGCAGTCGGATAGGGTAATTGACAATTGCACTGATATAATAAAGGAACATTCCGAAGTTGACTATTTCCCATACTACAAACTTGAAGATAATCTCAAAACCAGGCTTAATAGAATTGTTGATGTTAATCCAAACATCATTGATGGGAATGCACACCTGATTTTAAATCTGCTATATCTATTTAACAATCAAATAGTTAATTTTCAACCAAGACTGAACGGGAACTTACCTGAAATTGACCATATTTTCCCGAAAAGCAAAATGCTAAGAACATATGGATATCCAGGCGGTATTGTAAACAATATAGGCAATTACATGCTTCTTGAGAAGACTCTGAACATCTCAAAAAGAAACAAACTCCCTGAAGATTATTTCCCTGATGCTCTTAAAGAGCAACCGGATTTTTATGCAAGAAATTTTATTCCCGATGATCCTCAATTGCATAAACCAGAAAATTTTGAAGAGTTTGTTAATAGAAGGCGAGATATGATATTTAATACGATCAAGGGGGTTTTGAGATACCATGAATAGGTCAGCGGCAAAGTTCACGGCTGGACGAAGGGAAAGAGCGCTTTATGTTGGGGGTGATTGAATGAAAGACCCGGCTAAATGGTTTGAGGAAGCTGTTAGTTCAGAGAAATATAAGGAAGAGATAATTGCCAAATTAAAATCTTGTGTCTCTGAAGATGGGTTTGATGTTAACAAATTTTTGGATTGGGTATCCGAACAATTAGAAAAGATAATGGAGGGAGATTAACATGGGAGAGATTCAGAAGATTACTATTTCAGGATTTAGAGGGATAAACTCACCCCCTTTAGAACTTGATTTCCAAAAAGGTAAAACAATCCAGTCAATGATGATTTACGGGAGAAATGGCAGCGGTAAAAGTTCTATTGTTGATGCATGGGAGTGGTTATACTCTGGCAGAATAGAACACCTCGCTCGTGAAGATGCAAAAGAACGCGCTTTTCCTCACAAAGAAGCAGTAGAAGGTCAAACGTGGGTAGAAGTTGAATTTACAAATAGAGAAATCGGGAAAATTAGAGGGGAATTTGACCCAAATCGAATAACTAAACCCAAGATCGAGGGGAATTTATCAAAGATGAGAGAATTTATTCCCTACCCCTGCCACCTAAGGTATCGCGATATTACTGAGTTTGTCTATGAAAGGAAGGCAAGGAAATACGAAATTCTGTCATATCAAATGGGTTTCGGAAAAGCTCTTGAGGTTCAAAATCAATTGCAGACAGGTGAAACACGTTTAGAAGAAAAATTAAGAGAATTAGAGAGAGACAGGGATGCTTCTATCAAAGAATATTATGAAGCTTCTGGTGAAGAACCTAAAGACATAGCAAGTTTCATAAAAACTTTAAATACTATCCTCACTCGTCACGGTATTGCACCTGTTAGAGAAAAAGCAGAAGTAAAAACAAGCTTAGAGAGATTACGCGAGCAAGTAGTAAGGGACGAAAAAACGAAAAAACTTCAGCTATGGAAGGATATGCAGAGAATTATTAACCGGTTTTATCCAGTTGAAGACGTACGGCAAAAAATTTCTAAATTTCAAGCCGACCTTAAAGAGCTTAAGCGGGATGAAGAGAAAATTTCAAAACTTGTTCTTTTAGATTTGTACGAAAAAGGTATAGAGGCTATTGAATCTCTTGAAATATATGATATATGCCCTCTCTGTGACCAGCCTTATGAGGGCAATTTAATCGAACATATCAAAAGCAAACAAAGTCACCTGGATAAATTAAGCAAAAGGAGAAAAGACCTTGATAAGAGAAGGAAAAAGCTTTATTCGACAATTGATACCATAATCCGGAAAATTGAGCATGCAAGTTTGGATTTAGAGGAAAAAGAGCTTGAACTACCACTTATAGAGTTTAAAGAAAATTTGAAAAAGGTAATTTTGCCGCTGAAAGAATGCAAGGATATGTTGGAAAAGAAGATAGAAAACATAGATAAAGAATTTGATTTTCTTAGGAAGGTAGATACAAAGGAATATAAGACAGTATTAGATTCAGAAGGTAAAATTAAAGAAGAGATTTCAGGGCGAGTTGAAAATCTTGAAAAAGACAAATCACGAAAGGCATTGGTTGAAGATTTTCAACAGGCAAATAAGCTACAAGAGAGTTTCTTGAAATGGGATAGCTTGAATAAAAAGATTGCGAGGTTTGAAGAAATAAAAAGCGCCTACGAAAAGATAAAAGATGATTACGTTGAAGAAACAAAGAAAAGTATTCAAGAATCTTTTGATGCGATTTCCTCTGATGTAGCAGCATATTTTAAAATTTTAGAGCGGGACAATGAGGTTCTCGGTGCCCCTAAAATAAAGTTATATTCTGAGAGAGACAAAGCAGTTGAGCTTGAAATTATATTCGGTGGTGATCCGATTAGTCCTGCTTATAAATTCTTAAGCGAATCACAATTGAATAGTTTTGGACTCTCGATATTTTTAGCTTCAGTTAAACAATTCAATCCCAATTTCAAATTCATAATTCTGGATGATGTAATCAATAGTTTCGATACTTACAAAAGACCACGTGTCATTGATTTATTATCTGAGCATTTCTCAGATTACCAGATTCTACTTCTTACTCATGATTCAATTTGGCTTGATCGTCTTCAAAAGAGCTTCCCGCAATGGATAAGAAAACGCTTTTTTGGTTGGGATTATACGATAGGACCGAGAATAGAAGCAGGGAAGAATAGTTACGAGCAAATAGATGATTTGCTTTTAAAAGATAAACCTGCTGATGCTGGACGGACATTTGGCGTATATTTGGAATGGATACTTAAAGAACTATGTGAAAACCTAGAAGCTTCTGTGAAATATAATAGGCGAAATGAATATACTCTTTTCGAGCTCTTTCAAGCATTTAAAAAGAGAATGAAGAAAAAGCTAAGAGCAGATCATTCTGTTGTAAAGTTAATCTTGGATTTTGAAGCCGATGTGGGATTCAGGAATTTCTGTGCTCATTGGAAAGAGCCTGAAACTGAGTACAGTCCTCCGGAAATCAGGGAGATTGTCCAAAAATGGAAAGATATAGAGTGTAAAATTGAATGCAGTGAATGCCATAAATTCATAAGGTATGAAAAAGTAGATGGATATGAACATATTTCATGCCCTTGTAGAAAATTAAACCTTAAGAAAGAGGAATAATATAAATAGAAATTTTATCCAGCCGTCAATATATATCTCGGCTTCATAATCACACGCAAAGTCTCCACGGGGTTACGGAAGCACAGCAGTCTCGGATTCTTACCGATGTCATAAACGATATAAAGAAAGTACCTGTCCTTCAACTCCTTCGCCAGTTCAAACTCCTTCTCCGGCATCTCCGCAAATATCCCCTTAGCGTAATGCCCCTTCACCTCGATATACCGCTCCTCTCCCGTATTATCATAGCTATACAAATCGTAATGCTCTGTCTCGTGAACATCTCTGACCTTTCTACCATGCCTTTCCTCGTATCTTATGGCATGTGCCATCGCTTCTCGTTCCACCATATCCCTTATTTCAGAGGATATTGGCTCGCTGTTCCCTCTTTCTTTACCTATCCGCAGTATATTCAGTACAGGTTCCGTTCGCCACTCTATATGGTTGTTCCATAGCCTCTCCGTCTTTATACCTCTACGGAGGCACTCTTCTTCGTATCTCTCTCGCATTGCAACTGCACCCTCAAATATCTCTTTCACCACACGCTTCGCCTTCGCTTCCATTATCACTCCTGGCTTCACATCCACCTCCGATTCCGTTGGCACTGCCGTCTTCCCTATTAAGTGATTCAAATATCTCACCACATCTATGCCCACCAGCACGTCCTTATTCACGTCCACCACGACCGGGAACTCTAAAATCTCATCACCATCCACAAAAGCTTTCACTGCTATCACATATTCCTCGCCTGCTACCTCGCCTGGCATGATAATCAGATTGCTCCTCAGCCCTCGAAGCTCCTCAAGCATCCTTACCGTGTCCCTTGCCGATGTGATAGGATAACTTTTACCCTGAACTTCCAGTATCCTCTTTCCAAAGATAAGCATCTCATCCTCAAAGTCTTTTACCGTTTCAAATCGCCCACCAACCTTCTTTATATTATCCCTTATCTCCCTCGCCTTCACATACGGATACACACGCTTCTTTGAAAGCTCACGATTCAAATCCTGAAGATAAAACAGGAACTCTTTGATATACTCTTTTAACCTGCCCTTTATCAATGCCATACCAAAATCAAATTCGGTCATCCTTCTTTTGCCATTCACCGTTACTTCCGCAATCTCTACCCTGCCATTCCTCCATAACTGGTCTACAAACCCCACCTCTGTCCTGTAAGCCATCTGCAACTTCTCACCCAGAATAGGTCGCACATCTGATAACGCATCGTTCATGCTTATCAACTTGTTGTAGAGATTATCGAGCACATCGAGGTCTGCACGAACCGCCATGAAGAAAGTGAATGCTACGACCTTCTTCTTCTGTCCAAGCCGCCATACACGCCCTATCCTCTGCTCCAGCTTTATCGGACTCCATGGCGCCTCGTAATTAATCAGCACATTCGCTACTTGAAGGTTCAGCCCTTCTGAAGCTACGTCCGTAGCAATCAGGAATTTTAAGTGTTCGTCGCTCTTGAACCGCTCCTTAATCTCCTCAAATCTCGCCTTATCCGCACCACAAACAGTCTCAAATTCGCCTATCTCATACCTGCGAAGATTATCCTTTATGTAATTCAAAGTATCTTTAAACTCCGTGAAGACCACTACTTTCATACCTTCTGAGATATATTTCCTGAGAAGCTCAGCCAGAACCCTGAGCTTTGTATCGTCTTCCATAATACGCGTGCCAAGTCCTATAAGCTCCTTGATTATCCCTGCATCCTCCTCACTTAACACCGAGGAATATCTTGACACGAATTCAGCTACTGCTGTGTCGAAATCCTCTTCCTCTTCTTCTACTTCCGCATCTGAATAGTCCAGAGCGAATATCTTGTCCACTATCCTCCTCGCATCTCGCTTAAAATCCACACTCTTCCTCTCCTGCATGCCGGACAGGATGCTTTCAAAAGTCCTCAACGCTGCCCTCGGACTTGACAACGCCCTCTTCTGAACGAGAACGGCAAGCAAAGCTTCAGGAGAATACTCTTCGCCCTCTGTAATCTCTCTTATTTTATACCTCAAGAAGCTCGTGAGTTTTTCAAAATATTCCTTCTCGTCAGCCGTAGTTTCAACTGCAAGCGTGTTGAATTCGCATTTCGGAAATACTTCTCTACCCTCCACCTCATTCACCACTTCCTTCCCCCTTCTGAACACATTCACATTGTGCGTGAGTTCATAAAATTCCCTTGAATCCTCTGGACTTTCTATTGTCGGGTCAAGTAACAACAACCTGTTAAGATAGTCCTTTGAATTTCCTCGATGTGGCGTCGCAGATAGAAAAAGAACATTTAACTTCGCATTCGAGACCAGATTTCTCAAAAGATTTTCCCTCTCCGTGTTCAACCCCACATTATGCACTTCATCAACTATGATTGTATCAAAACTTATCTCTTTGAGCACTGGTATATACTCATCGCGCTTAGCGAGGTCTATTGATGCGATATAACAACCTTCAGGAAAGCCAAGCTGTCTCAGCGTTGATATTTTCCCCCTTTCTATCTGGCGTATCATTCTATCCGATATGCCCGCTCTGACAAGTTCATCCCTCCACTGCTTTAGCAGTATTCTTGGAGTTAACAGTAAAGTTTTCCTCATCCCTCGCCTTTCTAAATATCTCAAGATCAGCAAAGCTTCTATCGTTTTCCCCACGCCTATTTCATCAGCGATCAGCGCACGAACCGGTGTCGCCAGCATCTGCCTGAAAAGTAAATCCGATTGATGCAAGTATGGCTCGACCACATTCATATTCACCCTTTGAGGGCGTAATGAGTATATAAACAAAACAGGATTACTGCGAACCACTCTGTATGCTACCTCACATAACTCATTCAAGGTAATACACCTCCCTGAAACCCCTCGCTGGCTTCATCAGACTCCTCCTCGTCCTGTATCTTTCGTATGTTTCCCTGAAAACAGATGCCCAGTATCTTATATCCGCAAGAGGTAAATCCTCGATTATCCTCTTTAATTTTTCCGTTTTCGCCTCCGACCTGATATTTTGCCTCACAACGGCATAAACAAAAATCCTGAGATAAGCTTCGGCATCATCCGTTTTCATCCGCTTTCCCTTGTTACTATTTTCAAACCCCATTTTCTTTGTCGCAAGATTTGTGAATTCCGGGATGAACACCCTTGTCCTGACTTCTATCGCGCCTTTTATGCCAGGCTCGGCACCATTGAAAGGAATGAGCGGGAAGAATTCAGCCAGCCTGCTTTTGCCTTGCTTGCAGGGTTTTATGTATTTCAGGGTTATGAGGTATGATAATTCCCCCATTTGTTTCTCACTTTCCGCTCTCCTTTATTTCAAATATGACTGAGTTGTTCAGCATCTTTAACTTTTGAAACACGATTTCTGAGATACTGACTTCCTCAAAGAGCACTTTAACATCCATCCTCGCTTTTGCTCCGAGTATCCCTTCAATCTCAGACAACATATACTCTGCCGTTTTGGAATCCACGCGCTCAATCTTCGCTGCTACCTTGCCGTGCTCCTCGGATTCAATCGCAAAACTTCCGATACATCCATTACCTGCTTCAACACCTTCCGCGATTGCCTTAAGGTGCTCACTGCTTTTTATTTCTTCAATCCCAACAAGTGTTTTACCGACATCTTTGTCTGAAAGTTCATGCTTTCTAATAACGCCTTTTTTAATCCGGATAATAAGCGGAACGGATTTACAAATTCCTAATGCCTCCGCTACAAGCTCTAATTTTTCATCCCGCTTCGCATTGAGCTTCCACACCGAATTAAATGGAGTTATACCTTCTTCCGGCTCAACTGTGCCTTGCTCAACGCTTATTCTGACGCTTAACGGCTCTAAATAAGACCTCACATCAACCTTGACCTCGACTGATTTGCCTTCCTCCACCTCAATGAAAGAAGGAGTGAGTGTAACATCAAATCCGTGTTCTATTATCTCCGTCCTTTCTACAATGAAACTTTCTTTCACTAAATCAACCCACTCCTCAGGATGGCTCTCCACAACTTCCCTGAGTCTGTAAGGAGCCTCTTCATAATAAACTTCATAATATTTTTTGATAACTTTATTTCCTTCTCTTTTCTCTCCCTCCTGACTGATTAATTCTCTTACTTGATTCTCAAGCGCTTCTCTCCACGACAGTACTTTATACTCGTTCTTAAGCAGCGGAACCACAACCTCATCACTCACACCGGGTTCGGGTGGAGCAGTATGAACGGGTTTGAACCAGAGTTGCCCGTTGGAAATGCCTATTTTCAGTCTCTTCGCTCCGTCTTTAATCGCCTCTAATATCGCACCATCCTCGACCATTGGCAGTGCCGGATTTGTCCGGAACCAATCGCGTATTGTGCCTATGCTGTGATTCGCACTTTCTCCAAGCTTTATCTGCATTACGTCTTCTACATACCTTTCCAGAGCATCATAAGATAATTCTTTTTCTTCGATTATTTTGCCAGTTAGAGGCTGAGTAAGCGCAAGATAGGCATGCTCAACAAGAGATACAGCAGTCTCACTTGACTGTGCTTCGTCTATGCTCTGCCTTCCATTCTCAAACTTTGGATATGCGATCTTTCTGAACGCAGAAAGAATAGCATCCTGAAGTTCGGTATCCGCCGCTCTTTTTATCTTGTCTATCAAGCTCTTTTGTATGCTCTTCACCTCGTCTGGCATCCCTGCATAGATCTCATTCAGCTTCTCCGCAACAGCCTCACACGCAAGAAGTCTTGCTGTTAGACCTTCACATTTTCGATATGCTGTGCTCGAAACCGGGGACATAACAACGACGGTGTTCTTAAACCGCCTCTCTCCCTCTCTATACCTGTATATCAAAGAATAAAGCTCGTCACCTGTAACTGATTCCGCAACATAAATAATAAGTTTGTAGGCATCGTCATTGGGCATATCGACCTCCGGGTCTGATGTCACTTTAAAATTTTGCTTCTTGAAAATCTTTACTTCAATAGGCGTAACCTTCGCGGGTTTTCCTTTTCTCTGCGGTCTTTTGCCAAAAGTGAGTGCTTCAACAAACTTCTTAAGTTCTGAAAGTATTCCGTCTTGCTCTTCGCTTTTTATTCTTTCCATTTCAGAATCTATCTGCTCATTCACGTTCGCTATCCGCCAGAACCAGAACACTCCATCCTTCTCATTCAAAAATATCATGTTAGGACTGCTGGACACCTCTTCGAGAACCTCAGGAATGTCTGATGGATTCCAGTTATTCTTAATGAATTTCTGTGGCTCATATATCATGTTTGCGATGTTAAAAAGCCTTGGAAAGCCTTGTAAGGGTATTGGAGAGTCATATACGTATGTTTTAAGTAATACCGCTGTGGAAATAAGCTTCACAAGTTCCGGCTTGCTGAACTTTTGCGTATTTTCCACCACATCCTTATCTACAACTTTTGCGTAGCTATCGAACGGAGGAGAAAAAAAGCTCCTGACGATTCTATCATCAAACAGGTTTATGTGCCAGGGCATCACGAGAAACGGATTTTCTTCTGTGGACCATATCTCTCTCACTATTACCCTCGCATATTTGAGCATGTCCCGCGTCTTTTGCAATTTCGCCCTTTTGATTATTTCCTCGAGTATCTCAATAAGCTCAGGGTGGTAGGGATATGTAAGCCGGATTTCATCAACCCCGCTATGACCAAACACTTCGGGATTTGTCTTGATTGTGATTTCCATTTCCCTTAATGCTTTACTCCTTACTTCTTCGGGAACTTCCTCGAATATCCTCTTTTTCATGACTGCCACCATGTCATCGCCCTTTTCATGTCTTCTGAGAGGAGCAAGTGATACCGACCCTACCCGCCTTATTGCATTGTTCAAGACGTCCAGGAATTTTTGGAGATATACCTCGTCATATCTTTCCTCCACTCTCTGAATCTTTCCTTCCTTGACTTCAATCGGTAAACTCACAATCATTACTGAATTCGTTCCAACGAGAGCGGTTGAAAGTCGGTCAAGGAATGCGGGAATGTTCTCTGTGTACCTTCTTTCGTTTTCATTCCCGCCTCTTCTCAAATTGTCTGCGTAGTCTATAAGCTCATCAATCAGGATAATTACCCTTTTCCCTTTCAAAACTTCTCTAATTGATTCTATAGCAGGTGCTGTTAGGCTGTCATCGTCATCTCTTATCGCATCGTAGCGACCCAAGGAATGTGCAAGATAACCCCAGAGGGTCTTTACACTATACGCCTGATATTTAAGCGGTTTTGCAGGTCTCGCAGAATATTCGGCGGATTTACCGTGAATTACAACTATATTTGCTCCTCCCAGTTCTTCTATTTCCTCTGACAAATTTGTTAGTTCCTTCCTCTTCTTTTCATCGTAGCCATTTAATACTTGCGCAGCTCTCAAAACCTCCGGTCTTCTGAATGCGTGGTAAATAGTGAGTAAGGTGTGCGTCTTACCACCGCCAAATAGCGAATATAACGTCAAAATATTGTTTGCTTCTCCTTTAAGTGCTTTCACAACTCTTTTTAACGCATCTAACATAGAGTCACTAAAATAAGTTCTCACAAAGAACTCGTAAGGGTCGCTATACATCGCGTGTGCTCCTCCACTGACCACTTCAAAAAGCTCCGGCGCTAAGCAGTCATCTAATTTCTCATCAAATACATCAGCCCATAATTTGCATTCTTTGATGCCCATATTTTCTTCCTACAAAATTAATAAAATTTTTGAATAATGTATATTAAGGATTTCGGTTTAATATAAAATATTTGCACTTACGATTATTGAGAACTCAAAACATCCCCACAACTTCTCCAGGCACACACCACTGGTTGCAAACATTGGAAAAAGTTTCATATCTCTACGGCACTAAACTTCCCATAAATTCCTTTTCAACCACCGGAGCAGGAACAATATCAAAAAACATGATTCCACTCATTCTTAATAGTTCCATGAACCTCCGTATATCCCCTTCTGATAAGCCATAAA
>JAODGL010000127.1:0-3317 GCA_025464585.1 Methanosarcinales archaeon
GCGGGGACTCATGAGATGGCTGACGTTGACCGAGCAGGAGGCGTTCCTGCGGTTCTTAACCGCTTGAAAGATATGATAAAAGATTCACCAACGGTAAACGGAAAGTCAATACGGGAAATAGCAGAAGAAGGAACGGTGCTGGATGACAAAGTTATCAGAGCGATTGATGATGCTTATTTCCCAGAGGGCGGCATAGCGGTATTAAAAGGAAATATTGCACGCAGCGCGATAATAAAGCAAACAGCGGTGAACAAAGAGATGATGGTTCATTCAGGACCTGCTAAGGTGTTCTATACCGAGAAGGAATTGTTGGATGCGATAACACCTTATGGTGCTTGCGGGGTCATGGGACAGAGCCTCACAGAAGCAAAAAGGATTGCAGAGGGAGATGTTGTCGTATTACCGTTCCAGGGTCCTGCGGGTGCGCCTGGAATGCCGGAGATGCTGACACCTACGGATGCGATAATGGGTGCCGGGTATAAAAAAGTGGCATTAATCACGGATGGCAGGTTCTCTGGCGCCACTACCGGTCCTTGCATCGGGCATGTCGAGATGGAAGCATATAATGGCGGTGCAATCGGTGCGATAAGGGATGGGGACATAATAGAGATAGATATTCCGAATAGGAAGTTGAACGTCAGGTTGAGCGATGCGGAGATTAAAGAGAGGTTAAAGGAGGTTGAAGTACCGGAACGAAAACTTACGCCTTTGTTAGAAGCTTACAGGAAGAAGTTTACGGGGATTAATTGTTATGGTGAGAAGGTAGAAGGCGTGAAGTGATGTGTTTATTATCATACATTCGTATTGTCTACACTGAAAAGATAGGAGCTAAAATCTTTTACCTTTCAAACATAGCTGGGATGAACGGGGGGACAAAAGAAGCGATTAGTTTAGATGGTAGACGATATTTCTATTATAGAGAGGGGAATTTGTGATGCTAAGACAGACAGAAGAAGGGGATACGAAGGGAGGGATTATCATTCCGGATAATCATTCCAAAATGGAAGGGGATACGCAATGCGGATATAATACCAAATTGGAGTGATATATGTAATACTTCAGATATACCGACGTTATACAACATCTCGGCTGACAAGAGGGATAAATTATGAGCGGTGAATATAAACAATCTTCTCTCTTCCCTGAAATAGAGGAAGAAAGCAAGAAGATAACGGATAGAACGTCCACTTTTGTTGACAATATGGAACTACCTATCCATCGCTGGTTTCGATACTCAGCGGGTTTTTCAGCTGAATGGGTGAAAGAGGTTGTCAGAGGATTTAAACGCAATAACTCAATCACATTATTCGATCCTTTTGTTGGTTGTGGAACCGCCGTCTTGGCGGGAGAAGAGAGTGGGATTGAGTCGTTTGGAATAGAGGCTCATCCTTTTGTTTTAAGAATAGCGAAGGCAAAACTTCTCTGGAGTGAAGATGTGAATGCATTTAGAAGTTTCGCAATAGATGTTCTTGAATATGCACAGAACTTGGTAGATGCTCCTAAATCCTATCCAGGATGCAACTCGGCTGGAGATGTCGTTCTTTGGTGAAATAAAAGGGTGGGGAGACCTTCAGAGTAAAGTAAGATGTCATCTCATCCGGTCTTGTTCTCAACATGTCTCTGCTGAAAAAAGCAATTTGGATAGGATACTCGATAATAGAAACTTGTATCCAATAATTGAAGACCTCCGTGAAGTATGTTATGCATTGGAAAAGGAACGACTTTTACACGGGGGCAGAAAAAACTACCATCTCATGGTTGCAGCCTATTTCTCCGACCTTGCTAAGGTTTGGATTTCATTAAGGAGAGTGTGTAAAGACGGTGCCAAAGTATGTTTTGTTGTGGGTGATTCTGCACCGTATGGTATCTATGTCCCGGTAGACAAATGGTTGGGAGAATTAGCAATCTTAACCTCGATTATCCGGAAGACGCGACAAACGAGCAGAAATATAAATCTACATAAAGTTTACCAATGGGGACAAAATTGAGGGCTCTTTCCATGAACGTGAGGAAGCACTCAAATTCCTAAGAATATACAAATAATGACAGAATACGCCGAGACGTCATATAACAGAGCGTATCTGCTTCGTGCCTTCGGCACTCCGCCCAAATTCCCCGAAGGGGGACTTCAGATACGCTCGAAACGTTATACGCAATTACAAATCCTCTCTTTTCACATGGGGTAACCATTACCAAATGAATGTGAAACTATGACAAAAGAGATATTAAAATACAGGACTGATGCAATATCTAAAGATATGGACACATTCAAAGAATTTGTGAGAGCTTGTCATAAGTCTATGAACTATTCTGGCCCTAGCCTCTATTTTCATTTTCAAACGATTGAAAAATATAGGCAGATAAAGGATTATGATAATCTGCTTTCATGTAATCAATACCTTGAGTATCTCTATGCAACTCTTACCGCTTGGGGTATGCATCGTATGACAAAAAACGTTCTAATGAAGGAATACAAAGATTTCAAAGATACCATAAAATCAAATAGAGGTCATCTTAAAGAATTAAACAAATATAAGTTAGAGACGATTCAGAATATTGAAGATATAAAAGATCCTCTATTAAAGGTATTCTATGAACTAAAAGTAATGGAAAAAGGAACTAAAATTGTAGGCAATTCTAAGGCACTCCATCACTTGCTTCCTGATCTTATACCTCCTATTGATCGCCGAAACACTATAAATTTTTTCTACGAGGATCCGTTGAAGCCGCCGAATAAGGGAGTTTCAATTTCTAAAGATCATGAAGAAAAATATTTCTTAGAAATAATGAGTGAATATATTGATATTACTAAAAGATTAAATCTAACGCTCAATAGTTTTCAAGATAAGGATAAATGCTTCGATACATCGGTTCCCAAAATCATAGACAACGCTATAATTGGATTTATCCAGAAAAAGGAGGGGAAAGTATGAGGGGATTTGTTAGAGAAGGTGAAGGTGACAACTGTGTTTGACCCGAAAAAGTCAGTCGAAGTAGAAGCGGTCATTGATACAGGTGCAGCTATGCTTGTTTTACCCCAAGGGATTATTGATGAACTCAATTTGAGAAAGATGAGGGACGTGAAGGTAAGATATGCAAATAACAAAACGGAAATGGAAAGGCTATACGGTTTCGCTATCACTCACCCAAACTAATGGCTTCGCATACCTGCGGCGACATTGCGGAGGTTAGAAAATGAACGTAAAAAGAATAGAAGTTACAAACTTTAAGAGGTTCGAAAACTTAGATATTGAACTCCGCAAAATCAATGTATTAATAGGCGCTAATGCATCAGGGAAGTCTAATTTCGTTCATAT
>JAODGL010000127.1:3365-4590 GCA_025464585.1 Methanosarcinales archaeon
TATACCATGTAATTATAACACAGATATTATATAATCAATATTTACTTCACCCTTATTTATAATCAGCGTTAATCTGCGTCTATAAATAAAAGACACAGATTTACACAGATTTGTTCGCTCCAGTTACTGACGCGCCCTGTCATCTTTCAACATTCTTTTATCGTATCTAGGGGTTAAACAATCACCTCCAGGAAATCCATCCTATCGAAATCAGGGTCAAAAGTGGCTATTTTCCTGATTCCGTAATGTTTGCATGTAGCCGCGATTAAAGCATCGTTTGGAAGTAATTTGTACTTTCGAGCAAGTGAGCTTGCAATTTCAAAAATCTTTTCTGAGTCGTCATCACCGGAAAATAAACCGATTATAACGCCTGAATCAAGGAATATCCGTTCTTTCTGAGACTAAATTTATTTCGCGAAATCACATGATTGCACAGGTCAATGGCTGCCTCTATTGCTACTACAAGAAAGTACTTAGCACTGGCAACCATATGTGGATTTGTGATAAAATCTTCTTCTGGTAAATCCGCTAACTCCCTTAACTTTTCCATTGCATTGAATATTTCTGATGAAATCTTTGTCACCTTCTCTTCATCAAATAATACCAAGAGCCTCCCTCCTGTATGTTTCCCTATGGAAATCGAAGTCATGATGCTCAACAAAGGTTAAGCACTCAAAATCACTCCTGACCTTTTCATCCCGGCTAAAAAGTAAGATACCATCCTTTATTACATTGAATTTAAAGGATAACGGAGCATAATTTAAAATTCTAACATCAAATGGAAAACTTATGACCGCTTCTAATTCCCTTTCAAGAACCAATTCATAGCTCAAAAACCTGCTCTTTCTCTTTATTCCAGCCACATAAACTGCAATATCAACATCTCGAAAGCTACTTACCAGAAATGAGCCATGAAGATAAGCGAAGATTATATCCTGTCTCGCCTTTAAAACATCAACGATCATTGCGCGGAGCTCATCCTTCTGTTCCTTGCTGATGTTGTAAATTTTCATGGTCACTTATCTTTATTTCCTCCATATCTTATAAGTCTTTTCATCGTTAGTGGGAAGACATTCAAAGGCATGGGTAAAAATTTTTCCACCTCTTATTGAGCACATTCTATCAGCGTCAATCAGCGTCAATCCGCGTCTATTTCCGGCTCTCACGAGCCCTGAAAAAGCGGATAGCCGTCAAGGAACCACGAACCCAGCTCGTTCCTTATTGC
>JAODGL010000141.1 GCA_025464585.1 Methanosarcinales archaeon
AAGAAAAGGCAGAGAGGACTACATCTTGATTGATTTAATGAACAATGCGAGACGGAGGCTGGAGGAGGGGAAATACGATGACGCAGTTGCACGGCTATACAGGGCGACGGAGTTGATTGCACAATACGTATTGAAGACGAAGTATGAGATAGATACAGGGAATGTGGATACATGGCAGTTGAGGAGTTCGGGCAAGCTGGAAAGGAAGACGGTAGAGGAGTATGAGAAGTTGCGAGATGAAGAAGGTAAGATAAGGCTCTCGTTGAAGAAGGATTATGAGCTGTTACGCGATTTAGGTGAAGAAATAGGAGAGAAATTCTTAGGAGATAATAGAATGAGGAACCTGTTACAAAAGAGGAACAATTCTATACTCGCTCATGGCTCTGTGCCGGTGGGGCGAGAGGATGCGGAGGAGATGTATGAGAGCGTGGAGTGGTATGTGAAGCAGGTGGTAGAGGATGCGGAGCGAATAATGGATAGTGGAGCGTTTCCAAAGCTCTAAGCTTAACGCCAGGATGAATTTAAAGATACTGGTGCTGGTGCTCAATACGGGAAAGGTAGTGGAAGAAGAGGCGACCAAATTAAGGGGCTATATAGCCAGTAAATTCAAGGAGTATCCTATCCTGCATCACCACATCGAAGAAGCGGGCTATTTATACACCTATCCGAAGGTGCAGTATAAAATACTGGGCGGTACGCCGGTGATACTCGGAATAGAAGCTGGTGCGGAGGTTCTGAAGGATATTTCAGGCGATATAACGGAATTGAAGTTGGGCAAGAGCAGTTACAAGGTAGAGAGTACACAGATGACGCAGATGAACGCCGAGTTCGGACCGTGCAGAGAGAACCGTCATTATAAGTTCTTGACGCACTGGCTCGCATTGAACCCTGCTAATTACGAGAAATACAAAGCGATAAATGAGTGGAAGGAGAAGAAGGAGTTTCTTAACGGTATCCTCGTGGGTAATATCCTCTCGATGTGTAAGAGTTTGGATTATGCAGTACCGAGTAAGCTGTATGTCCATTCGCGGTTAGACGATGAGCAAGTGCCGTACAAGGGCGTGCCAGTAATAGGATTTAGCGGCGAGTTCAAAGTGAATTTCAGGATACCTGACTTCTTCGGCTTGGGTAAGGGTGTTTCACAGGGGTTTGGCGTGGTGAAAACAATATAACCACGAGATTAGCACAAACCCTTTTGCAAGCAAAAAGCTTTACCAAAAATCTCAATTGGGGTGTATAAGAATGATAGAACGACGGCTCCGTAATATTGTAGTTTCGGGTTATGGAGGTAAGGTTTTCAGAGAGAACGAGTTGGTGAAGATAGCCACGAAAGAAGGAGAACAGGTTCAAGTTTCACCACGAGAAGTGGAGCAGGGGATCATAGCGGGAGAATCGTCGATAACAAGCGGCGTTGTAAGGCTGTTGCTGGAGAATGGAGTGGATTTAGTGTTTGTTGAACATCAGCCATCGAATTTCTTTGCTCGCGTGGTCAGAAGCGATTATAACATGATTACAGAGCTATGGCGAAAACAGATATTAATGGGTGAAGGAAGACGATTGAAGATCGCGAGAGAGATCATGGATTGTGCGATTTATAATAAAGTGAGGTTATTGCAGAGTTTGGCGAAGAATAGAGCCGTAGAGTTCGATAAGGAGATAGAATATCTAAACGAGCGTAGAGCATCTCTAAAGGGTATAAAGAAGAATGAGACATTAATGGGTATGGAGGGAGATGCGACAAAAACGTATTTTAGCGCGTTAAGGAAGATAATACCAGAGGAATTCGGGTTTGAGAGAAGAGAAAGGCATCCACCTCATGATCCTATGAATTCGATGCTCAGTTATGGATACACCGTGCTGAAATCGCGAGTGGAATATGCGTTGATGCGGGCAGGCTTGAATCCTTATGAAGGCGTTTTGCATGTAGCATATCGTAACCGTCCAGCATTAAGTTTCGACTTGATGGAAGAGTTCCGCCAGCCGGTTGTTGATCGTGTGGTGATAACGCAGAAGCAGGTGCGAGAGGATGAATTTGAACGAAGAGAAGATATGTGTTACATGAGTGAGGGGGTGAGGAGGCGATTCTTAGAAGCTTTGTACAGCAGGTTTGAGGATGAATATGCCTACCATGGCGAGCGCTTAGAGTTTTTAGACATCATTTTCGAGCAGGCGAAGTTGTTAGCGAAGGCAATAGGGAATGGGGGAAGATTTGAGGGGTTCAGGTACCGGTGAAGATGAAGCAAGAGCGGCATTTATATGTGGTTTATGACATAAAAGACGATTCTGCACGCAGTCATCTCTCCAGACGGCTTGCCTATTATGGATTACGAAGGGTGCAATACAGCGTATTCAATGGGATAGTAACGTTAAAAGACAAAAATGAGCTATTAAAGGAGATAAACGAGATGGAATTGGGAGGAGAGGATAAGATTCATGTGATAGACCTGTGCGAGGCGTGTAGAAGAGAAGTGGTGATAATAGGGGAGATGCCGGACGTTAAAGAGCATGTTGTCGTATGAATATTTCTGGCTGGTGTGCAGCAATAATATATATTTGTATCTTTTTAATCCTGAGCAGCCAAGTATATCGAAAAATTTAAATAGGGTGAGAACATACCAGGAAAGTGAAATAGAGGAAAAATTTGAGGGTTGCAAAAAGGTCTAAGAAAACAAGGATTGAAACTATCAGAAACCCCCTTCGGGGTTTCCGATACCTTCCCC
>JAODGL010000120.1 GCA_025464585.1 Methanosarcinales archaeon
TTAAATAGGACACAGGAATAAGAGAAGAGTGAGGACGAACTTAACATAGGTGTTTAGGATTTGGGATTTAGGATTTTCTAGCAAACTCAGAAAATGGCAGAATGCTATACAGAGAAGGGTATCAGACAGTGGAAGATGATTTACGCATTTTGCAATTACTTACATTACAGGAACCTCATCGCCTCTTCACAAAATCTCCTCGCCGCTCTTTCCATATCCTTGCTTTTGTATATCCCAGACCCTATAATAGCATAAGCATCTTTACCTCTTACAGCGTCAAACGCTTTCCGTATCTCACCTCCCTGAGAGCCAATCCCGGGCATACAAAACTTTGGCTCCCTCACGGTTTCCGATATTAGGGTGCTGTATTCACGAATGAGACCAATTTTGTTCCCGGGGACTACAAGGTACTCCACACCGCATTCCGCACCTATTTTATACATCTCTCTTGGTGCCTCATCGTGAATAAATCCCCCTTCTCCGCTCAGATACTTCTCATGCGTCATCTCACCACCAACCCACGGAACCAAACCTCTTTTGAATAGCGCTTCAATAAACGCTTTCTCAGCAGCAGGACCTGCCATGGGGAAAATAATAACAGCTTTGACGCCAGCTTTTGAGCATACCTCTGCGAATTTATCACCCATTTCCGGTATATCAGTGCCTGCTTTTTGGTGGTCGTAAATCAGTGGCAGGTCGGTCTGTTCTGCCACTATCTCCGTCAGCTTTGGTAATCCATAACTCAACGCAAGTGTGCACCCTACCTTATACCCCACGATTCCTTCAACCGAGCATGTCTGCCCAATTAACGTTTTGAATTCCTCTATCGTGCCTACGTCACAAGCTGGAATTACTCCATGCGAGAGATGAAATAGTTCTTTTTCTTCGGTTTCAAACTTCTCTTTTATCGCATCTGCGATTTCACCATCTTCTACTATAAGTGCGCCGCGATAACCGCAATCCCTGCATACGTATATCTCTCCAAGCCAGGGCATGTAGTTCAAGTCCTTAGAACCACATTGTGGACAAAATTTCATTTGTGAATAACCCCTCTACTTTCTCAACCGGAGTGTTATCAGATGTGTCATTTGCATAGACTTCATGCATGCACGCTTAACTTCCTTTCAACCTCTGCAAGTCGGACTTCAAACTCCGCCATCTTCTCCATAACCGGAATCTTTGCTTCAAGAGCGTCAAACCTCGCATCAACTGCCTTGAACTTTGAAATCATCACTTTCTCAAGGGTTTCGATATTGGCTTTTGTCTCTTTTCTCAGGCTTTCAATATCCGCTTTTGTCTCGTTCCTCAAACTATCTATTTTCACATCAGCAGCTTCAAACCGAGCCAGCATTTCGTTCCTCAAACTATCTACTTTGGTATTCAATCCCTTGACTTCGCCTATAAGTTCATTTACCTTCGGCGTGAAGATTTTTTCCACCCAACCCGGTATTTGTTCCATATATCTTGTTTTCACCCCGGTGCTTAAAAAGGTATTGGTTTTTGATTTCCGCTATGCAAGTACCCTGCTTAAATATCACAACCCGGACACCAAATCCAGCAATGCCGCCCTCGGATCCTCTGCCTTCACCACACCAGAAGCAAGCAAGACACCATCTGCACCCAATTCTATCGCTGCTCTTACATCCTCGCCGTTTGTAACTCCCGCACCACAGAGCACAATACTTCCTTCATCTACCTGTTTCACCTCTTTTACCGTGTTCTCTATGATCCCCGGGTCCACCTTTGAAACTGCCCGCCCGGTTCCTATCAACTCCGGTGGCTCGACCGCAATTGCATACGGCTTCAATTCTGCGACTGCCTTACTTACTGCGACATTATTCGTGCAAACAATCGTTAGCAGGTTTAAGCTCACCGCTTTTTTTATGATAAAGTCTATTTCTGCTATTTTCAACCTGTGCTCGGAATGATTTACAAGCGACCCCTTTGCCCCCGCTTCCTTTACAGATTCCAGCGTTATGAAGCCGGTATGACTGCCTGGTTCTACCGCGTCAACGTGCTGTGCGAAGCAAGGTATGTTTACCATAGATGCTATCAGCGCAAGCTCGACTTGTTGAGGGCAGATAGCAATATTTACCCCTTTCTCAACAGCGACTTCCTCACACATCTCGGCGAGTTCAAAACCTTTTTCTCCCATTGACTCCGCATACGCCTTCTCGTTCAAGACTATCACTGGTGTTTCTATTTTTACCCCCATTCCTGCACCTATTTCTATCCCTTCTTCACTTCTTTCCTCCGCCACCATCATTTCCATATCACAAAATCCTCCTTAATTCACCTATGTTCCGTACCAAAAACGTTGGCTTATAATTATTCCCTACTTCTTTTTCACCGCTATAAATAAAAACAGAATCTATACCAGCCCTTCTGGCTGCTAAGACCCCTACGGCACTATCATCTACCAATATCGCCTCCTCCCTACTCGTGCTCAATTCACTCAATACCTTATTTATGTAAAAAGGATTTGGCTTCCTGTTAGCTAAGCTTTCTAATTCGCTCCTTCTTCCATACCATATCCTGAAGTACGGTTTCAAATTGAAGTGCTCAAGTGCATAGTCCACACACGCTTGTTGCGAATCGCTCACCACAGCAAGATAAAATTTCTTGCCTAAATATTTTATTATCTCCTCAGAGCCCTTGCAGAGTTTTATCTCTCCACTTCGCATCGCTTCTATCTTTGCTTCTATGACATCCTGCTCCCTTCTGCTCCAGAACTCCTCACAATCCAGGTCAAATCTGGCGCAAAATCTTTTTACCCCCCGTGCCCCTTCAGAATGCAGAGGTGCGAGGAAGTATTTATCTATCTCTTCTATGGTGAGATTTAATCCATAATTGCTCATGGTCGTTTTGAATGCTTCGTATGCCCACACATGCGGGATTTCTCCGTCTCCTCGCGAATTCAGGAACGTTCCGTCCATGTCAAAGATGACGACTTTATATTTGTACTCGTATGATAGCATTTTCTATTCCTTTCGTTCTGTTTCTTATCAAATGATATAATTGAATTGGATGTGGTGGGGTGCGTGAGAATGGTTAATTCTCTTCCACCGCATCTGTTAAACTTTATATACAGATAGTATATATTTTATCGCTTCTTAAGAAGGCGATTATGGATAAACTTCAAACAACCTATCTAAGGGAAGGGAGACATGCCTTTTTAGGTGGGCGAGAAGGGGTTTAAAGGTGTGCTTCTCACTTCACGTAAAGCACACCTTTTGCGCGCTTCTCCGTCATTGCGAGGTCGCCGATGTATTTCTTATATTCCTCGCCTTCTATTCTCGTAGTCTCCACGAACTTGAACGAAGGCATCATATCCAGCACCTTACCCTTCACTGTTATCTCGCCACCGGTCATATCAGCACCGGGCATTATTGCATCCCCCTCTATCGTTATCTTCCCGCCTTTCATGTTCAATCCCGTGAGAATGTTTGCGTTACCCTTTATCAATATCTCCCCGCCTGCCATGTATTGTCCGACACATTCACCAGCATCTCCTCCCACCGTCACTTTACCGCCGGTCATCCCGGTCATCTCGCCTCTATACATCGCACAGAGATTATCGCCAGCATCTCCTTCTATAATCAGCTCTCCGCCACGCATTTCGCGACCTGCCCAGCAATCTGCATTTCCCTTCACTGTTATTTTACCCCCAGACATCATCGCACCACAGTGCATGTCCACATCACCAATTGCCTCTATCTCCCCTGCTTTCATACCATCGCCTATATGCTTTACCCTCGACAAGTCGCCTTCCATCACTATCTTCACTTCTTCCGCACTCCCGGCTTCTCCTTCCACGCTCACATCGAACAGGTCTCCGGTATCCTCTTCGCGATTGCCCCACCAGACTTTCACAGCTTTTATCTCCGCTTCGCTCTTGCCGAACAGTTTATCTGGCGTCAATGAATCCACATCAACAGGTATTCTTGCTTTTCCACCCGTAACTTCTTCCTTCAGCTTTAATCTTATTGTCTGCATTTTTTCTTCCCTCCTCTATTAGCTCCTCCATGGCGCTTTTATCTCGTATGGATTCGGCACGTATGCGTCCTGAACCGGGTAATTCGCGAAAGTCACCGAGTAGTAATGCTCAAACTTGTCCTTCAACTTGTCCATCATCTCATCAGTTAGTTTCGGGTCACATTCCGGCGTTACGAAATACGTCTTTCCCGCCGGTGCCGCTACCACTTCTCCATCTTTTACCACCACTTCACCACCTTTTATCGTGTATTTTGTATTCAGGAACGCTTTCTGTATTCTTCCCGCATCGCGCTCCTCCGGTGAAATATCGTAAATTGCAACGTCACCGTCTGCACCAACGCCAAG
The DNA here is from genome assembly GCA_025464585.1 of Methanosarcinales archaeon. Taxonomy (GTDB): domain Archaea; phylum Halobacteriota; class Syntropharchaeia; order Alkanophagales; family Methanospirareceae; genus QMVO01. The sequence continues at coordinate 4,342 of JAODGL010000120.1, forward strand.
ATGACCTTTTCCATGTTCATGCAGTCCCAACGTCTTCGCAGTCATTCCCCTGGTTACTATCGCTATCTCATATAAGTCATACTCACGGTCTATTGAAGGCAGCGCTGCCCTGTCATATATTGCCTTGTGCATATCTGCCGCCGATTCGTCTCTCCTGCGCTTGCTCATCAGCATTGAGATAATGATTGGATACCCGATGAACGGACCAGCATTTGGATGGTCAGTCGTAAGTGCAACCTTCCACGGGTCTTTAATCAGCAGTGCCAGTTCCTGACCTATTGCCCATTGAATTGTATGCACTGACACTTTCCCGGAATACAGGAATGGTGTTATTCCTGAGCCCGTCTCAAGCTCTACATCGTGGTTTGTCCATTTGCGACCTGTTATCTGATACAAACTGTATTCCATTGGTCCATCCGCGGTCATTGTCGTCGTATCACCTAATATTACAGACCCGAGGTCAATGCTAACGTGTTCGTTTTTGTTTACATAATCTGCAATAGCTCCTGCCTTCGACTCGAAATCACCCCATGTCGTCCCACCGTAAGAATGAAACTGCGTGTGTGTCGCGTGCATAGTCGGGCGGTCTCTATATGGTTTTATTCCTTTCACGAGGTCATAAGTTGATGTCGTGACTTCGTAGTTCCCCGGATGCCCGAGCATATTCCCATGCACGTGGATGCTGTGTGGCATCTCGAACTTCTCATTCGCCTCTCCTAAACTTTTTATTATCTCCGCAGGCGTAACATCGAAATAAGGCACTGCATCATTCAAATCGCAGTTCTTTGCCCATGCCCACGCCTCTGTTCCCCCGGGATTCACTATTTTTACGCCGTATCCCTTTGTTGCCTTTATTATCCATGCGACATAAGCCGCAAGCAGGTCCATATCCCCGCTCTTCACGTAATCCATCGTCATCCAGTTATTATCAATGAGCGGCATTGCTGCATTGTCTAATATAGGAATATCCACTATCTCCTCGTGCGTATGTCTTGCTGCAAGTGGCGGCATTGCCGCCTCCATCACGAATGTATAGCCCATCTTCGCATATCGGTAGCCCGTAGCGAACGTATTCGGCACTGAATAACCTGATTGTGCTCTGCAAACTTTTGTCTTTGCTTCTCTTCCTTTCCTTCCATCCTCAGGTCTGAAAAGCCTCCCTGCATTTACTTTACCACCGGCAATGTGCGCATGAATGTCCACACCACCGGGCATCACCACTCTCCCCTCGGCATCTATTACCTTCGGATTTCTTACCTCTTCCACTACTTTACCATCACGAATGCAAATGTCCTTCTTCTCTCCATTCACGCCATTTATTGGGTCGTAAACAACTCCGTTCCGTATCAATAATTCGCCTTCTACCATTTTTAAACCTCCTAATTCTCCTTCTTACTCCTTATAGGTTTGTCAATAACGCAATACACGCTTCCTTCCAAACTTCCTCGTTGCAATTTATGCCTACTTGTTCCGCTAATTGGACGCTTCCCAAAGTTTGGTTTTCGGCATTGCACGGTTATTTTCTCTCCTTTTATCCCATCTCCCTTATTAAAAAGTGTTACCATCACTTAGCCTCCTCTATTTTTCCTTCTTTCTCTAACTCCCCTACGATCTCCACAACCTGCTCCAAATCTAACCTCAGTTGTTCCGCTATATCGCCATAATATAACTTATCGTATTTATCAAGCAAGTCTAAAATCTCTTTCTTCGCTTGTTCCCTTGGGATAGTCCTTAGTACAATAACCTCTCCCTCCCCTTCTTCAAGGTTTCCCCTTTCTACAAGTTCATCAATCCTACGGTCAATCCTTTCAATCATTCTCGCCTCCATTGCCCTTACCTCTTCTCGCACCATCTCTGCGAATAAATACACAATTTGTGAAAAGTCTATTCTTTGATATGTTCCAGTCACACTTCCTACTTCAATAGTGGTATCCTGCGATCTTTCGTCCTTACCTTCTTCTTGAGGATACACAATACGCACAGCCATTTATATTTTCACCTCCAGAAATAATTCCTTAACCCTCTCTATCTTAGTTTCTATATCTGAAAGAAAATCTATCATTTCACTGTAAGTCGGTGTTCTTTTCGTGATTTTTAGGATAACCCTATTTTTAGGATTGTTAGGCTCCGGTGTAAAAGCAATATGCGTCCATTGGTCAGTCAGAGGTGTCCCTGGATAGCTAAGCGAAAAAGAATAAGGCTCTAATTCAACACCAAATATAGAGGATACTACCCCGGCAGCAGGAACATTTACCATTGATCTTATCTTCCTAACCAAGAAGGGGATCTCTAAAGTTTGCTCTGGAAAATTGAATTCGCAATATCTTACCATCTCTTGGAAGAGATACCCGCTTTTTTCAAATGATGACCCTACTTTTTCGCTTACCTCATGAATTTTATTTAAGGTTGTCGCAATCCGGAGTAAATATCTTTCACCAATGTACTCTATTTTCGCATTTTCAATTTCTGCAATCGGTATAGCGGAAGGACCTATAGATATTCCAGGGGCGATTTCTCCGGCTGGTACTCTAAGAGTTGCTGCCTTAAATCCTCCTTTACTGAGTATTTCTTTTTGTATATTTGGATGAATGTCCAGTTTTAAAAAAATTGCTACTCCTGCATGTAAATCAGTTTCTATTGCCATCCTATCGCCTCTCAATCTCCTCCTTTCCCTTTATCGCTCTTACCTCCCCCAGTATCCCCTTCATTATCTCCTCGTCCGCCATGTACTCTGTATCTACCAACTTACGCAGTCTTATAGGAATATTATCCATCCGATAGACGTTCCCTTCCGCTTCCACGCCACTTATCGCAGCCGGAATGACAACATCTGCGAATTCAGTCGTCGGGTTAGGAAACGGGTCTATCTGAATAACCGGAATCTTCGCGAGGTGTCTTATTGACTCACCCGGGAAATGCGCTCCTGGGTCAGAAGCAATTATCAACGCCGCATCACATTCACGCCGTACTAAAAGGTCAGTAGCCGATACCTCACCCGGGTTATACCACGCATAACCACGTGATAAATCAACGGCAAACGGATACCCGGTTTCCCACGTGCATACCTGATTAATTCCCGCTACGTTGTAATGCCCTCTCATCGGCATTATGTTAAACTTGGTGTGTGTATGAGCTGCTCTCGTCGTTTGTATCGCATTAACGATGTTGTTGTGCCTTGCTCCAGTGTGCGTCACGCCCATACCAAAGAAGATTATCCCGAACTTCGCTTCTTTCATCATCTTCACGGTCTCTAACAGGTCCTTCTTTGATATGCCACCTACTTCTTCCGGCACCACATCTTCATAGCCATACAGCATAGCCCGTAACGCCGAGAACACCAGATAATCTTTCCCTTGCTCTATCTGCAGGAACACGTCCGCCATCTTTGCCGTCGCTGTCTTTCTTACGTCCACCACGACCAGTTTCTTGTTCTTTTTACCCTCTTCTGTCCAGTACCCCTTTGAGATATATGAATAGCGCTTCATGTGATTTGCATGCGCAGCAGCGGGATTCGCACCCCAGTATATAACGAGGTCCGCACGGTTTTTTACCTCTCCCAGCGTGCAACTTGGAAGACCTACATCCTGAATCGCCAGCACTGAAGGTCCGTGACACACCGAAGCAGTATTATCTATAACCGCGCCTATCTCCTCTGCAAGTTCTACTCCCACCTTGTCCGCCTCACAAACCGTAGAACTCCAGCCGTACAATAGCGGTCTCCTCGCAGCCGCAAGTATCTCCGCAGCCTTTTTTATTGCTTCATCGTAAGAACAGTCCTTCAAACTGCCGTTCTCTCTTATCGCAGGGCTTTCTATCCTTCCGTGTCCCATTAACTTGCTCTTTCCCACCGAACATGCTCCCTTTTTCACCTTTATCACTTTGTTATCCTCTACTTCCACCACGATATCGTCGCATACGCACCCACACAAGGAGCATACAACATCCGTAATTTCTACCATCTTCCCTTTTTACCTCCTATTTCATATACGTCTTCATCAAATCTTTTACGTGCAAAACTTCCTCCTCGGTGGGCTCTATCTCCGCATCTATACCCTTATACTGGGGCATACCGGCACCGTGCGTATCCCCGCTCACGATTGCGTTTACCCAGGGACCCATGGGGATGAAAATAATCCCTGCCGGAGTTCCCGCCTTTTCCTTCGCCTTCACCACCACCTCTCCAAAACTCGTTTTCACCTTCACATGCCCCTCCGCTGCCACGCCCAGTCTTTCCATATCTTCTTTGCTCATCTCACAAGTTGCCACTTCATTGAAGTATTCCTCCGAGAGCTTATTGTCTAAATTTTGACCCTGTACAATTGTTCTTCCACTTATCAACTTCACTTTTGTCCCCATTTTTATCAGTTCTTAATTCGTATGAATAAACATATAAATCTTTCGGTATTTTCCCCCGTTACACCAGGTTCATGAAGTTCACGTTCCAGAAAATAAATTGTGGAATAAAAAATAAATCTGCGTAAATCACTGTCTTAAATAGAAAGAAGCTATACCTTATATACAATAAAAAATGCTGGAAATAAAAGATTTGACTGTTGATGTGGAAGGGAAGGAAATTATAGGGAACTTAACGCTCAATATCGAACGAGGAGAGGTGCATGTTCTATTTGGACCCAATGGCTGTGGAAAAACAACGCTTCTGATGACAATCCTTGGTCTGCCTAATTATAAAGTCAAAAAAGGGCGTATAACGTTTAAAGGCGTTGATATAACCAGTTTACCAACCAACGAACGTGTGAAATTAGGGATGGGCATGTCCTTCCAGCACCCACCTGAGATAAGAGGTGTGAAACTCGGCGATATGGTGAATATCGCACAGGGAAGAAAAGAGGAGAAAATAGATGAAGACGTGATAGAACTTGCAAAAAGGCTTAATATCTCGGTTGATTTCTTGAACCGGGATGTGAACCTTGGCTTTTCAGGTGGCGAGGTCAAAAGGTCGGAGATACTGCAACTGCTCGCACAATCCCCGGACTTCATCATGTTCGACGAACCAGACTCTGGCGTGGACATCGAGAACATAGAGCTCATAGGCGGGATAATGAGCGAGCTTCTGGATAGAAACAAGATGCCGAGTAAAAGAAAGAAAGCAGCGCTTATAATTACTCATAGTGGGTCTATAATGCGTTATATAAAGGCAGACCGGGCACATGTGATGCTTGAAGGACGGATAGCCTGTTCCGGGATGCCTGACGAGATAACAAAGAACGTCATGGAGCATGGTTTTGAAAAATGTGTAGAGTTATGTGGTAAGGAGGTGGGAACTGTATGACAAAAAAAGATATAATTAAGCGTGCTGCGGAACGTGCAAAGGCGAAAAAAGCAGCTTTAGGCGCGGACATCGCAATTGAGAAATATGCTACCGGGGAGGAACATGATGCACTCAACTCACTGGACGAAATTCCAGCGGAATATCAGCAAGACCTGCTCGACGCCGGTATTGAACCTTCAGAAAAAGGTCGGTCTGGTTCTTTTTTACAGCGAGATTGTTCCGTGGTGTTTTCAACGGTGAAATATCCAGGTTTGGAGCTCATGAGTACGACAGATGCGATGAAGAAGCATAATTGGCTAAAAGATTATCTATGGAAGGCGGTTCCCGTGGATATGGATAAATACACCGCTGAGGTC
>JAODGL010000070.1:0-25359 GCA_025464585.1 Methanosarcinales archaeon
TACCGACCGCGCGGAGGTCATCGCACGTGGTGATGTTATTGGTGAAGGAGCAAATGCAAAGGGGCATATCGAGTGCCGGGGATTGATGCTTTCTGATTCCGCGGAAGTAGAATCAATCCCGGAGCTCAAAGCGACACGAAAAGACCTCGACCTTTCACATGAAGCTGCGGTTGGCAAGATTGCGGAGGAGGAGATTCAATATCTGATGGCGAGGGGTTTGAGCGAGGAGGAGGCTACTTCGGTGATTATTCGCGGGTTCTTGAATGTGGACATTACGGGTCTTCCAGAAGCGCTTGCACGGGAGACGAAGAGGATGTTTGATATGAGTCTGGAGAAGGTGATGTGAATAAGTTAAACCGAAATGCACGCCTTTGAACGTTCTAAGCTGAGCAGCATGAGCAACTGCTCCCTGAACTCATTCACTTCTACGCTCGTTCGCTTCCTCGGTCTCGGTATATCAATATCAAGGCACTTAATAAGGCAACCCGGTCTCGCGGACATCACCGCGACTCTATCCGCGAGATATACCGCTTCATCAACACTGTGCGTGACGAACAGAACAGTCTTTTTTGTCCTTTTCCAGATCTCCAGCAGCTCTTCCTGAAGTATGTTTCTCGTTTGCGCATCTACCGAGCCAAAGGGTTCATCCATGAGTAAGATTGCGGGTTCGGTTGCGAGAGCTCTTGCAATCGCTACTCTCTGCTTCATACCGCCGGAGAGCTCGTACGGATAACAATTCTCAAAGCCTTTCAAGCCTACAAGCTCTATGTATTTCTCTGCAAGCTCTCGCCGCGCTTTATCCTTCATCCCTTTAATTTCCAGTCCAAATTCCACGTTCTTCAAGACCGTTCTCCACGGGAATAACGAAAATTCCTGAAATACCATTCCCCTATCAGGAGAAGGTCCTATCACTTCTTTTCCATCTAAAATAATCTCGCCACTGCTGGGCTGGTCTAATCCCGCTACCAATCTCAGCAACGTGGTTTTACCGCATCCTGATGGACCTATAATACACAAAAATTCGTTTGGTTTAACTACCAGACTAATGCCCTCTAATGCCTCCATCTCGCCTTCTTCCGTGTTAAACGTCTTCGTTACGTTCCGGAGTTCCAGTTTGTGGTTCATTTTTGCTATACCGCTACCATTCCTTTTCTCCACTTAAGCGTCCTTTCTTCCACAAGATACCTGAATATGCGATCCAGTAGCAATGCTATTAGCCCTATTATTATCATATACGCAACAAGCTTATCCATCATGTGCAGCGCATAGAATCTATTCCACAATCTCCATCCCAGACCTACTCTGCCACTCGCTCCAAACATCTCCGCCGCTACTACGCACATCCATCCTATTCCCATCCCTATACGTGTTCCAGCAGCGATGTAAGGGAGGGAGTAGGGGAGAACAACGGATTTTATCAAGCTCATTCCCTTTTTACAACCTAAAACCTTAGCTGCATCTATATAAATCTTATCCACACTTTTAAAACCCGTGTAAGTGTTTATCAGTATGGGAAAAATAGCTCCTACGAATACAACAAAACCTGCGGAGTAGTGTGTGAGTTTTAACCATATAATAGCAAACGGTATCCATGCGATAGGGGGAATCGCGCGTAATATCTCCATTATTGGGTCCATAGCTCTATCCACGAGCTTGAACCCGCCCATTAGTGCTCCTAATGTTATTCCAACCGCCGTTCCTACACCTAAACCTATACCAAAATGTAAAAGACTGATGTAAATATCCACCAGTATTACTTCTCGAACCGTATAAAAAGCAAAGAAAACTTCGTATGGGCTCGGCAGTAGATAGGTTTTCTTCACGATAAAACTGGCTACTAACTGCCAGATAATAACGACTGTGGAAATCCCTATTGTTTCTATTATCCCTCTCCTTTTCAGGAAATGCAAACCTTTCTTTTCTTTCATTCGTTAAAAATAAAAAAAGAGGAGATATAAAATTAGAATCTCCTCCTTAAAATTATATATAGCGCCACTAACAGAGAAGCGACTGTTAGAACCGTTGTAAATCCCGGTTGCACCGGTGTTGGTGTTGCTGAAGGAGTTGGTGACGGCGTAACGGCTGTTGGAGTCGGTACAATCCCCATAACTTGGTCATAAAAACTGGTGTCAAAAAGATCATCTTGTGTTAGCAATTTGTCCGTATATCCCATTTCATAGTCCACTTTTGCATATTCGAGTGTAGAAGGTATTTCAAGATGAGGATTATGAATCCACTTCATGTCCGTCTTGTTGAATGACTCTTTTACCTTTTCCACATCCCATCCTACTTTTTTCGCGAATATCTCAGCAGCTTCGTCTATATGCTCACGATTATACTCTGTTGCGTTTATATGTGTTCGGATTATCTGCTCAAGAAGCTCTGGATGTTCCCTGATCAGTTCACCACTTGCTAACAGACAGCAGCACGCATGGTCGGGCCACATATCTCCAGAAAGAACAACTATCTTTCCCGCTCCTTCCAGTTCTATGATCGTAGGCGAAGGACTTGGTAGGAATACCGCATGCACTGCCTTTGCTGCTATCGCAGATATTGCATCACGAGGTCCCATTGATACAATTTCAAGGTCGTTCTTGGGGTCTATTCCCTTTTCTTTCAGCCAGTTCTTCAGTATGGTATCCTGAATGGAGCCCGGGGGGAAGGTAGCTATTTTCAGACCTTTTAAGTCCTCCGGAGAAGTGTAGTTTACAGCGAGTTCAGGCAAAAGAACAATAGCAGAGCCATTTATTTGCACCGCTGCGACTATCTTCGCATCTAATCCCTTATCTATTGCAGAAATGGGTGGTGCTGTCCCGACATAGGCGATGTCAAGTGCCCCCCCCATCATCGCGGTCATCTCTGGAGGACCAGATGGGAATTCGGTGTCAGTAACCTTCTCTATCCCGAATCTTTTCAGGTCCCTTTCCCACCAGCCCTTTTCCATTGCGGTCATCTCTGCTATCTGATGTGTGCTTGGCTGGTAACCAATATGTAACTCCTTTATTTCTCTTGCTTCGCATGTCTGCAATGGCACGGCACTTAAAATGCACAGTGCTGATAAGACTACTGCCAAAGCAATCAAAATTTCTATCGATTTGACTTTTTTTTCCATCTCAATCACCTCCTAATTTTCCCAATTCTATACAATCAAACATTTTTTTATACATAAATGTTCTTTTTGTAAAATCACTATTTAAATTTTTCTATTTTGTGCATTAAATTGCCTAATTGTATAATATCGCCTGCGAAAAATAGGGATAAGAAGCAATTCTATACTATGAGATATGGAGTAATTATCCTCTCATAGCCTTCATAAATCTTCTCTTTATTTGCTCTGGTGTCAATTTTATGTTTCTTATTGTGGTCCCCATGATGCCAGGTTTCACTATTACGTGAATAAATCTCGGTCCTGTATTATCATACACACTCTCGATAGTTGAGCGCAACTCCTTCTCGGTGTGTACTTTTTTTGTTTCCTTTATCCCTGCACTTTTCGCCATTAATTCCATATCAACACCGGAATAAGCATTCGTCAACTGGTCCCCGGTGCTTCCCAACGTGCCATTATCCAGACAACAAATAGATAGATTTTTCGGGCTTTCTGCTGCTATTGTAGGTAATACACTGGTTGCTAACAAACTACCATCACCATCGAGAACAACCGTTTCTCTTTTCGTTTTTAATGCTATTCCCAAGCCTATTGAAGATGCCTGACTATAACTGCCCAGCATATAAAAATTCAGCTCTCTATCATTAAGCTCATACAATTCCTTGCCTGGTTCGCCAATATTGGAGACAACGACTTCTTCATCTAAATATTCTGCTATGGTTTTTATCGCATTGTATCTCGTCATCTCTGGCTCGTGAATTGTTTTTTTATATTCCAGGATAGTTTCTCTTTCTCTTTTTGGAAAACGGACTGTAAGTTCAGCTTCTTCCTGTTTATTACCCCATGTTTTTGGGGAGATCAATGCAACGTGAGTTCTACCATTTTCATACGCGTCGCAAATAACGTTCTCCACCAAATTTATTTTGGATTTGTCGTCTATTATCGTGTAAGGAATATCAAAAGCTTTTAACATCCCTGGTAGGTTTTTATTAAACGGTATTTGAGCGGGTATCTGTTCCCTATAAACGCCTCTCCAACTCGTGATTATCGGCAAAGGCAGCTCGTAGGTTCTGGTAAGGGACATCAACACATTCATGGAATTGCCCAATCCCGAACTTTGCATAACTATCGCGGGTTTCCCTCCTGCGAGATGCGCACCAGCACATATTCCTATCCCATCTTCTTCCTTGTTTAGTGCGACCTCGTGAAAGTGCTGAGGAATAAGATAAAAGAGTCTTTTGGCTTTACCGCACGGCAACGTCGCTACAATATCTATTCCATTATCTTTCATTATTTCTATTATCTTCTCTTCTATTTCGCACATTTTTTATTGTATATAAAGTATAGCTCCCTTCTATTTAAGACACAGATTTACACACAACCTTTCTTTAGAAAAGAAAGCTTGACCAAAGAAACATATTTTTGGTAAAACTTTTTTCTAAAAAGTTTTAGTGTTAATCTGTGTCCATAATTTATTTTCTGTTTTCTTGTTTGTAATTTGGTGCTTGGTGCTTGGAATTTTTACTGCGCTATAATATCCTTTTAGTACAGGGACCACATCATATTTGTCTATCTGCGAAACAAATTCAACATCCTTCTTATAGCCGATTTTACATAGATGTTTTGCGGTGTTGCAGTGGCTGATGCACTCCTTCAAATACGCTTTGTTTATCTCTAATCCATCATTTAGACTGCTGTAAAGAGCCATTGCAACCGCAATGTCCTCTGTTATTCCGTGCCTGCTTCCCACAGCCAATAAATTCGCACTCTTACCCTTATTATCTTCTAATTCGTGCTTAACAGCAGTAAAATTCAAGCTTGAGCAGATGAGTGCGGTTTTTACCTCAGTCAGTATTTCTGTGCCATTAGTTGTTTTCAATGCAATTTTCTCGATGTTCGATTGTTTAATATGCTCGAGTAACTCAACGGGAGAATTACCGAGGTCAAAATCGGGCAACTTTACTCCGTTATGTTCCCCCGCCAGGATGTATCCCTCTTTTCTTAATCCAAAAGCCTTCTCTCCTCTATTTACAGGTATTACCTCCTTTACGCCGTTTGCCAGAGCTGTAACGATTGTGCTCGAGGCTCTTAACACATCAATGACCACAAGGATTTCTCCTATCCCTGTAACCCCTCTGCGCAGAATATTATCGCCGCCGATAGTGATTCTATAATTTACCAAGCGTATCACCCCTCAGCCCTCTTCTCAACGTTTCCAGGGGAATCACATCTTCTGGCTTTATATTCCCGAGGTTAACTTCGTGACCGAGATTAAGTATCAAATAAGCTTGCTGGCTCTTTTCCGGTGCTTCAAACATGATGTTTCTCAATCCTATCCCCTCCGTGAGCTTCTTTACCATGTCTTCCCTTACCTTCCCCACCTTATCATAGATACCTATACCTTTTCCCGATTCCCTTGCCTCCATTATCACTTTTGTTGCTCCCGCATCCAGATCACTTTTTGCTTCCTTTATTCGGTAATCTATCGTAAGCTTTGCATCTTCAAGCGGGTTCTTCTTTCCTACCTCTGTAAATACCAAAAATCCCATATTTTTACATCTTCTTATTATTTCGCTTCTCTCTTCTCTGCTTATCTGTATAGAACCATCTGATATTTCAACAGAGCTGAGACCTATCTGATGGGCATACTCAAAAAATTCGTCTATTTTACGCTGTAAGTATGCAATCTCAAACAGTGTGCCTCCATTACTTACCAGGATGCTGTTGTCCGAATAGAGCTGTATCTTCCTTTTGACCGCTTCTTCCGAACAGAGTCTATGCGTGCCCCACCCCAGCTTAATTATATCTATATATTCGGATGCGTATTCCATCAAATCTTGCGCAGCACGATAACCCAAACCTTTATCCAGCACCATTGTAAGCCCGACATCTCTCGTTTTTCTCGTTCTATTTGCAATGTCCATCATTTCAAATGCCTTTTTTTTCATTGTATATAGTATGGCTTTCTTCTATTTATCAACTGGTTCTGTGAGCAAGAATTCTCTTTCTATAATCTGATTTTTCAATTTTCTCGCAAGCTCGTTCGCTTTTGACCTGTTTGACTGTCTTAATGTTATGTGAACATCTTTATCACATATTTTAATGCGTCCCAGGTTGCCTTTGAATGCACCTTCAGGGCATAGAAATATGCAGGCACCGCAGTTGAAACATCCATGCTCGTCAAATCCTTTTGATTTGGAAAAAGCATTCGTGGGACAGTATTTTTCAACTTCGCATACATCACAATCTACACATTTACCAGCGTCAAAATGTATTTCTAAATCAGTATTTTGCCACACCGCAGCATAATTGCTCTCTACAAACGGTATTCTATCATGAATATCCGCTATTGGGAGCTTTACCTCTTCATCCATAATCTTAAGGTTAGAAAATACTTCGTCGTTAATTACTGGAATTGGGACAGCAATGGAAGTTATGCACTCCGGGCTTGTTGAAGTGATGAACCCACCCATAAATTCCGCATCCATCTCGTGCATATCAGCAATCACCGAAAGATTCGGTTTTTCTTCGCTACTTCTCGTTCCTTCACCAATTACGTATCCTGCTGCACCATTTACCATTATCTTTGTTCCAATACCAATTGTTTTTAGCCGCGGGTCGTTTTCCAAAGGGTTAATTTCTCCACTCCCGGTCACGGAAATTTCTTTGTAAGGTCCCTTTAATCCAGTAACCGAGAAAATACTTCCCACTTCTCCTTCTTCTGGATTCACGAATCCCATATAATTTTTAAATGCGCTGCGAGTGGTAATCATTCGGGCGAATTGTAAATCTTCTTTACTTACGCTCCTTTCAATTATTTTATCGTTGGTTTTTACTTTCACTTCTATTTGTTTACCTTCCACTATTTCGCGAAATAGATGCCCGCCTCCGTACTCATGGTTTGCACGGGCTGTTCCGTAAACGAATACATCCACAATACCCAATCTTTCATTTGGGCATGGACCAGGAAAAGCCGGGATGTTGTTCAACCAGACCTTATCTGCTCTCTCAAATTCGTTTCTTTCTGCTATGGGGATGGATAAAATTGCTGCCGTGCCGGACATTATAGCACATGTAGCACAGGTTACTACATCTACGCTCTCTGCGGTAACCGGCTCTTCATTTCTTACCATCTGCTTAAATTCTTCTGCGGTAAGAACAACTGCTTCTCCTTTTTTTATTTTCTCGTTTATCCCTGCTATGGTCTTTCTCTTATCCATCTGTTTTATTATAAACCCCTGGCATTTTGCACCTCGATTTTTCTTCACTTCAGCCTTCTCGTGTGGATACCGCATTCCCCTCCACACTTGCTCGTCCCCTTCCACCTCCCTTCTCTCTCCTCCTGCCAATCGTATACCGGAGAAGTGCAGGGTTCACAACCAATAGATCTTATCAGCCTCCCGTCCGGGAAAACCCTGTTATACCATGGATGCAACTCTACACCCTTCGCTTCAAGATACCCCCGAACTTCCTCTTCAGTCCAGTTTAATATCGGGTTCACCTTCACCAAACCGCGGAATTCTATCTCCTTGTAATCCTTTCTTGTCCTCCCTTCTGTATTTCTCAGACCACAAACCCACGCATCGAGGTCCTTAACAGCTTCTTTCGCCGGTTCAACCTTCAATAGTTCACAACATCTATCAGGGGCAACTTCGTAAATCTTCTTTCCGTAAACCGTTTCCACCTCAGCACTCTCTTTCTCAAACCTCCACGCTGGCAACAGCTTCACGTTTATTCCATTTCCGCTCAACACAGGCGGGACATCCCTCGCCACCATGTACACCGTAACGTTTAGATTTAACCGCTTGTTCATCCTCACCAGGTATTCAAAGGTCTCCTTCGGCTTGAAAATGGTCATTATCGAAAACACCGGAATCTCAGGATGAACTTCCCTTGCGAGGAGGACCGTTGCCATACTGTCCTTCCCGAAAGAACAAGCAACCGCTATCCTTCGGTAGTTTTTCACCGCATCCCTTATGATTTTCTCTGAATGCGCTATCTTATCCAGCATTTTTTTATACATAATTACCTTATCAGTATTTAAATTTTTCTATTTTGTCCATTAAATTGCCTAATTGTATAATATCAAACGGGTCGCATTTACATACGGTACGTCCGTCCCCATAGAGGGGGCATAAAACCTGTTTCTTTGATCAAACTTTCTTTGTGAAAGAAAGTTTGAAGGTATAAGTAAAGGATAATTCTGTATCATTAACATGCTTAGAACAGTAGCAGAAAAGATAATTAACGAGCATATAGTAGAGGGCAAACCGGCTCCGGGGGAAGAGGTTGCTTTGAAGATTGACCAGACGCTTACGCAAGATGCAACGGGAACCGTGACTTACCTGCAGTTTGAGGCGATAGGCATACCCAGGGTAAGAACAGAACTGAGCGTTAGTTATGTTGACCACAACACGCTGCAAACAGACTTCAAAAACGCTGATGACCATAGATACCTGCAATCCGTTGCTATGAGATACGGTTTGTATTTCTCACGTCCTGGTAATGGCATCTGCCACCAGCTCCACCTGGAAAGATTTGCTCGTCCTGGTAAGACGCTGATAGGTTCGGATAGCCATACGCCTACTGCCGGTGGTATATCTTCATTTGCCATCGGCGCCGGTGGTCTGGATGTAGCAGTTGCCATGGCAGGTATGCCATATAGACTAAAGTATCCAAGGATACTGGGAATAAAACTCACCGGAAAACTTCCTGATTGGGTTTCAGCCAAGGATGTCATACTGGAAGTCCTTCGCAGGTTAGACGTCAAAGGCGGGAAGGGAAAAGTGCTGGAGTACTTTGGTCCCGGGGTGGAGACCCTTAGCGTTCCAGAACGAGCAACAATAGCCAATATGGGTACCGAAACAGGAGCAACGACAAGCATATTTCCAAGTGACGGAGTGACAAGGGCTTTCCTGGAAGCACAGGAACGTGGCGACCAGTGGATTCCTCTTGAAGCAGATGCCGGTGCAGAATATGATGAATTCATGGAGATAAATCTGAGCGAATTAGAGCCGTTAGTTGCTCTTCCTCACAGCCCGGGAAATGTCAAGCCGGTGAGTGAGATTGCAGGGATGGAGGTGCAGCAAGTGGCGATTGGCTCCTGTACCAACTCCTCGCTACATGACCTCAAAATAGTAGCAAACATACTGAAAGGGCATACCATTGCGGATAATCTGCATCTCACTATAAATCCTGGTTCGAGGCAGGTGGTGGAACATCTCATTGAGAGCGGTGAGATGCAGTATCTTGTAGCTGCGGGTGCTCGGATACTTGAAAATACCTGTGGTCCATGCATAGGTATGGGTGCTGCTCCTCCTTCGCAGGGTATATCCATACGAACATTTAACAGGAACTTCGAGGGGAGGAGTGGAACAAAGGATGCGCAGATATACCTCGTGAGTCCTGAAGTTGCAGCCGCGACAGCAATTCGAGGCGTTATCACAGACCCACGTGAGTTAGGCGATTATCCAGAGATAGAGATGCCTAAGCGGTTTATCATCAATGATAACATGTTCATATCTCCGCTTCCACCCGATGAATCAGTCAAAGTGAAGTTCGTAAGGGGACCAAACATTAAGCCACTGCCTGATTTCCCCCGGCTCCCTGATACGCTGAAAGGAGAAGTGCTCATTAAGGTTGGGGATAATGTCACAACGGACCACATCATGCCTGCGGGCGCGAAAATCATACCGCTGAGGAGCAACATACCTGAGATCTCGAAGCATGTTTTTGAGCCGGTTGACCCCAGTTTCCCCCATCGGGCTTTGGAGCAGGGTGGTGGATTCATAATAGGGGGTGAGAACTACGGGCAGGGCTCGAGCAGAGAGCATGCCGCACTTGCACCCAAATATCTGGGAATTAAGGCGGTCATTGTAAAGTCGTTCGCTCGCATCCACCTCGCGAACCTGGTAAACTTTGGAATAGTGCCTTTGACATTTAAGCATCTCGAAGACTACGATTCCATAGATATAGGGGATAATTTAGAAGTAGCCGTAGGGAATTTGGAGCGTGAACAGGCGGTGGTCAGACTCAGAAATCTGACACGAGATATTGAAATCGAACTTATGCACTCTCTTTCACAACTTGATGCCGAGATATTGAAAGCTGGGGGTAAACTGCCCTGGGTAAAGACAAAGGTTAGGAAAAGATAGGAAAATAAGAAGGGGGGGTGTAAAAGGATGGTCAGGAAACATTTTGGAGAGAACAGGGGTTCATCCATAGGGATGTTGACATTTGCATAGTTAAGCCATTAGAAGGCATTTTAGATGCCATTTACAGTAAACTCGGAGGGAAATACGATATAAAAGTGTTTGAGAATTTGCCGCTATATATAAAAATGGAAAGGAGAACTGATAAGAAGGTTCAATGGTCTGAGGAACGCCATTGTTCATAAATATAACCGGTTGGATTTGGATGCGATTCAGAGGGGGTTGAGCAAAATAGAAGAGCTGTATGGTGTATTGGACAAAATAGTGGAAGTTGTTGAGATTTCGAGCAATTAAATGCAAATTGAATTGAAAGAGAAAAAATAACTTATAATCTAATAAAAATCCGCTATCCCCTCAGACGTGTTCTTCAAGACCAAATACGCCAGTTCCTGATTAGGAAAAGGACCCAATCCACAGTCCGGTCCCACATATTTTATTCGTTCGCCAAAAATAGAATACGCCTTCTCCAGCCGCTTCTTTACCCTCTCTGGACTGTTATACTCATTAACTATGGTTTCCAAAACGCCCTTATCCTTAAATGCGTTTGTATGGTGTATCTCATCGTATTCCGCAGCCATACTGAGTATATCAGTCCTTGAGACGCCGATGCGCAGGAATTTATCAGATTTGTCGAGTTGTTTCTTATCTATCAGCGTTAAAAGAGAAGGATTTGCTGCGGATTCCAGCCCTATCACTTTTATCCCCTCCACCTGGCACACGGTATCATAAAAGATAGGAGAGTGGAGGTGTATTTGTGTATCAACCCCTTCTCGGAACGCATATTCGGAAGCGAGTTCGAGTGCGGTGATTACGCCCTCCTCTTCTATACGCGGGTCTAATCCCAAGCTCGGCTCGTCTATTGATGCACATTTTACTTCGTAATTTCGGTTCCCCTTCGCTTCTTCTATTGCATACTTTATAAACCTACCTACGGATTTCGCGAGGTTCGATAATATGTCAATATACACAGGAGGCGGAAATTGGTTGTAATATAACTCTATTGGACCAGTGACGCATATCCGGAGTTTAAGTTTTTCGCCTTTCTTTTCCGCATACTCCTTCGCCATTCCCTCCAGGGCATCCATCTCGACCATCTTTGCCTCTTCTTCTCTTATAAGCAGTGGCGCTTCTGTTCTCTCCTCGTCCATGATTGGTCCGATAAATTGAGAGATCATATTTTGAAATTGTGGATAGTTAGGGACTTCAACACCAGCATTTATCTTCTGCCACATTGCATCTTTTATTATATCGTAGAGCTTGCCTTTGTAGCGGGGAAGTTCAACCTTAGCAAAGGCTTCTCTTAGCCATTCCTTTGTTCTTCCTTCGGGCAATGGATAACTGCCAATGTCATCGAATATCGCTCTTTTCATTCTTCTTTCCGCATTTGTTGAATACGTAGGATTAAATAAATAACTATGTAATTTTTAAAATTTAAATTAGTCTATGGCAGTTAAGCAAAAAGGAGCGCTTGCGGAGAGGGGAAAAGCAGATTTTGACGTGGTTCTCATAGGCGATGTGTTCTATGACATAGCCACGATGCCAGTTCGAGATTATCCAGAGCGTGACAAGCAGATAGGCTGTGAATTTATGCTCAGCATAGGCGGTCAAGCAGGGAACTGCGCTGCTGCATCTGCTTCCTTAGGATTGAAAACTGCTCTTATTTGCAAGACCGCTGATGATGTACTTTCGAGATGGATAATATCGGAGTTACAGAAATTGGGCGTCATCTGCTTCGTCAGGGTAGCTAAAAAGGAAGAGTTTTCGCATCCGGGGATAACGGTCAGCATATCCTTTGAAGACGGTAGCAGGTCAATGCTGTCAGACCGCGGAGCAAATTTAGACCTTAAGGAAGGAGATGTAGATTTTGAACTGCTGAAGAACACAAGATTTTTGATGCGTGCTGGTCACTGGAACACCGAAGGTCTTTTCGCGACAAATGATAAAATACTCCGCGTTGCAAAATCCGCAGGCGTTTATACCGGTGTAGATATAGGGTGGAGTGCATACCTTGGGTGGACTGAATCAGCAAGACAGACCGTTTTTGATCTCCTTCCTTTTACGGATTTCCTCTTTGTTAACGAAGCGGAGATAAAAAGGTTGAGTGGGAGAGAGCATGAATTATTAGAAAGAGGATGTGAAAACGTGATTGTTCATAGAGGTGCAGATGGCTCTTCATGGATAACTCACGACTTTGAGATTAACTGTCCTGCGTTTGAAGTGAAGCCGGTAAGCCCAACTGGTGTGGGAGATGTGTTCAACGCAGGCTTTATATACGCCTTCCTGGATGGGAAGAGCGAAAAGGAGTGCTTAAAATTTGCTAATGCCTGCGCTGCCGCACATATAAGTAAAAAGAGATTGAGAAATATATATCCTACAATAAAGGATGTGGAAATGTTACATGCCATTGACTTCGAAAAGGAGGTAACTTTAAATAGTGTTGCTTAACTATATGTATACTAACAGGGGTGCACCCCAAGGTATTGAGCAATTACTAAGCAATAGATGTCAGAAATGGAGAAAGAAAGATTGATACCAAAGGCGTTTTTCGTTACTTCCGGCGCGGGTATGGACACCGAGCAAGCTAACGCTTTCGACCTCGCTCTCTGCGATGCTGGTATAGGCGAATGCAATTTGGTAGAGGTTTCATCCATACTGCCCGCGAAAGCAGTGGAAACAGAGCGAGACAAAGTGACGCAAATACCCGGCGAAATAACCTACTGCGTGATGTCAAGAGCAGATGGCAAGGCAGGCGAGATCATTGGTGCTGGTATAGGATACGGCTGGATAGTGAAAGGAAATGATGAAGTGGTAGAGAAAAAGGACTTCGGTATCATCTGCGAGCATCATGGGCATTATTCAGCAGAATATCTGAAGGAGAAGATTAGGGAGAAGTTATACAAGATGACTGAGAGCCGGATTCCTGATAAGAAGATGAAAATAGAGCTGGCGGGAGAGAAGTCAGAAGTGAAATCCGTAGAGGTAGAAGCGGGTAAATTCGGCTCCGTAATAGTGGCACTGGTGTTTGTAATGTGATTTAAACAGGAACAGAACAAGAAAGGAAGCTATACTTTATATACAATTAATATTAATAGGTGAAGAGAGAAAGTGGACTTAGAAGACTTACCCGGTATTGGACCTGCGATAGCAGAGAAATTGCGTGATGCGGGCTTAAATTCGTTAGAAGCGATAGCTGTGGCGTCTCCAGCGGAGTTAGTGGCAACTGCTGAGATAGGAGAAGCAACCGCAGCAAAGATAATAAACGCCGCGAGGGAAGCCGCGGACATCGGCGGGTTTGAGACCGGCGAACAGATATTAGAAAGGCGGAAGGGTATAGGCAAGTTAACCACCGGGTCAAAATCGTTCGATGCTTTGTTAGGTGGCGGTCTCGAGACGCAAGCGATGACCGAGTTTTACGGTGAATTCGGTAGTGGGAAGACGCAAATAGCACATCAACTCGCAGTAAACGTGCAGTTACCACCGGAAAAAGGGGGTTTAAACGGCTCTGCCATAATGATAGATACTGAAAATACGTTTAGACCTGAGAGGATAAAGGAGATGGCTGAGGGTGCTGAACTTGATTACGAGGACGTGCTTAAAAATATACACGTTGCTCGTGCTTATAACTCAAATCATCAGATATTGCTGGTAGAGAAGGCGGGGGAGCTTGCAGAGGAATTGAAAAATACGGAGAAGCCGGTGCGGTTAATGATAATAGATTCGGCGACGGCACATTTCAGAAGTGAGTATGTAGGAAGAGGGACACTGGCAGACAGGCAGCAGAAGATAAACAAGCATTTACATGACGCTCTTAGATTTGCAGACCTGAATAACGCAGTGGTTATGATAACTAACCAGGTGATGGTGAGACCGGACGCCTTCTTCGGCGACCCTACGAGACCCATAGGTGGTCACATAGTAGGTCATACCGCTACTTTCAGGATATATTTGAGAAAGTCAAAAGGTGAGAAGAGAATAGCAAAATTAGTTGATTCTCCTAACCTCCCGGAAGCTGAAGCAGTATTCTCAGTACTTTCGGAAGGAATCAGGGATTAAGCTAAGATTCATTCAGCTCCCATCTCCATCTCTTCCTTGCATGTTTCACAGACCATCATCCCGCCACTCAGTACTAAGTCGTTTGAGAAACTTCCGCATTTCTCGCATATTCCCTGCCCCATTCCTTCTCCTTCACTCTCTTTCCCCAGTATCTCTCTTTCCACGTTCATCTCTATTAATTCCTCCAATATTGTATTCATCTCCGCCGAAACTGATATTATATCCACATCAGCAACGATGCCCACCAGCTTTCCATCTTCTATTACCGGTATCTTTCTTATCTTTTCCGTCGCCATCTTCTTCGCTATGTCCGACAAGCGGTCATTAGGAGACGCAGTTATCAAGTTCCTCGTCATTATGTCCTTCAGTTTCACGGTGCTGGGTGTTATGTCTTTACTCACCAGCTCCCTGATTATATCCCCCTGTGTAACTATTCCCACCGGCTCATCATTGTTAAGCACCACAATGCTATCCACATCGTATTTCTTCATCAGCTTCGCCGCTTCCATCACCGTTAAGTCTCTATCCCCTTTTACTACCTCACGCACCATTACATCCCTCAGCGGTATATCTGTCTCCATCTGTTTTCACCCCTATTATAATATATGAAGTATAATTTAATATAATTTGGTAGCGAGAATGAAATACGTGATTTTAATAGGAGACGGGATGGCGGATTATCCAATTCCTGAGCGAGATAACAAGACCGCTTTACAAATCGCTTCCACGCCGAACATGGATTTCATCGCTACCGCGGGCGTGTGCGGCACGGTGAAAACAATATCCGAGGGGATGGATGCAGGGAGTGATATTGCCATTCTCTCTATCCTTGGATACGACCCTGCGAGATATTACACGGGAAGGGGTCCGCTGGAAGCGATGGGTATGCACATACCACTCGGTGAAGGAGATATAGCGTTTAGATGCAACCTTGTAACCGAGAATAAAGGGAGAATCGAGGATTACAGTGGCGGGCATATAACAGATGAAGAGGCGAGGGGATTAATAGAAGCGCTGAATGAAGATTTAAGGCTGGAGGGAATTGAATTTTATCCGGGAATGAGTTATCGAAATGTTCTGGTTCTCAAATCCAAAGATTATAAGTTCGATAGCGGGCAAGAAATTGGAGGAGCGCCTCCGCATGATATAATTGGTGCACGAGTAGAGGATGAGCTGCCGAAAGAGAAGATATTGCGGGATATTGTGCTTGCTTCGAGAGAAATACTGGATAAGCACGAAATAAATGTGAGAAGAGCAGCAGATAACAAAAGGAAGGCGAATATGGTCTGGCTCTGGAGTGGAGGTAGGAAGCCCACAATGCCCCCGTTCCGGGAGGTGTACGGAGTAAGCGGTTCGGTGATTTCGGGTGTTTATCTTATAAAAGGTGTGGGGAGGTGCATAGGGTGGGATGTGATAGATGTGCCTGGCGCTACGGGGTATATTGACACGAATTACGTGGGCAAGGCGGAATATGCGTTACAGAGCTTAAAAGAGGCGGATTTTGTCCTGGTCCACGTTGAAGCACCGGATGAGGCGGGGCATCTGGGCGATATCGACCTGAAAGTGAAAGCGATAGAGGATTTCGATGCGTTGGTAGTGGGTAAGATGTTGAGGGGGTTAGAGGATGAATTTACAGAGGGCTATAAAATATTGGTCATGCCCGACCACTACACGCCGGTATCAGTGAGAACGCACACAAGAGAGCCGGTGCCTTTTGCGATCTATCGGTCGCAAGCTCAGGTCAGAGCTCAAGAAAGAAGAAAGGATGGCGGTTTTGATGAACTGTCCGCAAGAAAGAGTGATTTAGGCGTGTTGGATGCGCGAGCACAAGATTTGATGCGTTACTTCTTTAAATAAACCCCCTCTCCAACAGCACCTCGGCATTCAATATAGATGCACCCGCAGCACCTCTTATCGTATTGTGACCCTGCGCAATATACTTTATCTCGTTCGCCATTCTCCCTCTTCTTATTCTACCTACCGATACACTCATTCCTCTGCCTGCATCCCGGTCTAACTTCGGCTGCGGTCTATCCCGCTCCTCCCGCAATATTATAGCCTTTTCTGGAGCAAAGGGTGTTTTTATATCAGTAGTGAAGTTCTTAAACGCCTTCTTCACTTCTTCTTCACTTATGCTTTCACCGAACTTAACCCACACCGCCTCTGTATGACCGTCCATCACTGGAACACGATGACAGGAAGCACAAACGGTGAATGCTGCATGTTTTATACCTGAACCTTCCATTGTGCCCAGGATCTTCTGCGGTTCACTTTCCATCTTATCTTCCTCATTTCCTATAAATGGTATCACATTATCCAGAATTGCCATCGAAGGCACACCTGCATATCCGGCACCCGATACCGCCTGCATGGTTGAAACACGCACCTCCTTTATCCCATACCTCATCAACGGTTTCAAACTCATGGTCAGCACAATTGCTGAACAGTTCGGATTTGTTATGATGAATCCATCCCATCCCCGCTTCTCTTTCTGCACTTCAATCAATGCTAAGTGCTCTGCATTTATCTCTGGAATAACCAGAGGCACATCAGGTTCCATCCTATGCACCGATACATTACTTGCCACGCAATATCCTGCCTGTGCACATCTCTTCTCTACCTCGCTTGCAATAGACCCGGGCAAAGCGGAAAACATAACCGCAATGTCTCCATTTTCTGGAGCATCCACATCGCTCATAGATCTCACTACCATCTCCGCTGCTTCCTCAGGCATCTCAGAGGGAAGGAACCACTTTGCCACTTCTTTGTATTTCTTGCCCACGCTTCTTTCAGAAGCAAACAGTGCTCCGAGCTCAAACCAGGGATGCCCATCCAGAAGCTGCACGAATCTCTGCCCCACGCTTCCTGTTGCGCCCAATATCCCGACTTTTATTTTTTTCATCTTATCCTTTATACTATACCTTCTCACCAAATATTTTATTTTATCATTTGCGAAAAGATTTAAAGGTTTTTATGAGCGTATGTGGATGAGTATTTAGAGGTGAGAAATGGAATGGCAAGATTTCCAGAAGCAGAGGCAAGGCTCTTTCGTGTGAAGATATGCATGGACTGTAATGCAAGAAATGCGCTCAGAGCGACGAGATGCAGGAAATGCGGGTCAAAGGACCTGAGGATGAAATCCAGTCACAGAGGGAAGTAGACCGCTTTTGGCTATATGGGATTTTCAATGGGGGGGGATAAAGGCGTTAGACAGGCTCTATGAGCCAAAAGGAGTTGTTCCGATATAAGTTCCAGGATGTGAACTTTTTGTTATTTATGTTATGACAAAATGTTATAAGCATTCCCACCCCCATTTTCTGACATGGGAATACAAAAAGAGTATATTTTATTGTGCCTACAAGAGTTAGAAGAAGCCATTGGTGGTTACTTTGGAACAGATATAAACAATCATTTCTCAGAATATGACGTTGAACCTATGCGGCATTATCCGAGGATTCTCAGGTTGGGGGCGCACCTCAGAAGTCTTTTGTCCTCTATCCCGCCAAAGCAGCAAAAAGACGTTCAGGCGTGCCTCATCTTCGAAATACAGACAGCTTTCATGGTAGAATGTACAGACCTTCTTATTGACGAACTCATCCATCGACGTGGAAGAATACAGCAACTGTCCGTTTCTTCATGGTTTTTCATCTAATCTTTTTTGTTAAAAATCTCTTTCCGCTCTCCGTATAGTCCCCATATCCTTTTTCATCATAATTTTGCACTTTGCATTTTGCATTTTGCATTTATCCCCACCTCTTCTCTTTCCTTCTCCAACACCTTTATCATCTCCGCATAAACCGCTTTTAGCTCCCCATTCCTGACTCGTCCCAAAAGCTTTCTTATTACCAATTCCGGTGTGCTCGACCCGATGTGATTGAACATCGGCTGTCTATTAACGATAATATTTCCAGCGGCATCCAACCCCTCTGACTCTATCCCATCCACTCTCACCTTTGCCGTACTTATATGCGGCAATATCTCATGAATCAAATGCGTTATTACTACTGCCAGCGTATCTTTCGGCATGTTATTCAATATAGACGCCATTATCCACCCCATGGCGCCCGGTTCGGTAAGCGCTTCCAATTCGTCTATTAGAACCACCTTCGCACCTTCTCGCATGAATATCCGGCTCAACGCACGCATCGAATATTCAAAAGACCCGGTCTTCTTTATCATCTTCCGCCGGTAGAAATACACGGGCATCAGCGGTATTTCCGCTCGCTCCGCAGGCACCGGCAAGCCAAGTTCCGTGAGGATAACCGAAGTTGCAAGCGTAATCAGCAGACACGTTTTACCTCCACTATTCGCACCCGTAAGGATAGCTACCGGATGCGGTGTAGCGCCAAAAATACCTGAATTCACTTTCCCTATGGAATAAGAAACCGGCACCACGGGCTCCCCACCCCTCAGCTCTTCACTGACCAAAAATATATTCCTGCTCATAATCAATCCCAATCCCTCTTCGGTTAGTTCTGGTATGTTCAACTCGAAGTCACGGCTAAATTGTATTACACTCAGCATAAAATCGAAATAGAAAAGTGTTTTAATAGCATTGCTCACCACTTCTCCACGCTTCTCCAGTTGCTTTGCAGATTCTCTTAGCTTATAATATCTCCGCTCGCCCTGTTTTTTAGCATACATCAGCCGCAATTGTGCCATCCTTTCACGCGAAAATTCAAACGGCAGTCCCCTCTCCAGGTTCTCATACGCGCTTTCCCACAAGACATTCTTATCTTCCTCGGTCAGCATCAGCTCATCCGCCATGTGCACCATAACTTCTTCTAAGTAACCTTTAAACTCTTCCACACCGCCCCCGCTTTTCATAATCCTGTCTGCTTCCTTGTTTAACTCTTCCTCATGTCTGTAAATTATCCCGTCAAAGCGGGTCTCTCCTTTGCTCCCATCCGCTTCTATTTCCTTTATAAGTGCCAAGACCTCTTCTAAATCCTCTATTGAGAGACCATTGAAAGGATATGAACTCTTAAGTTCCTCAAATTTGTTTAACATATCTATTATTGCTTCTATTGCCTTCTTCTTCGCCAAAAACGAATTAACAACAAATTCCGGATAAATCACGCATGGATCTGATAAATCGTCTATATTTATGTTTATGATACCTGGCTCATCAAATTCCTCTTCCTTCTCCGCGATCAGTAGAATAGTATTTCCCTTCCGCAAAAGCTCCTCAGCTTTAGCTGCGGAATCAATAAGTTCTACATGCACGAAATCGCCATAATTCTCCTTTATCTCCGCTTCGATTCCTCTGCTAGGAATAGCAATGAGAGGCGGTCTCCCAAAGCTCATCTTTTCTATCCCTGCTTTAGAAATCGTTTCTCGCACTCTCGCTATTTTGTCTTCGCCCATTAGCTTCTTTAAATTCTCGCTCTCGCGCACAGCTCTGAATCTCCTTTTCAAGTCCTCTTTGTCAAGAGAAGGAGTAAGTGTGAGAACCATGTCTCTTCCATTTTTTGTGGCTGCATAGGTAGAGAGAATTTCTAAAAGCTCTTTCTCTATTTCTCTCGTTTCTTTGGTGCAGAAGACATCTCTCACTTTATAGCCCGCTAAATCCTCTTTATTTCTTATCACCACCTTCTCCGCTTCCTTTCTTTTTATTCCGAGAATCGAAGACAAGGTGTCGAGGTCAGAGAACTCTATTGCATCACGTAAATAGGGCATCAAGAACCGTGGGATTTTTGAGCTTGCCATCTTCGTTTAACTATTTTGCATTATAGAACTAAAAAATAAACCGCTAAACCACTAAAAATCCAAGCATCTAATCAAAGCCGTATTTAGTATATCCCCCTCTTCTTTCTCCTTTGTCTGATTAAAAATACGAATACCACAATTGCAATAATCACTATCACAGCAATAATCGCATAATTCATGGACTTTGTAGATGCAACTGCCGATTCTGCCTTTTCTTTAGCAAGTTCAGCATAATGAGAAGCATTTGTTGCCGCCGCTATTGAATCTTCCGCTCTACCTTGCCAATAAGCATCCTTAGCATTTTCTAAATATAAATTTGCTGTTTCCAGACTCGTTTTCGCCTCTGACACATCAAACCCGGCTTCCGTGGCATTAGAAATTGTCCAATTTGCCTTTTTTATCTCTTCGTCCGCTTTATGCCACGCGTTGAGAGCATCATAAATTATCTCCGATGATACATCCTCTTTTATAGCTTCCACTACATATTTACCTTCTGTTGTCTCCTGCGTTATGTTTAACAGAGTGATAGTCTCTTGCTTCCTCACTTCCGGTGCTGTTCCCGACCAAATTACTACAACTTCTTCTCCTGCTTTTTTGTGGTCCAGCTTATAAGAACTGCCACTCTTGAGTACTTCCTCCATTATATGCCCCTCTGCTCCTACCAAATCAGAATAAAAAAAGAGTGTAGAGTGGTCTATCTCTTTACTAATATTAGTTAAAACAACTTTTATGGAAACTTCACTCCCATTTTTTACCATCTCGGTCCCATATACCTTATCGTAGCTTATGCTCTTTATTTCAGCATTCACAAATGGGGATTTTTGCAATGTCGCCCCATCAAGCTCTTTCGCAATGGCGCCTACGCTCGTACATGTCTGCATCAAAAAAACCGCCAATATTAGCAAAAATATTAACTTCTTTTTCAACTCCCTCACCATCCCCCATCTTTCCTCAGAACAGAGGCTTTATGGTGTTATTTGTATCCATTAACTCCTTGTATTCGCGCTCCTTTTCGCTTGACACCGCTTCCAGTTTCGCCTGTGCTTCTGCCCCCAGTTCCTGTATCTCTTTTACCCTTGGGATGTCCGATACGCCAGAGAGCAGAACAACTGTTGCTACATGCGTACTCTTTACAACCGGAAAATCCCCTCCTCGTACTTCTGTTCCTCTTATCATCTCCTCTATCCGCTCCTTCGATTTCTCCATGCCTTTTCTACTCAACTCTTTAGGAGGTCCTGCTGCTATTATCAACGCCCTTTCCGCGGTTGAAACATCACATGGAATCGTTAATCTACCCGCTAACGCTCTCCTCGTCAAAGAAGTAATCCTTGTAGCTGCGTCCATCTTCTCTAAGGTCCCTTTCTTACCAAAGAACTTCTTTAACAAGCCTTCGTTTTCTATTTCTTCCGCCGCATATCCAATTGTTGATATTCCACCTCCTTTAAGCGTGTTAATTATCTCAGCGGCATCCACTACCATCTGCCCCACTTCGTTCGCTTCGCCTGCGCCAAACAAAATCCCGAATCTCCGCACTATCTCCTCATTTATATCCGCAAATGCTTCTTTTACCGTCTCTCCTCCGGTCTTCCAAGCGTCGTTATCGAAGAGGAAAAGATTGTCAACTTCCTTCATGAAAGTCATCAGGCTCCTCGCAGCATTTAAAGAATATAAACTCCCTTCTTCCTTCGCCGGCAATATCCCAAGTCCATAAACCGGTTCCTCATATAATTTCTTCAGCCTCCTTGCTAATACTGGCGCACCACCGGAACCTGTTCCTCCTCCTAAACCCGCTATTACCAGAAAAGCGTCCACCTGATGCGTCCCCCGTTTATCTATTGCACTTTGTATCGTATAAATCTCATCAGTGGCAACTTTCGCCCCCAATTCGTTATCAGCTCCTATCCCATGCCCTTTCGTCAGTGACTCACCTACAAGCAACCTGTCTTCCATTGGTATGTTCTTTATTCCAATCAAATCCGACTTCGCTGTGTTAATAGCCAAAGCACGAATGACAAAATTCTGACCTGTTCGCTTCGCAAACTCTAAAAATGCATCCGCTATTCTTCCCCCGGCTTGTCCATAACCTATCACAAATACCCTCATTTTATCCCCCCTTTTTCATTCTTCATCCACTCACTATTGTCCCTCATCCTATATAAAAACTATCTCTTCCGCCATTTTTTCCTTAATAGTTTGAATATTTTAAAACGACATTTTTACTATACGTATTTAAACGCACATCCTGCATGGATATCCAAAGGTTTTTTTTCGTTCCCGCGCCTTTCTGCTGATTTACTATTAACCCTCCTACATTTCCTGTCTCGATCTCAAACATAATATCACCAACACTCCCTATATAATCCCCCCCCGCCGATATAACCTTCCTATCCAATAGGGATTTAGCAAACATCTTCATCGCCTTCTTTTCATTCCGGGCTATTAAGTCCCTGATAAAGAGTTCACTCCTTCTTATCTCTTTTATATTTGCACCCAGTAATTCACTAATCGCGTTTACATCCACCACATCACTCATTTCGAGTCCAAGCCGGAATAAAATTGTATGCACCAAACATTGAGTGAATGCAAAAGGATAGCTGGGCGCAAATTTGCCATGCGTCCTTATCATCTCCTTATCTTCAGGGTCAAATAGATAATCATTCACTGCCTCTCTTACTTCCCTTGTGATCAACTCTTTTACTGCTCCTTCATCGGTAGAAATAGTCCCCTTCTCTATCCCCTTCCCTTCACAAATTTGGATTGCGTACCTAACAAAATGTTCTATCGCATCCTCTTCAACGTCCTCAAAAATGAAATTCCACGGAAATAGTTTGGACCTTAAGTAAGCAATTACTCTCTCCTCTTCTTCTTTTCCCTTCTTTCTCTCACCTTTCATCTCTATTTCCCCTCCTTAGGACCTTTAGTATCTTATGTATATTCAAACCAGAATTTGAAGACCTTTTTCTTTTCCTTTCCCCTTTACTCGCTTCTGCATTACAAAATCTCCATACCCATTCGCCAAAGTCTGTCGCTTCATATTCACCATCATGTTCCCTTATCAGGTTATATTTCCATTCATCACTCACTAAATACGCTATGCTATTAATAAGCTCTTTGTCATAAATATCTCTCATAAGCTCTTGGTATTCTCTATCTTCGCGGTGAGAAATCTCTTTTATTTCTCTAATCCGCAGTCTTCTCCCCTCTTTAATCAGCGTCTCCAGCACAATAAAAGCGTATTCATTCTGCTTGAGTAGCATACAGCTCTTATCTATCTCATTCTCCATCCCAAGCATCTTCCTCGCTGTCTCCTGTATTATCATTGTTACATACCCCAGGACTTTCAAAGACGAATCTTCCTCAGAGTGAACTTCTATCCCCTCCTTAGAGAAAGTAGCCACTTTGAATCGAATACCTGGCTGTGGCTTGCCAAAAAAGACATCGGTGAGAGCGGAAAAATAGTTCTCAGAAAGAGGCTCGTGTTCACTATCGTATGGAAAGGAGTTCCCTTCAAAGAGGTCAAGATTTGGGGCTAAATCCGCTGTTAGCTCTAATACCTCCCTTTTAATTTCCTCTAACCTCAAGAACGCACTTTTTCTATCTTCCTTCTCTTTTCTCAGCTTCTTTGCTTCTGCATCCAATTTCTCCCTTAGCTTTCCCCCTATCCCCTTTTCCAATAGCTCTTCTATCTCTTCTAACTTGTTCTCACCTGTTTTATCGGCTGTTATTCTTCTTAATCGCCAATATTCAGTAGCTAATGCATTCGCCCTTTCATTGAATTTCTCCACCATTTCTATTTCTCCTTTCCCCTGGGAGGAATGTTTTCCATTATGTTCCTTCTTCTAAAAAGCTTTTCTGAAAACTTCATATTATAATACACCATTCGAAAGTTTTATATAACCCTTTCTTCTTAAGAAGACAATTACAAAAAAATGTATGAAGTAGAAAAAGGAAAGGTGGAAAAAATGGAAAGAATGTTTGGAGACAGTCCGGGAGAGGTAAAAGAGGAAGATTTTTTTGGTGTGCCTCAGATAGCAATCGTTGGCGTAGGCGGAGCAGGCAACAATTCTATGAGTAGATTGGAGCATTTAGGAGGGCTGGATGGCGTGAGCAGGATAGCCATAAACACAGACAAGCTGCACCTGGATTCGATAAGCTGCGAAAAGAAGGTATTAATAGGGAAATCGCTCACACGGGGATTAGGTGCTGGGGGCTCTCCAGAGGTAGGTAGAAAAGCAGCGGAGATAGATAGGGAGGAATTACAAGGATTGTTAGCAGATAAAAACTTTGTGTTCCTCACTGCGGGAATGGGCGGTGGAACGGGCACAGGAGCTTCGCCGATTGTTGCAGAAGTAGCGAAGGAAGCGGGAGCAATTGTAGTTGCAATGGTCTCTTTCCCATTCGAAGCGGAGAGAATAAGGAGAAAAAGAGCCGCGGAAGGCATAGAGGAACTGAGTAACGCCACAGATACGGTTATCGTGCTGGAGAACGACAAATTGCTAAAATACGCAGGAAATCTACCGGTAAATGATGCTTTTAAAACGATGGATGCGCTGATCGCAAGTACGATCCAGGGCATAGCAGAGACGATAACACAACCCTCTTTGGTGAATCTCGACTTCGCTGACCTCAAGGCGGTGATGTCAGAGGGTGGTGTTGCTGTGATGCTCGTTGGTGAGACGACGAAAGCGGAGAACAAGCCCGAGGCAGTTGTATCCGATGCTCTCAATCATCCGCTTTTAGAAGCGGACTATCGAGGGGCGAAGGGAGCTCTTATACACATCACCGGCGGGTCGGACCTTACGATGAAGGAGACAAACGATATTGTAGAGTTGCTTACCTACGACCTGAATCACGATGCAAATGTGATATGGGGAGCAAGGATAAATGATGATTATAACGGGATGGCGAGAGTAACGGCGATAATGACGGGTGTGGAGCCAAAATGGATATTTGGCGGGATATATGAAGGAGGAGAAGAATATACAGAGCCAAAGGAAGAGGTAGGAGGTAACAGGAGAATCAGCGATATCATACCGATTATCCGGCGATAGCGATAGCAGAAGAAATATATATTGCAATAGAATAATCTATAATTTGAGGGAGAGAGGAAGGGCAGCTGCCGGACAACCCTTTTGTCGAAGGGTTGGCTGAGGAAAGTCCCTCCACCGCGAAAACACGAATGTCGTGAGGACATAAGGCGAGAGTCTTGGCTCTGGTATAGAAACGACACCGTACCATACTGAAGCGGTGATTCCGTAAGGATGAGGTCGTATGGTT
>JAODGL010000070.1:25551-25974 GCA_025464585.1 Methanosarcinales archaeon
GATAAGTTTTCTTACAGATGCCTTTTTCGCCACTTCCGCAGCTTCTAAGGCGGTTGAATGCATGTAATCAATCGCATATTCTTTCGTTTCCTCTGACAAAGTGCCATCATGTATCAATAAGTCAGCGTCCTTGCTCGCTTCTATCACGCTTTCGCAGGGTCTTGTATCACCGGTATATACAATTTTCCTGCCCGGTCTCGGAGGACCCAAGACCTGCTCAGGTCTTATCTCTTTCCCATTTACCGAAATAGAATGCCCTGATTGAAGTTTAGAGAATAAAGGACCGGGTTTGATGCCGAGTTCTACCGCTCTTTCTCTATTAAACCTTCCGGGTCGCTTATCTTCTTCTAATACATATCCTATGCTTACTACGTTGTGCACCGTTTTTATCGCTCTTATCCTGTACCCTGCTCTTCTTACTAC
>JAODGL010000216.1 GCA_025464585.1 Methanosarcinales archaeon
CAGTAATGGCAAAAATTGCCTCGAATCCCAGGCATACTCCACCAGACATGCCCATGACAGTGCCCCACAGGCTGTTCCCATGCTGCGTAAACTACTTCTTGTGGCGGTAATTTAATGATAATGCTTGTTGGAGCGCCATCAACTTCTCCATCCCATGAAAGTCCTCCTTTGGACTCCTCAAAATCATCGTCGATAAAATCCAATCCAAGAGGTCTCAGAAGCCAAAGAAAAGTTGCTCGGTAACTGTCACCGCTTTTCGTTATCGCACCATGGACATCGCACTTTAAAACAGTTGTTCTTTTCGTTTCATCAAATTCTACATCTGCACCCACAGCAGATTCTCCTCGTTCTCCAGATTCCGATAATTTTTCAGTAAATGAGGAAAATTGCAGTTGCAGGTTTTAACCTGGGCTTATGCACCTTTTCACTCATTTCTTTACCATTGCTTTTATATATTAAGAGAACCCCAACTCCTCAAGCTTATCCAACGATTCTTTCTTCCCTATGACCACCACGGTATCGCCCTCACGTATTTCATCCTCCGGACCTATGTTGGATATGACTTTTTCATCCCGTAGGATAGCAATTATTATCGCCCCTATCTTTTCCTTTATCCCCAGCTCTTTTACGCGCTTATTTGCAATTTTCGCACCTCGTTCGACTTTCAAACTTTCCAGCGATGTCTCTCCACTCTTCGTGGCGAACTCGAGGAAATCAACGATTGCTGGCTTTGTCAAGCTCCTCGCTAATCTTCTCCCCCCTATTTCTTCTACGATAATCACCTTCTTCACGCCAATGCTGTATAACCGCTTAGCAGCCTCTTCTGAACTCGCTCTCGCTACTAACTCCAAATTTCTGTTTAAATCTTTAGCTGTAATACACAGCAACAAATTGCTGCAATCCGAAGGTAGAGTAGATACCAATCCCGAAGCACGTTCTACACCCGCTTCTATTAAAATCTCATCTTTTGTCGCATCTCCTTCCACAACCGGCAAATTCTTCTTCCTTAGCTCTTTTACAACCTCTGGGTCGTGCTCAATTACTACAAACTCCAATCCATCCTTTCTGAATTCATCCACTATTACACTCCCTGTACGACCACCTCCGCATATTATCTTGTGGTTTTTCATCTTTGCCACGCCCCTTCTCACCTTTGCAATACCAAAGGCTTTGCTTAATCTTCCTTCTAATACTGATTCCATTATCTCAATTAGCACATATAAGGTTATGCCAACGCCCGATATGATCAATACCGTCGCAAATATTTTACCGTGCGAAGTATGAGGCGTTATATCTCCATATCCCACCGTAGTAATTGTGCAAATGGTCAAATAGAGCGCGTCGAGGTAGGAAGTAATCCCCTCTTCAAGATACCAAAAGCCCACTGTCCCTATCAAAATCACCACGAGTAATAAACTAACAGCAATTAACGCGTGTCGTATTGGCTCCATGTTCCACAATTTATATTGTGTATTAATACTATGGAGTAAAACTTATGGTAGTGAAATTCAAAAAGTCCAAGGAAGCCAAGACCCGGAATTGAACCGGGGTATAGCTGATCTGCAGTCAGCCGCGTCTGCCTCTCCGCCATCTTGGCATGCACTTTACAACTCTGATTTCATCTGAGCCCGGTAAGAGGCTTTTTTTGGTGCGGACGTTAGTAGCTGCGGGCTGAAAATCTCGGCTTTCGCCTCGATTCTTACACCCCAGCCCTATCAAACCGTTCTTCTAACGATGTCCTTAAAGGAAGTCTCTTTTTGGGGATGGCTTCGAGCTTAGATGCTTTCAGCTCTTATCCATTAGCGCGTAGCTGCCCGGCAATGCCCTGTCGGACAACCGGTACACCAGAGGCGCCGCTGCTCTGTTCCTCTCGTACTAAAAGCAGCTTCCCCTCAGACCTCCAACACCCCCAATAGATAGCAACCGACCTGTCTCACGACGGTCTAAACCCAGCTCATGATCTCCTTTAATAGACGAACAGTCTTACCCTTGGCTGCTGCTGCACAGCCAGGATGGAGAGAGCCGACATCGAAGTAGCAAACCTCCAGGTCGATATGGACTCTCGCTGGAGACAACTCCGTTATCCCCGGGGTAGCTTTTCTGGCGTCTTTAGGCCCTACCAAAGAGCCATAAAGGTTCGTTAGACCCGACTTTCGTCCTGTGACCTCCTGCTATGCGAAGTCACATCAGGCTGACTTTTACTCTTGCACTCTACGGTGGATTTCTGACCCACCTGAGTCAACCTTTGGGCGCCCTCGATATCTTTTCAAGGGCATGGCGCCCCACCTAAACAGCCCACCTACCGGTGTCCTCTTTCGGAAAAGAGTAAGGGTCACAACTCCGGATGGGTAGTGTTCCATTGGCGGCTCTGTGCCTCCTGGCGAAGACACTTCCTCGCCTCCTACCTACGCTCTACATCCGAAGTCGTAGCTCAACGGCAGACTGCTGTAAAGCTCCACGGGGTCTTCGCTTCCCCTTGGGGGTCCCCGGTCTTTTCACCGGGATGATGATTTCGCCGGTTTCCAGCTAGGGACAGTAGAAGGCTCATTCCTTCTTTCGTGCAAGCCGCCAATTAAGCGGCTAGGTACTACGCTACCTTAAGAGGGTCAGAGTTACCCCCGCCGTTTATAGGTCCTTCGTCCCCTTGAAAAGGGCTTTCAGACACCTACACTGGGCAGGAGTCAGTGACCGTACTAATCCTTACGGACTTGCGGTCACCTGTGTTGTTATTAGACAGTTAGCCTTCCCTTGTCACTGCGACCTGCCCTTTCCAGGGCAGGCACCCCTTCTCCCGAAGTTACGGGGCTAATTTGCCGATTTCCCTTAGCTGGATTTCCCCGACACGCCTGAGCCTACTCAGCTAGGGGCACCTGTGTCGGTTCTCGGTACGGACTTTCCAGTCTCCCTTTTCACGGGCTCCTGGGCTCGTTTGACTTTCGCCATCACACTTTCACCTACTTCTCGCCATTACGGCTCTCCATAGGCTTCAGTGCTTGGACGGTGTGACGGCACCGCTCAATCTACCCAAAAGCGTCGGGTGTCCTTACGGACATAGACTGGAAGGCGCAGGAATATTAACCTGCTTCCCATTTGACGTGCTCCAGTTGGGACACATCTTAGGACCGGCTAACCCTTGGCTGACGAACATTGCC
This sequence comes from Methanosarcinales archaeon, assembly GCA_025464585.1. GTDB lineage: Archaea > Halobacteriota > Syntropharchaeia > Alkanophagales > Methanospirareceae > QMVO01. The sequence continues at coordinate 3,153 of JAODGL010000216.1, forward strand.
AAGGAAACCTAGCCCCTTCGGCGATCGGGATTCTCACCCGACTATGCTGCTACTATCGCCAGGATTCTCGTTTCTGCACGGTCCACACCTCCTCACGGAGGTACTTCTACCCAAGCAGAACGCCCCTCTACCGGATCTCCTTCTTTCTGTCAGGAGCCCTGGGGTATCGGTGGTCGGCTTGAGTCCCTTCCATTTTCGATGCTGCAAACCTCGGCTGGTGAGCTGTTACGCACTCCTTAGAGGATAGCTGCTTCTAAGCTAACCTCCCAGCTGTTTTAGGTTTGCAACGCTCTTTAGTGTTAACACTTAGCCGACACTCCGGGACCTTAACCTCAGTCAGGGTTCTTTCCCTCACGGACTGGGAGCTTACCCCCCAGCCCGGACTCCGATCTTCTACGACGATAGCGCCTTCGGAGTTTGACAGGGGGGCGAAGTCTTTCGACTCCGTATCCTCCAATCAGTGGCTCTACAACGCTATCAATCTCTGATCGGGTCATACTGCGGTATGTTTCGAGGGGAACCAGCTATTGCCGGGTTCGATTGGCCTTTTACCACTAAACGCAGGTCATCCGAGAGATTTGCAAGTCATCACCGGTTCGGCCCTCCATCCTCCTTTCGGAGAACTTCAGCCTGCCCACGCTTAGATCACCCGGCTTCGGGTCATATCCCAATGACTTCACGCAGTTCATACGTCGTTCCTCTTCTTACGAATGCGAACTTATTGGTTACCCTACGGCTTCCCTTTTACGGGTTAGCCTCGCCATTGAGATATACTCCCTGGCCCGTTCTCCAGAACGTACGATACGACTCTGTTCCGTAATCCTCGTACTCATCCCTCGCGGGATTTTCCTTCCGACTCCTTCATCACTTTCAAGCCGTATCACTCTATCGCCATTTAGTTTCAGGCTCTTTTCACCTCCTTATTTGGGGTGCTTTTCAGCTTTCCCTCACGGTACTATTCCGCTATCGGTCTCAAGACGTGTTTAGTTTTGGAGGTTGGTAGCCCCCAGGTTCCCGCAAGAAATCCAACTTACGGTACTCAAGTAAAGAATCAAGCCCTCTATTTTACGCTTACGAGGCTTTCACTCTCTATGGCGCCTCATTCCAGAGGACTTCAGCTTCCATAGGGCGGGCTTTATGTGATTCTCACTTACCACTCCACATCTCCCTTCTCTTTCGAGAAGGGATTCAGTTTGAACTGTGCCGTTTTCACTCGCCGTTAATCACGGCATCTCAATTGATTTCTTCTCCTGCTCCTACTAAGATGTTTCAATTCAGAGCGTTCCCGATCCTTACGGACCGACTCAAAAAGAGTCAAGAATTCTCATTAGGGCATCCTCGGTTCACAGGCTCCTTGTACCTACCCGAGGCTTTTCGCAACTTGGCACGCCCCTCTTCAGCGCTTGAGCCGAGCCATCCACTAACTGGCATAATCACCAACTTTTTGCCTCCACCAAGCTCATTGGATGTCAGAGTTGCAAAGTGCGTATAACAACTTCATCTGGCAACCGCCATCGGTTCTTCCCTGGCAACAACTCTGTTACCAGGTGCATTTGCATATACCAAACATGGACTCGCTGGGATTTGAACCCAGGGCCTTCTCCTCGCAAAGGAGACGATCTTCCACTGATCTACGAGCCCCGAATTTGTCCCAGCTATTTATTCATTATACTTAAACTTAAATCTAACCCGACCTGACAATCTTTCAGCTCTGATTGGTTTTAAAAATTTAGGAGGTGATCCAGCCGCAGATTCCTCTACGGCTACCTTGTTACGACTTAGCCCCCCTTGCGAGACTTAGGTTCGAACATCCCAAGAAAGATGCCCTCACCTAAACCCCACTCGGCTGGCTTGACGGGCGGTGTGTGCAAGGAGCAGGGACATATTCACCGCACCATTTTGAGGTGCGATTACTACGGATTCCTGGTTCACGAGGGCGAGTTGCAGCCCTCGATCCCAACTGAGGGCAGCTTTAGGGGATTACCTTCCCCTTTCGGGGTCGATACCCATTGTACTGCCCATTGTAGCACGCGTGTAGCCCGGAAGATTCGGGGCGTACTGACCTACCGTGGCCCGCTTCTTCCTCCACCTTAGCGGTGGCAGTCCTCGCAGAGTGCCCATCCTCCTTGCGGAGATGCTGGCAACTGTGAGCACGGGTCTCGCCCGTTGCCTGACTTAACAGGATGTTTCACGACACGAACTGCCGACGGCCATGCGCCACCTCTCAGCTAATCTGGTAAGGTCTTCAGCCTGACCTTCATCTTGCTGTCTCCTCCGGTGAGTTTTCCGGCGTTGAATCCAATTGAACCGCAGGCTCCACCCGTTGTGGTGCTCCCCCGCCAATTCCTTTAAGTTTCAGCCTTGCGACCGTACTCCCCAGATGGTGGGCTTAACGGCTTCCCTTCGGCACTGGCATCACTCGCAGTAATGCCAACACCTGGCCCACATCGTTTACAGCTAGGACTACCCGGGTATCTAATCCGGTTCGCGACCCTAGCCTTCGTCCCTCACCGTCGGACCCGGTCTGGTCAGACGCCTTCGCTACCGGTGGTCCCCCAAGGATTAATGGATTTCACCCCTACCCCTGGAGTACCTCTGACCTCTCCCGGTCCCAAGCTGGGCAGTATTCCCTGAAAGCTTGACCGTTAAGCAGCCAAATTTCCCAAGGAACTTACGCAGCCGGCTACGGACGCTTTAGACCCAATAAACGTGGCTACCACTTGGGCTGCCGGTGTTACCGCGGCGGCTGGCACCGGTCTTACCCAGCCCTTACTTCAGGTGCTTTTTAGACACCTGAACAGCCTCCTTAGGAGGCACTCAGAGTTCCCTTATCGTGCTTTCGCACATTGTAAAGTTTTCGCGCCTGATGCGTCCCGTAGGACCTGGGTTCTTCTCTCAGAACCCATCTCCGGGCTATTGCTCTCACAACCCGTACCGATCGTGGGCTTGTTGATCCGTTACATCAACAACAACCTAATCGGCCGCAGACCTATCCTTGGGCGCCTCAGCTTTTGAACATCGCGCATTCCAGCAGTCGATGCTCTATCCGGTATTAGCCCCAGTTTCCCAGGGGTTATCCCGGTCCCAAGGGTAAGTTGTCCACGTGTTACTGAGCCGTCCGCCGGGTTACTCTTCCTCCGAAGAGGAAGAAGCACCCTCGACTAACATGGCTTAATCGAACTCTGATGGCAGTAGCCTCTGGCAGGATCAACCAGTATTAAATGGCAGGGCTTGGCACACGCCTCACTCGACCGAACCAATCAGATTTACTGGCTCGTCAGATTGGGCTTAAGTATCCATGTCGGACATGATATCCCTTTTCATGTCCCCATTTGTAGCGCAGTGGAATCGGCTTCGCGCAATCGAAGTCGACGCCAAAACTTGCTACTAATATATATCTGTTTTTATCCCTATAAAAACTTTTATTATTTTATCTTGAATATCTTCTCTCGTGCTTTCTCTTCTAATTCTTCCATGCTCATTTTCCTTTCAGCTACTCCCTGCGCTATCGCTTTCATACCCACCGCAACTGCTTCGCATACATACATCTCGCGCTCTTCCATCCTTGGAATTATATAGCCCTCATTTATGCCTTTCTCTTCCGCATATTTCGCTATTGCATCTGCCGCTGATATACACATCTCTTCTGTTATACCCGTGGCACGAACATCCAAAGCACCCCTGAAAACTGCGGGAAAGCCTAAAGAGTTGTTTAATTGATTTTTAAAGTCCGATCTTCCAGTAGCAACTATTTTCGCGCCCCCTTCCTCTGCTTCCCACGGCCAGATCTCCGGCACCGGGTTTGCGCATGCAAATACAATCGCATCGTCAGCCATATCCGCTACCCATTCTCTTTTTATTACACCAGGACCCGGCGTTGAAAGGGCTATACAAACATCAGTGCCCCGCATTGCCTCTTTTACACCCCCTGCTCTACCCTCTTTGTTCGTCTTTTCGCACATCTCCCACTTATTTTTATCACCTTTTACGTCCTTCCTATCTGCATTCAATATCCCCTTGCTATCCACCATTATCATATCTCCCCATCTCGCACCTGCAATGGACACATATTTCGCAACGTTAATGTTTGCCGCGCCCGCACCTATCAGCGATATCGCTACATCGCTCAAGCTCTTTCCCACTACCTTCAATGCATTTATCAATCCCGCAAGTATCACCAATGCGGTGCCCTGCTGGTCATCATGCCACACAGGCATATTCAACTCCTTCTGTAACCTCTCCAGTATGTAATAGCACTTCGGACTTTCTATGTCCTCTAAATTCACACCGCCAAATGTAGGCGCTATCCATTTCACTGCTTTTATTATCTCATCTGCATCCTTCGTAGCTAAACAGACAGGAAACGCATCTACATCTCCCAAATATTTAAATAGCATTGCCTTTCCTTCCATTACTGGAAGCGCCGCTTCTGCCCCCACATCTCCTAAACCCAGCACCCTCGTCCCATCCGTTACTATTACCACAGAATTACTTTTGTTTGTATATTCAAACACTCGTTCTCTATGGGTCTTTATCCTCCTGCATGGCTCTGCTACACCCGGTGTGTACCATATTGCGAGGTCATCATAGCTTCTAACCGGTGCCTTCAGCCCCACCTCTATTTTTCCTTGATAGCGAGTATGATACTCTAAGGCAAGCTCTTCAGGCTTATTTGCCGCCGTTAAACGGTCCCTCTTTCCCTCATCTTGCATCTTCATTCATCCCTTATTGTATAGAAACTCTTCATTAAAAGCAAAGGAGAGAAGGTTAGCATTCTTTGGATTTAGATTTTTCTTCGCCATGCTCAAATCATCACTTGTATTTACATTTATGGCGAGCAAAGGGTCGTTAAAGACAAAAGGTATCGAATCTTTGGAACTCGTGACCACGTTAATGCCGCAAGAAACAAACTCTTTACCTCCGTGCTTGAACACATAGCTGGGAGTTATATTTTCTGGCACTATATCCAATGGAACAGCACCTGTGATACTGATGCGGGGTTTACGTGATAAATAAGCGTCTATCATCGCATTGATGTGCCCATTTCTTAAGAAAGGGATATCACATGCAACGGATACGAATTCTGGATATCGCAGGAGCAAATACTGCAAATCTTCATGATAACCTTCACCTGGTGTTTCTACCGTTTTATAATTTAGGAGTTTGCAATATTTCCTGGTTTTCGGTGTGTTTTTTGTGATAGCCACGAGAAAATCTTCTGCTTTCGATTCTCGCACGCTTTCTACAACCAGATCTATTAGCCGTTTTCCACCTATCTCTATAAGTGCCTTCTCTATCCCTTCTCCTAATCTGCTGCTCTTCCCGCCTGCGAGGATTATTGCGATCATTAAACCCTTTTCTTTTAAAAAGAAAAGCGTTTTCGGAAAAGAAAACTTTTTGCTTCGCAAAAAACTAAAAAGATCAAAAAGTCACCTGGAAGATAGCCCATAGAAGCAGAGTTGCACATCTTGCGAGCTCGTTAGAAGCGCCCATGACGTCCCCACTTATTGCACCAAATTTGTTCTTTGCAATGTAAGATACGACCCCGGCGACTGCAATGCCCGTAAACACAATAAAGAATCGAAGAGAAAAAGCAGTAAAAATTAAAGCGATGAGTGCGGAGGAGACAAGAGCAATCACGTATTTGGATTTTGAGCACGAATTTATAAACAAAGCCCCTATTCCTTCATTAGTATCTGATGAGCCCTTGCCAAGTAAAATACAGGTATTCATGCTTAGTTTTGCAGAAACCTCCGCGATTATGAAAACGGAAGCAAAATAGTAAAATGTGAGCAAATCAAAACTGTGGGTAGTAGCCTTTGTGAACTCTGTACATACCGTTTCAACGGCGAAAAAACTCAACAGGATAAGAAAGATAACAGCGAACAACCCTGCTATTCCTATTTTTTCGTCCTTCATCGCCCTCCTCTTTTCTCTTCTATCTCCACTTGCCATTATTCCATCGGAGAAATCTGCTAAACCATCCAGATGCATCAAACCCGTGACCAGATAAATAGCAAGCAGAACGAGCGAAGCTGCAATTTCGGGTGTTGAAACCAGGAATCCAAAAGAGATAAAAGCTACCGCAGCGACAAGCAAGCCAATTAATAAGGCAGCGAAAGGGAAGAGATAACTTTTGGCTGCTACTTCTTCTATTTTTGCAGCTTTTCTTACCGGTATTTGCGTTAAGAAACTGATTAGGTTGAGCATTGTTTAACCCTACTTTAAATTCGATTCGTCTAATATGCATAGTTAGGTTATGCATTTTGAACTTTCTGTTCCAAAATGCTTCGTGTGATGCTCATGATGCTCTATTATCTCGTTATCCAGAAATCTGCACTTACTCGTATAGTTCTCTTCTTCCTCCTTTACTTCTATCCCCTTTTCTTCCGCCTTGTATTTTATCTGTTTGATGAGTTTATCAAAAGGTATCTGCACGAAGTTCTGGTTGTTTCGCCTGCCTATTTCCACGCTCTGCTTCCAATTTTTGTTCTGCCCTATCACTATCCATACATCTACATTTGATATTATCAAATGATTAAAGAGGGAGCAGAAGGTTTAAAATTTTGCATTATATAAAGGAATACAAACATAATATAACAGTAGGAGGAAATAAAAAATGGATTTTGGCTGGATAATAGGGGTTGTATTTGTGGCATTGGTTATCTTAGCATCGTCAATAAAGGTAGTGAAGGAATACGAGCGAGGCGTAATCTTCAGACTTGGACGTTTGGTAGGCGCAAGGGGACCCGGGCTGTTCTTAATCATACCCATCTTCGAGAGCATGGTGAAGATAGACTTGAGAGTGGTTGTCTTTGACGTCCCGCCGCAAGAAGTGATAACCCGCGATAATGTAACCACCCGAGTGAATGCAGTCGTCTATTACCGCGTGCTTGACCCTGAAAAGGCAGTGACCGCGGTACAAAGATACGATTATGCCACCTCTCAGATTGCGCTGACCACAATAAGAGGCGTGATAGGACAGGCGGAACTGGACGAACTGCTGTCTGAACGCGACAAGCTAAACAAACGATTACAGCACATAATTGACGAAGCGACAGACCCATGGGGGATAAAAGTGTCTGCGGTGGAGATAAAAGATGTAGAGCTGCCAAAGGAGATGCAGCGTGCGATGGCAGCACAGGCGGAAGCGGAGAGGAATAAAAGGGCTCGAATTATCACTGCGGATGGCGAGTTCCAGGCAGCGAAGAAGATTGCAGAAGCGGCTAGCGTGCTTCAAAGAGAAAAAGGCGGGATGTTCATTCGAACGTTGCAGACAATAAAAGATGCAACGGAGGAGAAAGCTACTACTGTCGTCATTCCGTTCCCAATAGAAATGCTCGAAGCTTTCGGATACCGATTCGAGACACGCTCCAAATCTGAAAAAGAAGAAACAACAGAGACAAACGAATGAGTGAGTATTTGTTACCGCCTCTGTGTTCTCTGCGGGCTCTGCGGTAAACCAGGTAATATATTTCTTTGATAAAACTTTCTTTTTAAGAAAGTTTTATGGGGAAGCAGTTCTTAGAAATAACCGAAAAAAAAGAAGTAGAAGAAGTAATAGCAGACCTCAGCTTGAAAATTGCAAAAAAGATTGCCGCCGAGCCCGAGAAAGTAAAAATAGGCGGAGCACTCGGTAGAATTGCTTCCGCCGATATTTTTTCCCCGCGCAATATTCCACCTTTTGACCGCTCTACGATGGACGGCTATGCCGTTATTGCCTCCGATACATTCTATGCAGATGAAAGTAACCCTTCTACGTTGATTATAAAAGGCTATATCCCGGCAGGTGAGTTCCCATCGCAGTCTCAACACATAGAAATGGGTTATTGCACAGGCATAGCTACCGGAGCGCCGGTTCCAAAAGGAGCGAATGCGGTTGTAAAGGTGGAAAATGCGCGTGAGGATGGGGATAGGGTGAAGATATATAAACCCGTGGCTCCTGCTGAAAATATCATGCCCGCAGGCTCAGACATAAAACAAGGAGAGAAGATAATAAGAAATGGAACCATCTTAACGCCGCGAGAAACCGGTGCTCTGGCTGCTTGTGGGATAAATGAGGTTCTTGTTCGCAAAAAGCCGTCAGTGGCGATTATATCCACGGGCAACGAATTAATACCACCTGGAACCCACCTCGAACCAGGTAAAATATATGACGTTAATGCACAAACACTCAGTGATTCAGTTATAGTAATGGGCTGCGTTCCTTTATTCCTTGGAATAGCTCCGGATAGCCTGGAAGAGATATCAGCGAAGCTTAAGGAATCGCTTATAACTGGTGCTGATGTTATAATAATCTCAGGGGGGACCTCTGCGGGTGTTGGCGATGTGCTGCCCACGGCAATAGAAGGGCTTGGCGAGATTATCGTACATGGTGTTGACATAAAGCCGGGGAAGCCATTCGTGCTCGGGATGGTACAGGGAAAGCCGGTATTTGGATTGCCCGGTAATCCAACTTCTGCATTGGTCACCTTTAACCTTTTCGTTTCTCCTTTGCTGCACACAATAGCGGGCATTCACTCGCACAATGATGAAGAAGATGGAAAAAGAATTAAAAAGACAAAGCGAATAAGAGCGAAGGCAGCAGTTAGAATCTTCTCCGAGCCCGGACGAAATGAATATGTGCTTGTAACCCTTACAAAAAAGATAGAAGAAGAAAATGCATTCTTCCTTGCTTATCCTATCCTTACCGGGTCTGGTGCAATCTCCACCCTGTCAAAAGCAGATGGATATATATTCGTGGGGAGAGGGAAGGAAATAATAGAAGAAGGAGAAGAAGTGGAAGTTGAATTATTGAAATATTTATATAGTAAAAATTGATAATATGAACAAAAACAAAATCCCGCCTTAACTCAGTTTGGAAGAGTGCGCGGCTGTAGTGTGAATTTCTGACCACCTCCCAAAGGTCGCATACCGCGCGCGGACACCGCGATGTCCCCGGTTCAAATCCGGGAGGCGGGATTACCTAATTAACGCAAAACAGAAGAGAGAAAATGAGAGAATTGTTGAAAAAATTAGCCGAGGCACATGGTGTTCCCGGCTACGAAGACGAAATAAGGGCAATCGTAGAAGCGGAGATAAAGCAATATGTGGATGAGATAAAGACCGACAAGTTGGGAAATCTGATAGCAACGAAGCAGGGCAAAAAACCCTCGGTTATGATCGCTGCGCACCTTGATGAGATAGGACTTATGGTGAAGCACATAGAAGACGAGGGATTCGTAAGATTCTCAACCATAGGTGGCTGGTTTGACCAGACGCTGCTTAACCAAAGAGTGATTTTGCACTCCGATGGCGGCAGCACTGTGTTCGGCGTTATAGGCTCGAAACCACCGCATAAAATGAAGAAGGAAGAGCGCGAGAAGGTAGTAAAATCTGAAGATATGTTCATAGATGTGGGTGCGCGCAGCAAAGAAGAAGTGGAACAAGCCGGCATCTCTATCGGAACTCCGGTCACCATAGATAGGCACTTTATAGACCTCAAGAACGGAAGAGTTACCTGTAAAGCTTTTGACAATCGTTCCGGCGTTGCCACGATGATAGAAGCACTTAAAAGGGCAAATACTGAATTCGAAGTTTACGCCGTAGGTACGGTGCAAGAGGAAGTGGGGTTGAAAGGAGCACGAACTTCAGCATTCGAACTCAACCCCGATGTGGCGATTGCAATAGATACCGATATAGCGGGCGGGCATCCGGGGATAGAGAAGAAGGACACGACGGTAGAAATGGAGAAAGGTCCCGTAATTACTGTCTCCGATGCCTCAGGTCGGGGCATAATAACGCCGCCCTCTGTATTGAGATGGCTTAAAGAGACCGCATCGCATCACAATATAGAGTATCAGCTCAGCGTATCGGAAGGCGGCACGACCGATGCTACTGCGATAATACTTACCCGGAGTGGCATACCGACAGGTGTAATCGGTGTCCCTACAAGATATATCCACTCGCCTGTGGAGTTGTTAAGCCTGAAAGACCTCGATAAATGCGCTGAACTCATTGCAAGAGCCTTAGAGCAGGTGGGTGATTACTTTAACCCTAAAAGATGAGCAAAAAGAGGAAAAAATCCCAATGTCAAATACTACCAGAACCCAAGAAAATCCCAACCTCCAAATCCCAACGCCTATCGCCGTAATTTCAAAATCCCAATATATACCAAATCCCAAAACCAGGGAAGAGAAGATATATGATATCCGGGAAAGGGTGTTCAGTTTTGCCCAAAGGGTTTTGGGAATAGCAGAAAAACTTCCTCAAAGTAGGGTTTGTGATGTGCTTCGGACACAGCTTGTAAAGTCGGGCACTTCTATCGGTGCTAATATGGAAGAAGCTGATGGAGCTGTTAAAAGAAGTTCAGGAGATTATTGAGGTTTGGGATTTTAGAACTATGAGGTGATAGAACATGGTAAGCGTTTTTATTGAGGCGGTGCCTGCGAACCTGCTTATTGCAAAAGCAGTTTGCGCCTATAACCGCGATAATCACGCAGATTACACACCATTCGGAATGCTGATAAGAATAAGAGGGGATAAAAAACTCGTTTTGAACCGGATGATTATTGAAGAAGCAATAGGCAGGGAGTTAACCGAAAACGAATGGCAGAGTGCTACATGGAATTACATTGGCACCATAACCAAATCGGAGCAAAACGAGCTCATATTCGAGAATTCCGCAGAATCAGAAATCATGGATGCATATTGGGATAAACGATTGAAGAGTTTCCACGAGATTGCACGAGATTAACACAGGATAAAATTCTTCGTTTTCTTCTCCGCTTTCTCTTTCTCCACCCTTATCTTCTTTTCCAACGTGACTCTTCTCAGAATGTGCAGAATGGGGGTTATTTTATATCCGTTTAAACATTTACTTCATCGTCTTGAAATTGCTTCCTCTTGAATTCGAGCTCCCCTTTACTTGCCTTTCTTATGCTTCTGACCTGATACTCAGTGATCGCCGGATCATAATCCCTCCACTTCGCTCTCTCCTTAATTAGTTCGCAGATTTCTTTATTGCGTAATCCAACTGCATACTCTTCTCTAATATCTTCAGCTTCCTCTCTGTTAGAGCTTTCCTCTCGAATTTATAGTTTTCTTTTCTGTATGAGTATCCACCTACCACCGTTCTATCCCTTCCAAGTTGCACCCGTAGTCTCAGCAGTTCTCACTGCGGTAGGAAATCCGCTCTCAGTAACTTTGCAAGGTTCTTACTGTCTATCTTGTCCGTCTTTATCTTTCCTTCTCCGATTATCCGCGTCTTGCTTGGGTGTGACAACACCATCTCTATACCTCGCCCGACCCAACAAAGCACTAATATGTGCTTTGGGGAAGTATATTTTTCATGGCATCAATGCTCAAAACAGACTTGCTAAGGGTTTTTTTGAATTTGGATATTTGAATTTGTTTCCGT
>JAODGL010000025.1 GCA_025464585.1 Methanosarcinales archaeon
CTTTGCCACATATCAACGATTTTGCCAGTATAAGCATCCAGACCAGCATTCTTCTCGCCTCGTTCATGTGCGGCTTTCAACTCCACCAGCTTGTCTATCGGGTCGAGCCCGGAATTTTCAGCTAACGTTCGCGGTATTATCTCCACCGCTGCTGCGAAATTCTCCACTGCCAATTGCTCTCTTCCTTTTAGTGACGCACTGTATTCTCGCACGCGCAGCGCCAGTTCAGTCTCTACTGCACCACCGCCTGCAACTGCTTTTCCATCCTCAATTATGCAGCCTGTCACCCGGAGCATATCATGTAAAGTGCGCTCAACTTCATCCACTACGTGTTCTGTACCGCCTCTTAGCACTATGGAGACCGCATGAGGATTCTCGCACTCCTGTATAAACAGCATCTTATCGCCCGCTATCTTTCTCTCTTCCACCAAGCCAGCATGCCCTAAATCACTTTCGCTTATCTCGCCCACGTTAGTTATTATTCTACCCCCGGTAGCTTTTTCCAGTTTCTCCATATCGCTTTTCTTTGCCCTTCGTACAGCAACAATGCCTTCCTTAGCAAGATAATGCTGCACGACATCATCTATCCCCTTCTGGCAGATCACAACATTCGCACCGCTTTCTTTTATGCGCTCCGCCATCCGTTGCATCGTTCTCTCCTCTTCCTCAAGGAAACCCTTTAGCTGGTCTGATGACGTTATTTTCACTTCTGCACTCGTTTCTGTCTTCTTCACCTCCAGCGCTGCGTTAATCAATGCTATCTTCGCATCTTCTACTTTTCTCGGCATCCCGGGATGCACTATCTCTTTATCCAGTGCCATTCCCTGCACCAACTCTGTGTCTCCTATTCTCCCTCCAACTTTCTTCTCCACGTTTATATTATCTGTGTCAACCACTCTTTTCCCCCCATGACCAGTTTCCACGATTGCCTTAACCGCCTTTATTGCAATTCTCGATAGGAAATTACGATAAGCCTCAGAGAATTTCCCGGTTATTGCGGTTCGTGCTATTTTCTTCAGCTCTTCGTCATTGTTTATGTCTATATCCATAGCAATATCTTCCAGCACCTTTTTCGCCCTTTCTGCCGCAAGTCTGTATCCAGAAGTGATTACCGATGGATGCAATTCCTGTTCCAATAGCTCCTCAGCCCTCTTTAGCAGTTCACCTCCAATTACAACAGAAGTCGTCGTGCCGTCACCTGCTTCCTCATCCACCGTTTTCGCAACCTCTACCATCATCTTCGCTGCCGGGCTATCTATGTCCATCTCCTTAAGAATGGTCACACCGTCGTTTGTTATAACCACATCACCAAGAGAATCCACAAGCATCTTATCCATCCCTTTTGGACCCAAAGTAGTGCGAACAGCAGAAGCAACTGCTTTCGCTGCATTTATGTTCGTGCTCTGCGCCTCTCTCCCCCGTGTTCTCTCACTCCCTTCCTTCAATACCAATACCGGTATTCCACCTAACTGTCCTGCCATTTCTACGCTACCTCTTTAATTTTCTATGCAACTTTATTTATTTTTTAATTTAAACCCAAGTTATATAAATGCTTTTTTGGAATAGATGCTGTGTTGCATAACTTTAAATAAGGTCTATTTCATATAAAATATTTTTATGAAAAAAGAGCGTTGGGGTAAGAAATACGAAGATAAGCGAGAGAATACAATGAAAAACTCGTAGCTCGTGGAGAAGCATATATTTCCTTGGATTTCATTGAAACGTGGAATAAAGATTTAAAAAAGTTGAATAGAGGGAAGGTAGGTGCGCCATACACATATCCTGAATGCCTGATGGTGTTTCTGGCGTATTTACACGTGTTGCTGAACATCGATTACAGAGGGCTTGAAGGATTTCTCAGGGGATTATCTAAGCTCGTTTCCTTTGACGTGCCTGACTATACCACCATTTGCATGAGAGTAAATAAGGTCGTTATAGAGATAAAAAAGACGTTGATTCCATATAGAGGCAAAGAGGTGGTGATTTCCCTTGACTCTTCAGGAGCGAAGGTAACGAATCGTGGCGAGTGGATGCGGCAAAAGTGGAAGGTTCGCAGGGGTTGGATTAAAGTTCACATCTCGGTAGATGACCAGAATAAGCAGGTGGTGGGCATCGAAGTCACAGATGAGTCCGTCTCAGATACAAAGGAATTTGAGAATCTGATAAAGCAATCGGTGGATAACGTTAATGCTACGGGCGGTGTGGTCGTGCAAGCCAACGCGGATGGGGCATACGACTCCAATGACAACTTCAAAGTGCTTGAATCGCATCATATCACGCCAGTGATAAAAATAAGGAATAATGAGGGACCAACATACCGGAGTAAGAACCCGCGAAAGGGCTATGCGCGAGAATTTCGAGAATCTGGCTACAGAGGCTGGCGTGATAAGTACAGGTACGGAAAGCGGTGGAATACGGAGGGCACCTTCTCGGCAGTAAAGCGTAAATTTGGCGAATTTGTACGTGCTACAAAGGTAGAACACATGTTTAACGAGGTAAAATTGAAAAATCTCTTCTATAATGCGATATTAAGGCATGATAAGACTCACAAACCGTTCTTCGCAAGTCTTGTCTGAATACGAATGGGGACGTAGATAGTATTACTATACGATGCAATACTTAATTGTGCAACACAGCAATAAAAATCGAAAAACTTTTATATACTTATATTCATATAAAATAATAAAGTCACGTATCCTGCTTAAATGTGTTCGCTATTTCGGGCACCGTAGTTAAGTACGGGGTACGCGACTTTTAAAAGAAAAATAAAACTAAAAAGAGGTGAGGAAATCTGAAAAG
>JAODGL010000130.1 GCA_025464585.1 Methanosarcinales archaeon
CAGCCACTTCTTTCCTTTTTCCATGAAAATACCTGCGCCATCTGGATATTTTATGTTCTTCCTCCGCAATTCTGTCTTTATTCTCCCTTCTTTCACCAATTCTCCCTCTTTTGTACATACCTTGGTCTGACAAAAACTTTTGTGCAGATCAACCCCTGCGTATATCATTTTTCCACCTCTATGCTTTTATAGAGGCGAACTTAAACATACCATCAATTACTTTTATTCGCTTTAATATCTAAATTTTCCGCATATTTCGCTACCCTCTGAACATCTTCTCTTCCACTTTCCGAAAGAGGTCTCAAAGGATCTTCTTCCTTCTTTTTAGCCTCTCCATGTTGGACTAAATAAAGCTTCATTGACAATGCCTCAATTTAGAAGAAAAATTGCAAAATGTAAGAAGAGTGAAGAGGAGATTTTTCAGCTTCAAACTTTTCTTATTCCCCATTTGTCGAATTTTGACTTTTGCATTTTTCATTTTTCACTGTCTATTCAAAAACCCACAGAATTTTGAGCAGAGACTACCACCCTCTCGCTTGCAACATCTCCTCCTCTCTCAGAACACTCACCTCAATCCCTTTCATCGGTATTCCCAATCCTTTAGAAATCTCTGCAAGTTTCTTTGCATCATCGTAATTATTCACCGCTTCCACAATTGCAGAAGCCATTCTGGGCGGATTCTCCGACTTGAAAATCCCCGAGCCGACAAAAACACCATCTGCTCCGAGTTTCATCATAAGAGCTGCATCCGCAGGCGTTGCCACTCCTCCTGCTGCGAAATTAACTACCGGCAATCGCTGCAATTCCGCCGTCTCCTGCACCACTTCAAAAGATACTTTCAGCTCTTTCGCTACGTCTTTCAACTCTTCTTTGCTCTTTCCCTTTAGCGACCTTATGTCACCCATAATTAATTTCATGTGACGAACCGCTTCCTTCACGTCTCCCGTCCCCGCTTCTCCCTTCGTCCTTATCATCGCCGCTCCTTCCTCTATGCGCCGCAAAGCTTCCCCTAAATCGCGAGCACCGCAGACAAAAGGCACTGTAAACATTCTTTTATCCACGTGATGCGTATCCACCGGCGTTAGAACCTCGGATTCATCCACCATATCAACGCCCAACGCTTCCAGTATTTCCGCCTCTACAAAATGCCCTATGCGGCATTTCGCCATCACTGGTATCGTAACCGCGTCAATGATTTCAGAGATGACCGCCGGGTCTGCCATTCTTGCTACGCCGCCGGCTTTTCTGATGTCCGCAGGAACTGCATGCAAAGCCATAACAGCAATAGCGCCTGCGTCCTCCGCCACTATCGCCTGTTCTGCACTCGTAACGTCCATTATCACACCGCCCTTTTGCAAAGAAGCAAAACCGCGCTTCAAAAGCTCTGTTCCATGTCTAAGCTGTTCAATTTCTATCGCCATCTTTCTCTACCATCTCCATGATAATTTATTCTATACGAATATAAAATGATTTTTTCTTTGGTAAAACTTTTCTTTAAATTAAAAAGGAAAGATTTAAAATGGAGCTTGCTTTTGAATTGTCTCTTGAGCACGAAACACTGCCGAGAGCAGAGGTTTTTGCTTGCTTACACGCTTTGGGCATCTCTTATGCTGAAAAAATGTTCTCCAAAGGGATATTGGTGGTTGACACACAACTTTCGCATGATGCTCTCGATACCTTATCAAGGCGATTAGGGATGACGCACTGCATATATGAAGTGAAAGGGATGAGTAAGCCAGAGGAGAGGGAAATACTGGCAGTCGTCAAAGATGCTGATATGGGTGAACAAGGTCACACGTTTGCAGTGCGTGTTAAAGTAAAAAGCAACTTTAGAACCGAAGAGAAAAAACCGCTTTCTTTAGACGGAAGTTTAGAGAGAAAAGCGGGAGAAATCATAAAACGAAAGGGTTATAAAGTGAACCTCACAAATCCATCTAAAACTTTTGTGCTCCTGTTAACAAAACAAACATGCTTTTTCTGTTCGCTCTTGCACTCCGCAAATAAAAAACAATTTGAGGAGCGGAAACCGCGTTTAAGACCCTTTTTTTCGCCTGGCGTTATCCAGCCAAAAATTGCTCGTGCTCTTGTTAATCTCAGCGGGATAAAAAAGCGAGAGCTTTTTCTTGACCCTTTCTGCGGCACGGGAGGGATATTGATAGAAGCAGGTCTGATAGGGGCGACACTGGTGGGAATAGACGTGCAGGAGAAGATGGTGAGAGGCGCTGAAGAGAACCTGGAAGCTTATGGGCTGTCTGGAGATTTAATTATAGGCGACGCCTCTAAAATAGCATTGCAAGATAATTGTGTTGATGCCGTGGTGACTGACATGCCCTATGGTCGTTCCTCTTTGATATCCGGCTCCGGCTACTTTTTTGCTGAATCACGCGCATTGTTCCTCGAGGGTCTATACCAAAATGCTTTGAATGAGGTACATCGTGTGCTTAAAACACGTGGAAAAGCAGTTATCGTATCCAACTCCTCTTCTCTTTTTTCCCTTTCTCTTGCGTACAATTTCCGTGTCCTCGAGAAACACAAGTACAGAGTTCATAAAAGTTTAAGTAGATACATCGCAGTACTTGAAAGGGAATGAGGAAAACTTTTTATGCGCTATTTATATATAATAAAATCGAAATAAATAAGCGAAAGGTGAAGAAAAATTGAAAGTGCGTTTACCAAATGGGAGAGAGATAGAAGCGATGGATGTTGACTTTGAGACGATAAAAGAGGATTGGAATGAATACAGGCTGGAAGATGGCACGGTATTGAAGTTCAAGACAATAGTGAGCAGTATTATTCGCACTGCGGACTACGACCCGATGACTGGAGACCCTGTTTACCACGTCCGCTCTACGAACATACTGCGGGTGAAAGTGCCGGAGGAGATGAAGCGGTTGCCCGTTACGAGGAAACCAGGAGGAAAGGAAGAAGGTGTTGAAGTTGGTTAGTTAAATTCGTTAGCAAAAGTTAATGTCAGAACTCGTTAAATTAAGTGTATTGCAATTTCTTATTGTTATCATAGCCATAGTAACTGCAGCTCATGCCGCTGGCTACAATGATGACGATTATTATTTTAACCAGCTCATCCTGGAAATCTACGTAGACGAAACCGGCAAAGCGCTTGTAACAGGATACGTGGACGATATCAATGGCTTACCCTTCTTAAGTACGGCTGAATATCTCTATGAAAATGACACAAAACAATTATACGCCCTTACAAACGGATTAACATGGAAATACGGGGACAAATGGGTATTGAATTTCTCCACTCGCGATTATTACACCGATTACCATACGGTCTTTTATTTACCCGAGGATGTGAAGCTACTGGTCAGTTGCTCTGAAGGGCTGGAATATTTTGTCACGACATCCAATGAATCGCTGGTTATAGATGTTCAGGGATGTGACATTGAAAGTCCTGCGACCACGATTGAATACCGGCAGCCACTCGGAGAAACAGAAGGTGAAAGTTTCGACTTCAGCTCCGGCTATTTATTACTCCTTTTCGCACTCTCTGTTTTATCCCTCGCGCTTATCGTCGTCATCGTCAAACTGAAGCGAAGGGAATATATGCACCATGCAGGAGAACCGCAGTTGAAGGAGAAAGAAGGCAGAATCGAACCTGCGCCCGAAATGACGCGGGTGATGGAGACGTTAACAGATAGAGAGCGGGCAATAGTGAATGCGCTGCTCAAGCATAACGGCGAGATGACTCAGGCGGACCTTAGATATGAAACCGGGATTCCTAAGTCATCCTTAACCGGTATCCTCCGCTCGCTCGAAAGAAGGAAGATAATCATAAAGAAAGAATGGGGTAGAACGAACGTTATAGAACTATCAGAATGGTTCTTATCAAAAAAGGGAGGTAAATGAACGTTCTGAACGCTTATTTGAACAATTCGTTCTGTTTTACTTTTTTATATCGTTCAGAACAAGATTTAAGTGGAGGTAATAAAAAATGGAAAGCAAACACCGAAGGATTTTGTGCATGGGCGTTGTGACAGCGTTATTGCTGAGTATCGCAGGGACAGGTGTTGCGGCGGCGCAACAGGTGCATAGGGGAGCGAGGGGGCTATCATTGGCTGGAGTTGCGGAAGAGATTTCAACGAATGA
The DNA here is from genome assembly GCA_025464585.1 of Methanosarcinales archaeon. Classification (GTDB taxonomy): domain Archaea; phylum Halobacteriota; class Syntropharchaeia; order Alkanophagales; family Methanospirareceae; genus QMVO01. The sequence continues at coordinate 4,111 of JAODGL010000130.1, forward strand.
AGCTCTGAAAGTGCCGATTAGAGTCATCCACAGTGGGTATGGCTTCGCATTAAGCGGGGACGAATTCCACGTGCTCAGGATGCATATCGTCAGGGCGAGGCACATCCGACCGATTTACATCAGAGGGCTCATGGAAGAGAACAAGAGCATTGAAGAAATAAGAGCAGAAATCATGGGAGCGGGCTGGACACCCTTCTATCGCGGGCATCTGCGGCTTGGTGAAAACCACTACCTGCTTGTCAATATCAGCATAGGTGATCAGGGCGAAGCTCGAATCGTCAATGCTGATGTCCGGGAACGAGGCGAGGATGGAGAAACTGTGGGTAAGATTTCAGTAACCGTTATGGACTACGAGGGTCTCAGAATAGGCGATGGCACACTAACGATGTCGGAAGGAGAATATAGCGGTGAATACCGGGTGTTACTCGATATTCTCCCGCCACTGCGAAGGGTTAGGAGGGGAACAGAATGAGTAATAGAAGATCTAAAGTGGGAGCGATATTAGTGATGGCAGTGTTTTTGCTCGGTATGGCGTCTGCGGTAAGTGCACAGCATTTAAAGCCGTGGGACGAAGCAGCGAAAGAGAAATATAATACTGCGAAGACAGAATACAAGAAACTTAAGAGCTTCTACGAAGATGCAAGACAGGACTGGATAACGGCGAGGAACAAATATGTAGCGTATAAAACTGCAGAGAATCTCGAAAACGCACTTGAAAAAGGGAAAGATTTCCTGCTGAAAGCAGATAAGGTGCTGGTTGGTTATTTGGAGATGGTCAGCACATACGTGGAAGGCGAGCCAGGTCTCAGTGATAGGGAAAGGGAGGAAATCATCAGCGAGCTGGATTCGTATATCAGATGGCTGGAAGAAAAACAGCCGGAAATAGAGAATGCGACAACGAAGAAGGAATTGACGGATATAGCTATAACAGTCAGAAATAAATGGCAAGAAATAAGACCAGCTACGAAAAGAATCGTCGGGCAAGTAATGAATGCAAAGGTCCTGTGGGTCATAAACAACGCAGAAACTGCATCGGTTAAAGTGGGGGATGAAATAGAGCAATTAAAAGAGCAGGGGAAAGACACAACGGACCTGGAAGCCTGGTTAGACGACTTCAACACGAAGATTGACCTTGCGAAGGAGAAACATCAAGCGGCAAAAGAGAAGTATGCAGCAATCAGAAACGTTCGAGATGCGGATAAGCTGTTTAGAGAAGGGAATACCTTTGTGGATGAAGCGAACCAGTATCTGAGAAGTGCGTATGAAGACTTGAGAGAAATAGTGAAGGAGTTGAGGAAATATAAAACCGGTGAAGTTACAGTTGGCGGAACAGGACGATTAACAGCCGAGAACATAGATTTTGAATAAATGCAAAAGGAAATGGGTCGGATGCCACCCAGGGCATCCGACTTTTTATTTTTTCCAGCTTTTGTTATTCGTGTCCTTCAACAAGTTCTGCTTCACTTTCAGCTCTTTACCCCTTCTTTTTGGCACTATTTCCAGCTTCGCATGCTCAAATTTAGTTTTTAGCTCTTTGCCTTGCTGCAAATAGTCAAGAAACAAAGCTAAAGCTGCTATTTCCGAATGCGGTTGATTTGATAATGCGATATTCCAATCCGCGGCTTCAAAAACACTGTATGGAACCTTCTCAGCGCCTACCACAACCATTATACGAGCTTTATCCTTCTTCGCTTCTCTCTTTATTTCTTCTATTACATCCAGAATGTTCTCACCGTACATCGTGAGATGGCACACTTTTCCACCTTCTTTCTTCCATTTCTTTAGCGCTTCGCGCCATTTCACATCTGTTTGCACAAAGAAGTCGCCACCCCACCTCTTTGTTACTTCTTTTATACTTCTCTCCACTCCTTTATCCTCAGAAGCGAGTATCATCCCACTCGCACCTAATGCCCTCGCAACTAATCCGACATGCGTGGTTATTCGTTTATCGCGCTCCAGGCGGTGTCCTAATCTCAACACTACGATTTCCACTTTGTTCTTTAACTTTTCGTAAAGTCTTTAGCAAGCTAATATAGTATAAATTAAATATCCAAAAACAAAAAGAGTCATAAAGAAAATATGCGAAAAAAATGATAAGAAGCTTGGAATACTATTTAGAAGAGAAAATAGGTCAAACTACTCCTGAAGAGCTGTCACCAATATTA
>JAODGL010000074.1:0-738 GCA_025464585.1 Methanosarcinales archaeon
CTATGGTAAGGGAGTATCGGCTGTATTTCCTGCTTATGCGGTGGCGAAGCTGCTCTATTACTTCATGGACTTAGAGGTTTCCAGCTTTGCTTTGACCGTCTCAGAAGAAGGAAATACATTAAGAAAGTAAATTTATATAAAAGCAAGATAGAACAATAAATGGTGTTTGATATGAAAAGAGAAGAGGCAGTTGTGATAGAGAAGTTTCCATTATTTGAGAAGTATGAAGAGAAGGAGAAATTCTTTACAATAGTGGGTCTGCTATTCACGAGGCAAATAACGCTTGCAAAAGCAGCGGAACTCCTTGAGATGGCAAGAGACGATTTCTCCAGGGTACTAAAACTTTTGGGTCTTGAATATTCTTACCTGAGTGAAGAAGAGATAGAGCGAGAAAAGGAAATTTCGGAGATATTATGATTGCTGTATCCAACACATCACCCTTGATGGCTCTATCCAGGATTGGTTATCTCGTTTATCTTCGGGAACTTTTTGAACGGGTTTACATTCCCGGAGGTGTGGAATTGGAGCTCTCTAAGAAAAATGATGCGGTATGGCATGCTACAAAGAAACTAATTGAACAGGGTTTTGTCGAAGTTAAAACAGTGAAGAATGTATCTCTTGTGCGAGTTTTGAATACGGAGCTTGGCATCGGGGAATCAGAAGCGATAGCTCTTAGTATAGAGATTAAAACTGATTTTGTTTTGTTGGATGATTTAGAGGCAAGACGGTATGCCAGAT
>JAODGL010000074.1:767-2965 GCA_025464585.1 Methanosarcinales archaeon
AGATTTGTTTTCAAAAATATTTTTTGGAAGCATGAGAAGTTAATTGTCTGGCTGGTTTGCGAGTGTTATAATATAACCAAATCCTTCACCATTTCAAATTCCTACAACAAGTCTCAAAGGGATTAACAGGTGTTTGTTTTTTTATATTATCCCAAAGCAGAACCTCCTTTATCGGCTGTGGATACTTACCTATCACTTTCTGGTTACGGGAACAATCCCAGTAGGTGCCGTCAGGGAGGACGCTCAAGCCCAGTATTCGGGCGATGCATCCGCCCTCTATACAGCCTTCAGGCACATATATACCCTCCCTCTCCGCCCGCTCCTTCACGTATCCCCTGAGTTCTATCCATTCCATATATCTAATGGGTCTCAAATCGCTTTTCCTTATGGGCTGATAGATATTGAAATTGAGTGTGCGTGTCCCGGTTTCAACGCATAAGTCTATGATATGGTCAATGCAGTGCCTGTTCGCCTGATTGATGGTGAAAGAGAGGGTATGGCGTATTCCATACTCGTCCAGCAATTTCAAAGCCTTTACCGCTTTTTCATAGCTACCCCTGCCACGTATGAAATCATGTGCTTTCTCCTCTCCATCCACACTCACCTGTATTCCGTCGTTTTTCTTAAAGGTATGGATATATTTCGGTATTAAGATTCCATTGGTGCTCATTGTTATATGCCCGTTAAGCTTTCTCACGATGTTGCACGCTTCAACGAAATCTGGATGCAGTAGTGGTTCGCCTCCGCTGAGGATGATATCACTCCGTGGCAGCGGGAAGTTGGTCTTGAGGAAATCCTCACAGATTGCTCTTAGCATGTCCAGAAGCATTACTCTATTGCCTTTATTCAGGTAGCAGTGCTTGCAGCCCAACTGGCAGAAGTCCACGATGTGCAGGTCGAGGAAGTTTGATGGCATTGTATAATAGCATTCACTGTTTGTAGATAACCTTGTAATCTTCCGGAGGAGACCAAGAAGACAGCTCTTTTATCTCCGTTACCTTTCCTTCTTCCAAATCGACTGTTGCGATAATCGCGATCTCAGGTTCAGGCTTCTCCCTATGCATGTAAACATCTACCAGCAATTTTCCTCCAACAATCTTATCACGATACATATACTCCACAACAAACCCTTTCAATTCTTTCCAGTCGCTCAGCCCTTCAAATATAATCTCCCTCACTCTCGAGTCATTCTTTGCTATCTCTCTTGCTATCTCTTTATTCTCCATACTTATTCTCCCTCCCCAATACGCCTCCGTTATCTTCACTACTTTTCCTTCTGAAAGATTCACATCTACTATGTATACTATATTCGCTCCTATTATGCCTATATTGACCATAATCAATCTCTCCTTCGGGATCTCTCCTCTTCTCCTAGGACCTGCCACATCAACCCACCCGATCTCATACACTAATCCCTTTATCTTCTCCTTCACAATATCGTTTTTGAGAGCTATCTCTATCGCTCTTTTTCTTTCTTCATCTGTCACACCTCGTTCAGGCATCCGTTTGAAGTGCTTTTCCTCCTGAATGTCCAGCACCCTCTTCTCATTCAAATCAACAATTACGCCCACCTTATTTGCCCATCCATCATCCTGAACAGACATTTCCACCAGCCAACACGATTTACCATCTCTGGATGTTGAATTAATGCCCGTTATCCCGTATTCACCTCCCTTCATCACCATTTCTTTCACTCGCGCATCTTCAAATGCTATTTTAAGTATTTCCGAGTTGGCTTTCCAATCCAGTGCTTTAACTGAATTCTCCTCGTGGTCTGCTCCTCTCAGAAAGACACTTGCAATTAATACCCCCACAAATATACAGCCACCAACAAAGCATAGATAAATCATCTTTGTTCTCTTTTTCATAACTATCACCACCCACACATACAACCAACCTCACATCCATCCGTAGCAAGACCACACTGACAATTACATGTAGCGTAGTTTTCCATATCATAACCACACCATTCCGAAGGTACAGAACAGGTTCTAGTGACGTTTAGACCTGCGCACATGTAATAGCATTCCTTCTCTCCTACAACGCAAGACCAGCCAGCACAAGGAGGAGAACAGATATAATTCACTGCAAGGACTACTCCCCTAATATGCCCGTAGAGCGTATGTCCACACATGTCAGAATGACCTCCCTCCCAACAAAAGCCTGCAACATCGTAAGCATCCACTGTGCAATTTCCT
>JAODGL010000123.1:0-448 GCA_025464585.1 Methanosarcinales archaeon
GATGCGCTGGATATGCTTGACAAGACCATCATGACCCAGCCGGTCAATTACGTGGTGGATATGGACATAGCGAAGTTCTTCGACACTGTAAACCACGAATGGCTGATGAGATGCCTGAAGCAGCGGATAGCAGACCCAAGTTTGCTGTGAGACTCATAGGTCGTTCTTCGCGAGCCTCGTCTGAATACGGGCTATATATACTTAGAAAGAATTTTATACAATGAATGCTTAATTATGCAACACAGCAGGAATAGAAACAGGTGAGTAAGTGAATGAGACTGGTGATGAAGTTTGGAGGAGGGGCAGTGGCAGATGGTGGAAAGATAAAGGCAGTGGCGGACTTGATACGGAGGTGCAAAGAAGAAGGGAAAGAGGAAATGGTCGTGGTTACCTCTGCTATCTTCAAAGTCACTGATATATTACACGAAAACGCAGCCAGGATATCAAA
>JAODGL010000123.1:556-9670 GCA_025464585.1 Methanosarcinales archaeon
GGTGGTGCGGGGATAATAACGAATGAAGACTATGGCAATGCGCAGTTAGCGAGAGGCGCAGAAGCGACGATAAGAGCGAGAATTATGCCTTTATTGGACGGTGGTAAAATACCTGTCGTTTGCGGATATACCGGTGAAACGAAGAAGGGGATAATAACAACGTTGGGTAGAGGTGGGTCTGACTACACCGCCACCATAATTGGTGCGGCGATAGATGCTGATGAAATATGGCTCTGGAAAGAAACGGAGGGGATAATGAGTGCAGACCCCAAGATAATACGGAATGCAAGAAAGATACCCTATATCTCATACGCAGAGGCGATGGAACTATCTTATTTCGGCGCTTCTGTTCTTCATCCAAGGGCAATAGAACCTGCAATGAGAAAAAGGATACCGATACGTGTGAAAAATTTACTCAAGCCTGAAGATAAGGGCACGCTTATTGGTGAGGAGCCGGAAAAAACAAAAAAGGCTGCCAAAGCCATTACTCTCATTGAAAACACTTCTATTATCAATATCGCTGGGGCAGGTGTGAGGAGCATATCAGACGTTGCAGCACGTATATTCTCGGTCTTAGCCGCTAAGGGGGTGGACATCATAATGATAAGTCAGGGTTCGTCGGAAAGAACAATATCTATCGTTATAGATAGCGCGCAATTGGACCGAGCGGTTGGCGCGATACAGAGCATGAACGCAGGTGGCACCGTGATTCGCGACTTCACATCCAATAGCAACGTCTGCGCAATGGGTGTTGTGGGAGCAGAAATGGCGGGAACACCGGGAGTTGCCGGGAAAGTCTTTTCCGCTCTTGGTAAAGAAGGAATAAGCGTGATAATGATCTCGCAAGGCAGCTCAGAGTTCAATATCTCTTTTGTGGTAAAAAAGGAAGATGCTTATAAGGCAGCGCAAGCGATACACGATGTCTTTGAGATGGGTGTATAGTTAAAATACAATAAAATAGATATAGTATTTATCTTATGAAACTTAAATTTAATGTGGAATAAAAAGAAGGTGACGACATGACAGAATCAAACGAGGAGCAAGTGGAAACCGGGCTGTTAGCAGGTGTTGAAATAAAAACGACCGAGGATGTAGAAGTTCCGAAGTTGCTGATTGATCAGGTGATAGGGCAGGAACACGCCGTGGAAGTGATAAAGAAAGCTGCTAAGCAGAGAAGACACGTGATGCTGATAGGCACTCCAGGCACCGGGAAGTCAATGCTTGGAAGTAGCATGGCGGAATTGCTGCCAAAGGAGGAATTACAGGATATATTGGTATATCCCAACCCAGAGGATAAAAACGCACCAAAGATAAGGGTTGTTCCTTATGGTAAGGGGAAAGAAATAGTGGATGCACAGAAGGTAGAAGTGAGAAAACGCATTCAGATGCGAAGTACTTTTCTCATGTTCACTTTCTTCCTCATTATAGGCATGGGTTTTATTTATGCATTACAATTCAGTCCAGTTAAGGTTGAGTACATTTTTTGGTCAATGATTGCCGCTACGCTTTTACTTTTGGTGTTCCGCTGGATGATGCCGAAGGAGGAGGCGATGATGCCGAAGTTGCTCGTTTCCAATTTCGGACATGAGACTGCGCCTTTCATAGATGCAACGGGAGCGCATTCCGGAGCTCTGCTCGGCGATGTCAGGCATGACCCATACCAGTCAGGAGGATTGGAGACGCCAGCACACGATAGAGTAGAGGCGGGCGCTATCCACAAGGCGCATAAAGGCGTTCTTTTCATTGATGAGATAAACACGCTCAGGATAGAAGCGCAGCAGAACCTGCTCACGGCATTGCAGGAGAAGGAGTATCCGATAACAGGGCAATCAGAGAGAAGTGCGGGAGCTATGGTGAAAACTGAACCGGTTCCCTGTGATTTCATCATGGTCGCTGCTGGCAATCTGGATGCCGTAGCTGGTATGCATCCCGCCCTCCGTTCTCGAATCAAGGGCTATGGATACGAGATATACATGAAGGATACGATGGACGATACCGCAGAGAACAGAAAAAAACTTGTCAGGTTCATCGCCCAGGAAGTGAAGCGAGACAAAAAGATACCCCATTTTGATAGAAGTGGCGTGGAAGAGATAATAAGGGAAGCGAGAAGAAGGTCTGGTAGAAAAGGACATCTTACTTTGATCCTGAGGGACCTGGGGGGACTGGTGCGTGTAGCTGGGGATATTGCCCGCGCAGAAGGTGCTAAATATGTAACTGGAGAACATGTGATAAATGCAAAGGCGATGGCAAAATCCGTGGAGCAGCAGGTGGCTGATGAATACCTGGAGCACAAGAAGGATTATAAATTGTTCAAAACCGAGGGGTTTGAAGTAGGCAAGGTGAACGGACTCGCGGTGGTTGGGGATTCCGGTGTTATGCTTCCAATAATCGCAGAAGTTACACCAGCGCAATCAAAGGAGGAAGGGAGGGTAATAGCAACGGGTAGATTGCAGGAAATAGCACAGGAAGCAGTGCAAAACGTATCCGCGGTATTCAAGAAGTTCACCGGGAAGGACATATCCACGAAAGACATCCATATTCAATTTGTAGGCACGCATGAAGGAGTAGAGGGCGATTCAGCCTCTATTTCCGTTGCCACTGCGGTTATTTCTTCTCTGGAGAATATTCCGGTGGACCAGAGTGTGGCGATGACAGGTTCTCTCTCCGTGCGAGGCGATGTTTTGCCCGTGGGAGGAATAACGCCGAAGGTGGAGGCTGCTGCGCAGGCAGGCATTAAAGAAGTATTGATTCCACAGTCAAACCTGAATGATGTGCTTATCGAGGAGAGGTATAAGGATAAAGTGAAGATAATACCCGTGGTGACAATAGAGGACGTGCTTGAGCATGTTTTAGTGGGTAAACTGAAGAAGAAGTTCATAGAGAAGATAAAGAGTTTCACAACGGGCGTTGAGAAGATTATTCCGGAAAGTGTTGTGGATAAACGTGTGATTCAGCAATAAACTCTTTTTATAACCACAAGATTACACAGAGTTTTCACGAGAATCTAAAACTATGGCGATGGTTTCAACAAGTATTTATATAACCATGAATAGATATAGTTATACTACATGTTTATGACAGCTATAACTTACACGGAACTAAATGCACCTTTTCGGAAGGGACTGAGGAACGGCAACTGGAGAAAGCTGAGATACCTGGATAAAGCGCTATACAGAGCGGCGATGTGGTACGCGAAACGCCGTTGTATAGTCAACGAGAAGCTTGTAGAGAAGCTTTTGGGGCTTATAGAAAGGTTAAAGGAGACGAAGGGGATGCGAATATTTAAAAAGGGATTTGAAATAGCGGCTGAACTCCTTCAGAAGGGGGAAGAGAGCGGGGTGTTTGTATGGGCGCCGGGGTTAAAAGGCTGGCTCAGAGACCCTGATTATATATTCTGGCTGGGGATTTGCCATTTTAAAAAAGAATGAGAAAGGGAAGCCTGGTTGGGATGAGATAAAAGATGAAAACACTTGCAGCAATTCCGTGTTACAATGAAGAACTGGCAATTGGAAGCGTGGTTCTAAAGGCAAGAAAGCAAGTTGACGAAGTTTTGGTGGTGGACGATGGTTCAACGGATGCGACTGCGGAGATTGCGTGTGAGGCAGGGGCAAAGATTATATCTCATAAAATAAACGAAGGTAAGGGTGCTGCGATAAAGTCAGCCTTAGGATATGTGGCAGGAAATGGTTTTGATGTACTTGTACTACTCGATGGAGACGCTCAGCACGACCCAAATCAAATCCCTTTGCTCATAAAACCGCTTCAAGATGGCAATGCTGACATAGCTATTGGATTCAGGGGTCTAAAGCAAATGCCCTTTTACAGAAGAATTGGAAGGATAGTGCTTGATTATACAACGGGAATTAGAGGGATGGCTACCGACTCGCAGTCCGGGTTCAGAGCGCTAAATCGCAGGGCTTTTGAGGCATTAAAGCCAGAAAATCTGCGAGGAAATGGATTTTCAATCGAATCTGAGATGATATTAGCAGCAAAAGAGCAAAAGTTAAGAATTCAAGAAGTTCCGATTACATGCAACTATGGAAACGGTAAGACATCGACAAAAAATCCTGTTTCGCATGGCTTTGGTGTGCTCGGTTCTATCATTCAGTTAATAGCAGAGAAAAGACCTCTGGTATTCATGGGAATCCCGGGATTAGTGCTCATTATGATAGGGTTCTTCTTCGGTTTGAAACTCTTGCAGTTATATAACCAATCGGGCTATTTCTCCATGCCGTTCACGATGCTTGCAGGATTCTTCATTATTTTAGGTGCATTTGGAGTATTCATGGGATTGGTGCTAAATGTTATTTCGAGGTTGGTTGAGAAGAGGGAAGGAAGTGCGATATAAAAGAGATGAAATTATCATTCCTTTCAAATGAGAGGAAAGTACGAATTGCAGCCAAGGAAGAGGGGTTTTTGTTGCGGGGACAGTAGGAGTAATACTAAGGGGAATGAACCAGGGCTGTTTAACCAAAGAAGATGCGATGTGCATCCACGCACTGGAAAATATTCTGCATTATGCATTGGTACTGGAATATAACTGGTGTCCAGTGGAGCTTGGGCTGACAACGCCATAGGATGAAGAACATGCGTATATGCAGTGTGTGGATCCGGGAAAGCCATATACCGAAGGAGGGGCTGTTATATTTAAATGCAGGAAATTTAGTGAGGAGTAGACAGAAACGAAAGGAATATGGAATTCCTTGAGAAATATCAGGTAAAAAAAATCCTTGCCGATTTAGCGGGGAAAGGAGAATGGTATGACGAATTTAACGGTAAAGAGATGGTCATCAACCTTGCAGCCCAAATTTCAGCTCCCGATTACGAACCTTCCTGCAGGAACATTGTTCTTACCACGGAGAACGTTATTGAAGCTGGTAGGCAGAATATATTTTATAAGTCAGAGGTTTTAGTAATATTAAAGGGTGGAGAGAAGATGGTAAAGGTGGAGGAGATAAGGAGGAAGTATAAGGACGAATGGGTGCTTGCAGAAGTTTTAGATGAGGATGAGTTCGGGCAGCCAACCGAGGTTGAACTGATAGCACACAGTAAAGCAAGAGAGGAGATATATGATGCGCTAAAGGAGACGAAGGGGAAGTACACATACCAATTTTATACAGGTGAAATACCAAAGAAGGGATATGCAGCGGCATTCAATGGCTAAATATAAAATTGATCCGGAAGCACCTCTAATCGTGTTAAGCGTTACCATGCGAGGAGAAGATATTGAGAAGAAGCTCGATATGGCACTCGATACTGGAGCGACACACACGACGATCCCCTGGGAAGTTGCAGAGGTATTAGGATATGAACCGGCGGTATCAGAAGATAGGGTTACTATGGTTACTGCAAGCGGAGTTGAAAGAGTTCCATTAATCACCTTAAAGTCTATAAGTGTGCTGGGGAAAGATGCAGATAACATTCAGACGATTGTCCATAATCTACCAGAGAAGAGTTATGTAGATGGTTTGCTGTGATAGTAAAAGGTAAGAATAAGGAATGAAGAGAATCGCAATAGTTTTACCGGGAACACGATTGTGGATGCAGTGTATCAGAATTTAAGTATCAGCGATGACGGGATGGATCCTTTGAACGAACTCGAACTCAGCCCGGAGGGATATTTTTTGGCGACTGCGCACAGGCAGGAGAATGTAGATGTTAAGAGCAGATTTGAGGGCATCATCAAAGGTTTAGAACTTGTTGCCAGGGAGTTTGACCTGCCTGTGGTTTATCCGGTACATCCAAGGGCGAGGAAGATGATGAATCTTTTTGGGTTGAGAACAATCGGTGTTGAACTCATAGAACCCGTAGATTATCTTTCTTTTCTTCGATTAGAATCGGAAGCGAAATTGGTGTTGACGGATTCGGGCGGCGTGCAGGAGGAGACATGCATCCTCGGAGTGCCGTGCGTAACCCTGAGGGATAATACGGAAAGACCGGAAACCTTAGAAGTTGGCTCAAATCTCTTGGCAAGGACAAAGCCTGAGAGAATCTTGGAGAAGGTTAAAGTAATGCTGAATAGAGAAAACAACCGGGAGAATCCGTTTGGTGATGGAAGGGCTGGGGAGAGAATTGTTGAGATACTGAAGAGGGAATGTAAATGATAAAAATAGAGGATTTAATCAAAGAAGGAGAATCAGAGACAGTAGAATTCAAACCATCTCTGTCCCAGATAGATAAGATAATTGAGAGCATTTCGGCATTTTCAAATACGAAAGGGGGAAGAGTACTCATTGGGGTGAGTGACAAAGGTGAAGTTCTCGTAGTAGATATCGGTAAAAGAACGATTGAAAATTTGGCAAATAAGATAAAACAGAGTACAGATCCGATTGTCTATCCATCAATTCGTGTTGAGAGAATTGATAACAAAAGAGTCATCGTTGTGGATGTTGAAGAAAGTAAACAAAAACCGGTTCTTGCTTCTGGAAGAGCGTATAGAAGGGTTGGAAGATCAAATCAGAAACTCGGATATGGGGAGATAAGGAATCTTGCTCTCAAGACCTCAAAGGTTTACTGGGATGAGCAGCAAAGAAAGTGAATGGCGAAGTAAAACCAACCAATGCAGGAATACTGTTCTTTGGTAAGAATCCACAAAGATTTGTTCTTCAGTCGCAACTGAGACTTGCGAGATTTGCAGGTAAGAAATTAACTAAGGATTTCCTGGATAGACTGGATTGTTCAGGGGCTCTATGGGAGATGGTTGAGCATGCAGAGGATTTTGTCAGAAAAAATATGAGATTGTTTGGTTTCAGAACAGAGTACAGTTTCCAGAGAATTGACAAGTTGGAATATCCAATAAAAGCTCAAAAAAGGAAAGATTACAAACGCTGATTATGCTAAAATGTTTGAGATATCCAGAAACACAGCCACAAATGATTTATCTGATCTGGTTGAAAAAGGTTTGATAAAGAGAGTTGGCAGGGGAAGGGGGAGTTATTATGTACCAAACATCTGATTGTGCAATTATTGTGCAATTATTGTGCAATTCTATGGACTCTGTCAGATGTGTTGCAAAGTTTCAGGGAACGATTGGATATGATTACAGCGGTAGAAAGAGTTTTGATTGGGATTAACAACAAAGGCAGATCCGGACCATGCATATATGCAATGCGTTGACCCGGGCAAGCCTTATACAGAAGGGGGGACGGTTATATACAAATGCAGGAGAATCGCTCAGGATGAACGGTGAAAATCTTAATCACGTCAATCGTTGATTTGAAGAAATCAATTTGTGAAATTTTATCTACAGATAAAAGTTTAGGGGGAAAGTCTTTTAATTCAAAGAATATAAAAATAGTGAGGTGAGTGAAAGTGATAACTGATATAGAATATATATTGAAGGCATCGGAAAAACTTGGCTACGATGTAGAGGGGTTATTACGCGATGCCGTGAACCTTTTTCTGACCGTAAACAAAGAGTTCAGGGAAAAAATTGCGGTAGAGCTCTATAAGGATGACAGGATAAGCCTTGGCAAAGCATCAGAAATAGCTGGACTGTCTTATGAGGATATGAAAGAGCTTTTAATCAAAAATAATATCACGATAAGGAGGGGACCAGAATCGGCAAAAGAGCTGAGAGAGAAAGCAAAGATGTTAAGCATGCTTTAGCCGACACAGGCTTTATCAGCGCTCTTCTAAAAATAGATCGTCTGGATATAGTCTTGAAACTGTTCAATAAGCTGTTCATAACAACGGAGGTATACGAAGAGCTGAGCAGGAGTAAAAACCTGATTAAACCACTGGTCAAAAACCTACAAAAGGGCAGCATCGAAATAGTGGAATCTTCAGACTTTGCAAATTTACAAGACAAGTATCCAGAACTTGGAGTTGGTGAACTGAGTGTAATAGCTTCAGCCGGGAATAAGATAGCGTTTATAGAGGATAGAAAAGCGGAGAAGATTGCTGAAAAAGAGGGGTTGGCTGTGTTTAACATTCCAGAGTTGCTTATGGTCTGTAAGGAGAAAGGGTTCATAGACAGAGAGGAAATAAAACAGATAATAGAAGAACTGGAGGATAAGGATAAGTATCACTTCAAGAAAGGGGTTGAGGAGGTATTGCTGGAATGATTATTCTGGATACTGAACGATATTCCTGGTTCCCGATACAACCGAGGTTTGAGTTCAATTAGTTTTAGAGAGGACAGATGTTATGCATCCATGCTTTGGAAAATATTCTACATTATGCTTTAATATTGGAATACGATTGGTGTCCTATGAAATTGGATTGAGCCAGAGAATTCAGAACATGCATATAATGTGTTGACCCAGGGAAGCCATATACAGAAGGGAACGGTTATATTCAAGTGTAGGAGAATCGAGAGAAGATGAAGAGAGAGGAAATATACCAAAAGCTCAAAGAGAATCCAAAAAATGTTAGATTTGAGGAGCTTTGTAGAGTGGCAGAGTTATTTGGCTTTGAGTTTAGGGGTGGCAAAGGCAGCCACAGGATATTTGTTAAGGAGGGCGTAAGAGAGATGTTAAACTTTCAAGAAGTTAAAGGAAAAGCAAAGCCTTATCAAGTCAGGCAGTTTATAAATATCATTGAGAGATATAATTTATTGGAGGAGTAGAGATGGCTGGTAGATATACAATAGAGCTATTTTATAGTGAAGAGGACAGAGGATATATCGCTGTGGTTCCGGAACTTCCTGGCTGCTCAGCTTTTGGAGAGAGCGAAGAAGATGCAATAAGGGAAGTTAAAATAGCGATAGATTTATGGATAGAGACTGCAAAGAAGGAGAATCGTGAAATTCCCAAACCTGCTGAGAAGGAAATCCTAAAGTCCTTGCTGGAGAAAGTATCTGGTAGTGCATAGCACTGGCTACGATATTAGTGTCTGCGGAAAAATATAGCCATTATTTATTGAAAGAAAGTACCGTTCGGGGATGGGAAAGCCGTGGAGAGGGTTGTGGGAATACTTGAAACGGAGAGTATGATGTGAAAATCTTGATGACCTCTATTGTTGACCTCAGGAAATCACAACATCAAACTTTAGGAAAGTTGGATCAAAACGTCCAGCACTTCGGATCAAATATATTGGCGGGAACAAAGCCTGAGAAAATTTTAGAAGGTGTAAGGACAATGCTTAACAGAGAGAACGCATGGAAAAATCCGT
>JAODGL010000201.1 GCA_025464585.1 Methanosarcinales archaeon
TTCGCATTCACCACTCCATCCTGACCCGGTCTGCTTGTAACCACCGCATCTCCAATTTCAGTCTCTATCACTGCCCCTTTTGTTGTTATATTCCGCCTTGCGAAGAAAGGATTCGCAGGATTGTTCTTCACAGCTATTATCTTAGCCTTTTTCGTGGTTCCGCTTCTCGAGTCTGCGACATTAGCAAAATCACATCTGAGTAACCGCATCTTCTCGCCGTTGCCTCTCGTTCTAACTTTTCTCCTTCTTATCACACCGACAGTAGTCTCTGCTGCGGGTCTACCAGCTTCGTGCTTCCTTTTCTTACGGTGGAGATGGAGTCTACCACCGGTATATTTCCGCCTTGACTTTCCTTGCCATCTCATTTTTTCTTTATGTTTGTTTTTATGGACCTACAAAACCACATTTCTCACACCTGTATAAATTACTTTGCTTCCTGCATTTCGCGCATCTACTTATCTCGACTTCTCCGCAGTTAGGGCACGGGAAAACCGTGAAGCCCTTTTCCAGCAATTTTACTCCGCATGATGTGCAGTACTCTATCATAGCACGCTCCCCTCCTTTTTATCTTTATCCTTATCGCTTTCGCCATCGACATATCCACCACGGTGGACGGCATACTATATTTACACTTACCCCCATTTATAATAATATCTGCTTTTATTTCCACTTCTTCTACACAAGTCGGTGGATTTTTACCAGATACATTTGCACTTGTTGCGGTTACAGGCCCCGTTTCTTTTATTATCCGGGTTGCGATTTCATTCTCAGGGAATCTTACGCCAACAACATCGGATGCAGCAGTTAAGACCCCAGAGACAACGTCTTTTTTTCTCAACAAGACCGTGACGGGTCCGGGCAACAGCTCAGTTATGATTCTTAAGGCTTCAGGCTCGATATATGCAACTTCGTGCAACATCTCAAAGGAGGAAACCGCAATGGAGATAGGCTGTGATAAAGCTCTCTTTTTTATCTTATATACTTTCCGCACCGCTGCTTCGGAGAATGCATCGGCTCCTAATCCATATACCGTTTCTGTTGGGTAAACTACCGTGCCACCGCTTTTTATTGTGTCTATTGCTTCTTTTATCTGGTCTTCTATATTGCTCTGCATCTTTAGTACATATTTAAAGCTTTATAATGGAAAAAAGGAAATAAAAAATTATGGAAATCAATATAATAGTAGCGGTTAGTTTAATTTTGGGAAGTGCATCGCTTTTCGGGTTGATCGTTGGGATATTCAGTGTTTACAATGGAAGAGCAACAAGGAGATTGATTGTAGAGGAAGAAAAGAGGACACAAGAGATTTTAGTCGGGATAAAGGAGATCTTGAAAGAGGTAAGGGAGACCTCTGATAAGAGTGTTGAACTATTAAATAAAATAAGAGAGACTTCTGACAGGGATGCTGAAATGCTGAGCAGGAACACTGAAATACTGGATAGAATTGCGTCAAAAGTATTTTGAAGTCTATATTAACCCCAACTCCCTCAGCACATCCAGAACTGGAGGTAAATCCCATAACCACCTCACTTTTATCCAAAAATCATGTATGACTTCAGCGTGATAAATCCCTTGCCCATCTTCTACTCGCCTCTCGTATCTCCCTTCTTTCAAAACGAAGAAATCAGCTCGCTTCAACTCCGGGTCAAGTATCCAATATTCTTTCACACCACCAATTTCGTATTCTGCAAATTTTTCACCCCTGTCCCTTAACAGGCTCTCCTCAGAGACAATTTCAACTGCGAGGTCAGAAGGTCCCTCAATATGCGTCTCTTTGAGCAATCCAAGATTTTCCTTCCTTAGAAAGATTATGTCAGGCTCTCTCCCCGGTAAATCTCGCCCGGTTTTCATCTGAAAGGGAGCGGAGATGACAACACCCGAGCCCCGTGTCTCTACATAAATGCGAAGCACGGAGGTGAGCCAGTCTGCGAGGAGTTGATGCCTGGATGACGCCGGAGAATACCATTCTATTTCGCCATCCACCCATTCTGCTAAGGTGTCCTCGTCGCACATCTCTAAAAATTCTTCATAACTTGTTTTGCTCCCCCTTTTTAAGTTACTCTTATCCATTTGATTCTATTTTATAATATTATTTATCTATGTACTTATAAAAATCTGACTGCCGGAATGAGTGTTCTTATAACCTCACCGAGCAGACTCCACTTCGCACTTATAGACCTGAACGGAGAGCTTGGGAGAGTGGACGGGGGAATAGGAGTGGCACTAAATGAGCCATCTTTGAAGATAGAAGTATCCGCGGTTGATAATGAGGTTGAGCTCGAAGAGAATCCTGAAGAAGTTGTTTCCATATTGGAACGGATAAGAAGTAGAATAGAGCCTCCGCTAAGGAGAAATTACCGTATAAAGATATTGAGAAAGTTGCCATCCCATGTGGGTCTGGGCTCTCGGACTCAACTCTCGTTAAGTGTAGCAAAAGCAATTTCTGTACTGGAGAACAGGAATTATAACGTGGAGGAATTGGCAAAACTGGTGGGAAGAGGTGGCACTTCTGGGATAGGTACGGCTGCTTTCGCTAAGGGTGGGTTCATCTTAGACGGTGGTCATCTATTTCGAAAGAGTGAAGCGGGGGTAAAGGAAGAAAAGGAAAGTGAAAGAACAAAAACGAATTTTCTCCCTTCTTCTGCATCGAAGGTCCCGCCACCACCAATTCTATTTCAGCATGCTATCCCCGAAAACTGGTTCTTTGTTGTTGCAATACCGGAGGTGAAAAGAGGTGCACACGGACTCGAAGAGATAGAAATTTTCCAGCGGTATTGCCCGATAAAAAGCAGCGAAGTGGAAAAGATATGCAGGATAACGCTCATGCGGATTCTGCCTTCTGTGCTTGAGAAAGACATACATACTTTTGCTACGAGCTTAACCGTGCTGCAAGAGGTAGGGTTTAAGAAAAAGGAGGTAGAGCTTCAGCATGGTATAATAAAAGAGCTTTTCCGCTTCTTCGACTTGTATGCGTTGGGACATGGGATGTCCTCTTTTGGTCCCGCAACGTATGCAATCGTAGAGGGAGAGAAAAGAGCAAAAGAACTCGCTGTGGATACAAAAGCCTTTCTGGACGAAAAAGGAATACGAGCTTTGGTGTTGTATTCCAATGTAAATAACAGAGGTAGTGAAGTGCATTAAACAATCATCGTGCCAATTCCTTTATCGGTAAACAACTCAAGTAAAATGGAATGGGCTTCGCGTCCATCGAGTATATGAGAAGTGACGCCACCGGAGGCTGCTTTTAAACTCGCTTTTGCTTTCGGGATCATCCCTTCACCGATAATTCTATCTGCGATAAACGCTTTTATTTCCGCGGTTGTCGCCTTTGAAATCAAAGTAGAATGGTCAGCAGGGTTTCGCAGCAATCCGGGAACATCGGTGAGCAAAATCAGCTTTTTTGCTTTTATCGCATACGCTATCTCGCCAGCGACTAAATCGGCATTCACGTTAAGGCTGTTGCCCGCATTATCCACTGCTATTGGCGATATTACGGGAATATACCCTTTTTCAGTGGTTATGTTTATTATCTCCGCGTTTATTTCCTCTATTTCTCCCACCCAGCCAAGGTCTACTTCTTTTTCTTCTCCTTCAATGCCAACTTTCTGCGAGCTAAGCTTCTTTGCCACTATTAGCTTTCCATCATTTCCTGACAATCCGATTCCCTTCCCTCCATGTTTACCAATGAGCGATACTATGCGCTCATTAACGCTGCCTACAAGCACCATCCTCGCTATTTCCATCGTTTCGTCATCGGTGATACGAAGCCCCTCAATAAATACAGGCTTCTTACCCAGCTTCTCCATCAACTTCGTTATCTCTGGACCACCGCCATGCACGATTATCGGGTTTATCCCGACGAATCTAAGCAGCACCACATCTTGCGTGATATTGTCCATAATGCTCTCGTCTACCAGCGCATGCCCGCCTAACTTTATCACCATTTTCGAGCCGTAGAATTTACGAATATACGGCAGCGCTTCTATCAGGATTTCTTCTTTCTTCATAAACTTTTTTGTTTTCATACTTTGTTTTCATAATCCACGAAATGGCGATGTGTTTTTATGACAGGTCTCTCTTTAAGCGATTTTTCCACTTCTTCATAAGGAACGGCATTTCTCCAAACGAAATCAAAATGCCATTTAAATTTACTATAAGCATTAGATCCCTCTTTAAACTTGATCAATGGTAATTTAACTGTCTGAACCTGCGTGTTTGGATCGCCGTAGATATACTGCGATGTATAGCAAACATCATTAAACATAACTAATAGGCAATATGGCGCCGTATCATAGTACCTTACTTCAATTGGTGGCTCTCTTGATTTGACACTCTTGTTGAGCGAATTGATTTGTATACGTGAGCTTTCGCTTTCTAAATATTGGGCACTTCTATTCCTATAATCCTCATCATCTTTAAATGATCCCCCCACAGTTTCTGCTTCCGAACGGTACAATGCTTGAAGTGAATTCACATTTAGCAACAAAACCTGAAATTTAACTTTCGGTTTTGTGTTTACGATTCTATGAATAATATCACTAAAATCAGGCCCGGGATTAAAGAAAACACGTAACGTAGCTCCAATCATTCGCACAGTACCTTCTTCTACACTCTCTAATTTTGCTCGCAAATCATCTACGGCCTTTCCTCTTCGATCAGGATATATGGAAACTATGCCCGCCTCTTCGAGATTACGCCTCTCTTCCATTGCTTGCGTGACAATTGTCAGTAGCTCCTTTCGTAAGCTTTCTTCACGAACCTTACTATAATATTCTGAAAAGAAAACACTAACGGTACTTGCTATAAAAGTCGCTACTCCAAGTTGTCGCAATGCTATGCTCAATAGTCCGTAACCATATTCCTCTACGTAAAATGATAAAAAAATAAGAAATGCACTAACCATGATGAAAAAGACCATTAGTAATCTGAAATACTGCTTAAAAAGCTTCTTCTTATTTTTCATGACTCTTCTTCTAATCATCTACCTTTTATGTATATGACATCTCTATATTTTATAAACAAGAAGTATATTTTAAAAAATATGTATTGCAAATATTCGAGGGAAGCCTTAGAGATGTATTGTAGCCTGAGCAGATACTTCGAGATTGACCTATGCTGGAATATCAAAGAGCACATGAAAAAATGTGAATTTTTTACCGAAGTCAGTAAAGATGAATGGTTAGAAATACAAAATAAATCAGATGATGAATTCTTGAGGGATGAAAATATACCTGATATTGTATTAAAGAAGAAGTTAAGAAATAACGCAAACAAAAAGATGAAACATGTATCAAAGAGAGAGAAAACGACTATCCTTGGATATGAATAAATTGATGTCATTTGAAGGGTCTGCTAATCTTGATGACATTAACTATGTACGAGATTTGGATCGATCAAACATGTATTCATATTTATGCTCAATAGCTAAAGATTCTTTAGAATCCTACAAGAAGGCAAAGAATATCTTCTCCTTCCCTTCCAACGACATTAAAAATATTATAGGTGCGGGAATGGGTGGATCCGGAATGGCACCAATAGCATTGGGATCTCTACTTAAAGATGAATTAACAATTCCTTATGCCCTTTCTCAAGATTATAACATACCCAAGTACCTCACATCTAACACCCTTTTAATAGCGATTAGCGATTCTGGTGAGACCGAGGAAGTTATTAGCCAGTATTATCAAGCTAAAAAAAGAGGTGCAAAAATAATCGTAATTGGTCAAGGGAATAAGTTAATCGAAATAGCAAAGAAAAATAAAATTCTTTACTTTACTTACTCAACTCCTGTTCCTTCCCGTGCGTCATTTGCATTTATGTTTGGTCCATCCCTAGCGTGTTTAGAAAATATTGGAGTGGTTCATGCTGATAAAGAAGATGCATTATTGGAATCAATTAAGGTTGTCAATGAACTGAATGCTGAGATTGGAATTAATGTCCCAACTGAAGAGAACATAGCCAAAAAAGTTGCTTTGCTGTTAAAAATACATATCCCAATTTTGTATGTTGAACCACCATTTGGTTCTTTAGGCCCTCGTTTTACAAAAATGCTTAATGAAAATGCAAGAATGTTTGCATTTTACAACCATTTTCCAGAGCTTAGGCATAATGAGATCATGAGTTGGACATCTACAAATCAAAAATTAAATTTTATTCCTATTTTACTTCGAGATAGCGAAAAAAGATCAAAAATGAAACGAGAAATAGACGAGGTTAAAAAATTACTACGTGATTGCTCGGGCATTATCGAATTTAGAGCTATTGGTGAATCTAAAATTGCTCGTTTCTATTCTTTATTACACTTGACCGACATGATTGCATATTATGGAGCTATTTTAGTCAAAAAAGACCCAAGTGTAACTCCGGAATTAAAGCAGTTAAAAAGTAAATTAAGAGCTTCTTCTATCTTACCACACTCTTAAATGCCCAAATTATTTGAAAAACGCTATTCCTTCCACCTTCTGCTAATTAGGGATAGGTGAGTGCTTCTTGGTACAAACTCAGAAGAAGCGATTATAGTACTTTGCATTGATTAATAATATTACAGGCAATGATTTTACCATTTTTTTTTCAAATCTTCATAAGTATCGAATACTGTTTTAGGATCTCCTGTTAGTAACATCGAGATAATGTTTCGAAATATATCTGGATATTCTTGATGTGTGATCACTTCTCTTAATTTATTTCCATCGGGTAATTGAAGTTCTAAAATAGAGACGACTTCATTCTGTATTTTTTCAAAATTTTCATCTATTTCCTTTTTTA
>JAODGL010000205.1:0-2632 GCA_025464585.1 Methanosarcinales archaeon
GGGGGTTTAAAAGACATAGAAGGATTTTCTCATCTTCTCGTCCTGTATTGGCTGCATAAATCAAAGGGCTATTCGCTTCTCGTGAGAACTCCCTGGGATACTGAACTACATGGTTTATTTACCACGCGGTCACCACACAGACCGAATCCAATCGGGATTTCTATTGTTAGGTTGTTAGAAAGGAAGGGAAATATACTGAGGGTTAGAGGCATAGATGCAATTGATGGCACGCCTTTGATAGATATAAAGCCGTATGTGCCGGAATTTGATGAAAAAGAGATGAGAGAAGTGAAGACAGGATGGTTTGAAGGTAGGATAAAGAGATGAAAGCCTTAATAAGTGTATTTAAGAAGGATAAAGTGGTGGAATTTGCACGAGCTCTAAATGAGCTTGGAATAGAGCTAATCGCAACTGAAGGCACGGCGAAGGAGCTTTTGAAAAGCGGAGTCCAGGTGACAGAAGTATCTGCATTTACAGGATTTCAAGCGATGCTTGGCGGCAAAGTAAAAACACTGCATCCACGAATTCACGCGGGAATCGCAACCGCGGAGATAGGAATTGTTGCTGTAAACCTCATACCCTTAGAAAATACGCTGGATAGTATGGACATCGGCGGTGTTGCAATGCTTCGCTCCGGGATAAAGAATTTTGAACATGTGGCGGTTATCGTAAATCCCGCGAGATACGATGCGGTAATTGAGGAGCTTGGAAAAGGAGGGGAACTTTCGTACGATACGAAATTGAGTTTAGCACGCGAGGCATCAAAATATATATTAGCATACGAATCAAAAATTGATATGATATTAGAGGGGATATAGTTGTATAGAGAAGATAAAAAACTAAGTTAAACTTTGGTTTAAAATATGATTGAGGCAAATAAAGGACAGGAAAAGGAAGATGAGAAAGATGGAAACAAATGAATATCAGCATCTTGAACTTGCATTAAGGATGTTTAAAGAGGCGAAGGAATGCATAGAAAAGGAGGATGCGGTGCAAGCAAGCGAAAAGCTTTACAAAACATCTGAAGAGGCGTTAAAGGCGATTGCTGCGAGATTCGCGTTAAGGGAATATGAAGAGGCAGAGAAAAGGGGTAGATGGACTACGACACTGCTATTCGATGCAGTAAGGCGACTTTCAGCAACAAAACCCGAGATTATCAACTTCTGGGACCATGCATGGACTTTGCATGTTGAGGGTTTTCATGAAGCAAGGCTGGTTTTAGAGGATGTGAAGGAAAGAGTAAAATTTATAGAGGAATTAGTAAGGCTTGCAAAAGAGATGAGATAAGTTTAGGGGGATTAAATATGCCTGAGAATAGATATAGTGAGATAAAGGGGAAGTGTATAAAAATACTCAGAAATCTTGGATATACGGTAAATAGTTCGCACGAGGAAAAAGGGGGCGGCGTCCGGATTTATCGTGAGCACGGCGGAGAAAAATTCGCTTTAGCTGATGTTGACATTGTGGGAATAAAAAAAGGGACGATACAAATAATTGTAGAGATAGAAGAAGACGATACACCGAAGACGGTACTTGGAGATGTCGCTGTCGTGGACATGGCAAATATATGTTTAGCCCGGGTGCCTGGGTCAGACCGAAAAATGTTTCCATTAAATGGAGTGGTTCTCTTTATTGTCACGCCAGCGAGTAAAGAACGAGCTACGATAGAGATGCTAAGAGATAGTTATGATTTCATGAGTGGAAGCTTGCGTGATTTTATTGTGACCACTGGAGACGAATTTGAGGATGAGCTAAATGAAATGGAGTTGTATATGGTGTGAAACCTCAATATCATCGGTAAATCAAAGAACAAAAGAAGTGAGGAAATGAAGAAAAGTTTCGATACGCTTTTACAAGAATTAAAAGAGATACATGAGGATTTCAAGTTCATTCCCGCAGATGAAATCGAAGTAGCCGATTGGGTGCGTTGGAAATGCCGGTATGGATGTAGAGCATACGGTAAGCATCTTACCTGCCCGCCTTATACACCAACGCCAGAAGAGACGAGAAAGCTCTTAAGGGGCTATGAAAAAGCGCTTATCGCAAGATTTGAAGACGTGCAGCCGAATACAAAAGTCCCTCCTGCGCACATTCATCATTTCCTCTGGGGTGCGATATTGAAGATGCACAACACGATGTTTGAATTAGAGAGGCACACTTTTCTCTCTGGCTATTACAAAGCGTTTGCGATGGGTGCACTCCCCTGCTCCTATTGCGCTGATTGCCTGCCAGAAAGAATAAATTTTGTTCTTGACCACGCCTCAAAGAGATTCTGTGAACATCAGGATCGCGCAAGACCGTCGATGGAAGCGTCTGGAATTGATGTGTATAAGACTGTAAGGAAGGTGGGTTATGAACTTGAAGTACGCACATCGCCTTATGAAGAGATAACTTTTTTCGGGTTGTTGCTGATTGAATAAAGATACGTGGTCTTCCGAATATCTTTTTCAGGCACCTTTAAACGCCTATATCAGCCCCAATTCTTTCAGCACGTCCAGAACCGGTGGTAAACTCCACAGCCATTCCACTTTTATCCAGAACCCCGGTATGACTTCAGAGCGATAGATTCCGTGCTCATCTTCTACTCGCCTCTCGTATCTACTTTTTTTCAACACGAAGAAATCAGCCCTCT
>JAODGL010000205.1:2803-3202 GCA_025464585.1 Methanosarcinales archaeon
CTTTTCTTTCTTCACTTTTCCCATTTTTCCAAAAACCTTCCTATCCTATCCAAAGCCTCTTTTATCTCATACTGCGACACCGCATAAGCACACCTTATGAATCCCTCGCCACAAGCACCAAATACGCTGCCCATTAATCTCCTCCTCCGGTTGTATTCGCTTACCATCCTCTCGACCTCGTCATTGTTTCTCAAAGCTTCCATCGCCGCCATCTGCGCCGTAATCGGTGCACAGAGCATTATATATTGATGTATCTTCATCATCGCTTCTATTATCTCTTTATTCCCTGCTGCATACCCTAATCGCCATCCGGTCATCGCATACGCCTTCGAGAAACCATTCAGCAGTATCGTCCTATCCTTCATCCCGTTGAGCGACTTTAAATGGGATCGTTTTTCT
>JAODGL010000207.1 GCA_025464585.1 Methanosarcinales archaeon
CCCAGTAGGGGCTTATTCAAATTTCAAAATCCAAATATCAAAACCCCCATACGACCTCACGAGCCTGTAAGACCCTGTAAAGAGCTTAGTTTTGAATTTGTAATTTTGGTCATTGGGATTTGTTTAGGATTTCGGATTTGGGATTTAGGATTTTCTTCCCACAAGATATTGAACAATTACCCGAAATATATAAGTAGGTTCACTTATATTCCTCCAACCTATTCCCCCCTCTCAAATACACCGTTGCTATTCCCGCTTTCGATAATTTCCTCATCAAGGGCTCGTCGTTTGTTAGTACTGCTGCTTTTTTATTCAACGCCAATTCTGCAATTATCTCGTCAGCATCTCTTCCCTCTTCTTCTTCCTCCCCTTCGTTTATCAGCACCTTGCACCTGTGGGGCTCTGGTTTGGATGCATGCACATACTTAAGCACTAAAGAATAACCAATCTTCGCTGCTCTCTTCTCTTTGCCTTTCAAATCCGGTCTTCGTCTGAGTCCGTCCAATTCCTTCAAGACCGCTTTCGGTACGATTACGCGTTCATATCCCAGTCTCTCCAGCTCTTCAAATATATCAATGCCAAATTCTCCTGGTATGAGCAGCGCATTTGTATCCACTATTACTTCTTTTCTTTGCACTTTCTCTTTCTTATAAATATCTCCTGCTATCGTATGAAATTGAATAAAGAAGAGAAGTATTACCAAGTATAATTCAATAAAGTGATTATTTATATATTAGGAGTGAAAGGCAATGGGTCTAATCTATAAATCATTGATCCGAAAGCATTGAAATTAAAGCTTGTATCCATTGAATTAAAAGCAATAAAATGGAGAAAGAAAAATGAGTGAAGAGCACTTGCATTTAGAAGAAGCAAAAAAGCTGTATCAAAAAGCAGTTGAAGAATTTGAGATAGCGCGAGAGAAGAACGAGAGTATTCATTTAAGAGATGCATGTGCGAATGGTTGGCTTTCTGCGGTAGAAGCTACTTATGCCATTTTGGTTAAAAACGGAGTTAAAGAAGAGGAACTTCCGAGAACGGATAGGGGAAGAAGATTTATGGTTAATAAATATGTAGAAAGGGAGCTGAGATATATTTATTTTTCTCTGAGGGATAATCTTCATGTAGTTGGTTATTATGATGGAACATTAGATTTTGATGAAATGGAAAGATATTTAGATGACCTGAATCTATATATCCAGAAGGTCGAAGAGATAAAATAGAAAAGGGAGCTAAGTAGAACGATGTCAAGAATGAAGCGGATAATATCGGTATGGTCGCGTTGGCAATCTTTGTGGGGCTTGCTACCGTAGTCGGCAGTGCAACTGCATCAGCGCACATCGATGGAAACGATCTATTATATGATTATGTGGTGCAGAGAAGAAGATTATTGAGAGAAGAATGAAGGGAAATAGCTATATCGGGGATAGGAGGAGAAAGATCGCGGATATCATTCGAGAGTATTCAAAAGGCGATGTGAACCGTGACTGGCTTTTGAGTAAAAATAAAGATATGGATAACGTATTTAAGAAATCTTTCCATGCTATCCATGATTATACAGGCGACTTTGATCTTGCGCTTTGGTATCTCGCGTTTTCACAGACCTTTGGCGGTAAAACCGATCCAATGCTGCGAAAAGTGGCCGAGATGTGCATAAGTGCAGATAGAGATCTAATTATGCTAAAAAGAGACCTCCCGGAAAAATGCCCTTATTATAGGTCTAAAGAGGTCACAATAAACTCTATTTTAGCTGAAAACTTCGATAGCATAGATAAGAAGGGCATTAAAGATAAGGTAGATAATATCTACAGATCAGCGAAATTTTCGTGCAATGGCAAATGGTGTAATCTGAAAATCTACGAGGCTTGTGAATATAGAGCAGATTGCCCGGTACATGAATGGATTGAACTAATTAATAATCATAGACTTAAATTCAGAAACGAGCCAAAGATATTTTTCTACTACGATACTCTTTGTTTGCTGAATAACTCTGCGATCACAAATTTTGACGAGCTTTTTAAAAAGATAAAAGATTTAGATAATTCGAAGAGGGCAATTGTTATTAGAAGTCTTTTAGAACAGATAAGAGGCATAGGTACGAAATCCTTGCTGTTCCTGCAAATGGAAAATATATTTAATACGCGAGACCTTGATTACTCTGAGTTGATTTTTGTAGATGCACATGTCCGCAGAATAGCCGAGAGAATTAAATTCCCGTTTTATCATAATCAGAATGATGCGGAGTTGATAGAGGCAATCAGGAAATTTAGTGAAAGTTATAATCTCACTCCGAGGCAGATTGATTTCGCACTGTGGGAAATGGGGTTTCTATGCACTGCTGATGGATGTCTTCATGGGGTGGAAGAAAAGAAATGTATCTTTTACGATGTTTGTTCGTGGGATGGTAAACGATAATTACAATTTTAAATGACACTCATCTTAGGACTCGAAGGAACTGCATGGAACCTCAGCGCGGCGCTGGTCAGCGAAGAGAGGGCGGTATACGAAGCAGAATCGACATATAAGCCTTTGCATGGTGGCATCCATCCGAGAGAAGCGGCGCAGCATCACGCATCCGAGCTAAAAAAAGTAGTCTCACGAGCTTTTAGAGGCGCAGAAAAAGAAGGTTTTTCATTAAGAGATATAGACGCAATTGCATTCTCGCAGGGTCCGGGTATGGGTCCCTGTCTCAGAACAGTGGCTACGGCAGCGAGAGCGCTCTCCATTTCTCTAAACACACCTTTAATCGGCGTTAATCATTGCATCGCGCATATAGAAATCGGAAGGTGGCGCTGTGGAACGAAAGACCCGGTGGTGTTATACGTAAGTGGAGCAAACTCGCAGGTATTGGCATACCGTTCCGGAAGGTATCGCATCCTGGGAGAAACGCTGGATATTGGAATAGGGAACGCTCTGGACAAGTTAGCTCGCTACTTAGGGCTAAGTCATCCAGGAGGACCAAAGATAGAAGAACTGGCTTCCAAAGGTGCTGAATATGTTTATATGCCGTATGTAGTAAAGGGAATGGATTTGTCTTTTTCCGGGTTGACCACTTCAGCTAAAGACGCTATAAATTTACACCACCATAAAACAGAGGACGTTTGTTATTCCTTTCAGGAAACTGCGTTTGCCATGCTCACAGAAGTAACAGAGCGTGCAATGGCACATCTCTGTAAGGATGAGATGCTGTTAGCAGGGGGCGTAGGAGCGAATCGGAGATTACAGCAGATGCTACAAACAATGTGCCACGACAGAGGTGCAAATTTTTACGTCCCTGAGAACAAATATTTGAAGGATAACGGCACAATGATTGCTTATCTTGGACTGCTAATGTTCAATAGTGGGAACACAACGCCGATAGAGAAATCTGCGGTTAACCCAAATTACAGACCTGATGAAGTTGAAGTCACGTGGAGAGATGTAGAATAAAAGAGAAAAAAAGCGAAAACTTTAAAAATCAAAAGAGAAAATATTTTAGTAAAAGAAAAAAAAGCTATGCTTCCTCTCTATGTTGACATCTCCGGTAAAAGAATAGTGGTGTTTGGCGGCGGTACAGTTGCGGAAAGGAAAATACATCAGATTTTAGAGACGAACGGAGCAGGTGAGAAGTTGAACGTGGAAGTTTACAGCCTTGATTTCACACCTCGCTTAGAAGAGCTGAAAGAAGAGGGAGAAGTTCAGTGTTTCCGATGTGACTTGTGGGAACAGAACCTGGGAGAGCTAATAAAGGGCGCTTTTTTGGTCCTCGTTTGCACCGATGACGAGACTCTAAACAGGCGTATTTTAAAAGAGGCGGCAAAATTTGATGCGCTTGTTAATTATAGGCATGTAGGGGATGTGTTTATGTCCTCAGTTGTAAATAAAGGAGGTTTCCTGATTTCCGTCTCGACCAGTGGGAAAGGACCTGCAATGGCAAGCTATATGAAGAGGAAGATTTCGTCCCTTATAGGAGATAAAGAGGAGAAGATGCTGCTGATTCAGTCTAAGCTGAGGGAATATTTAAAAGGGGAGATTAAAGAAGAGGAGAGGAGGAGAGAGATTTTGAGCCTTGTTTTGAACGACCCGGAATGCTGGGTGGCTCTTGATGCATCGGTTGAAGTTGCAGAAAAAGTTATTTTCAAAATTGTGGGTGATAAATATGCATAAAATCGGCTCTTTATGGTTTTCGCATAAAAAGTGTAGTGTGGAGGAGCTTGAAGAGATTGCAGAGCTATTGAATCCAGAAATATTCGCTGCGGACAAGCGTGTGAATGGTTATGTGGTTATAAAAACGTGTAACCGTGTGGAGGCGTATATCAGCTCAGAGAGCCCAAGAGAGGTCTTAGAAGAGGTCGTTAATAGATTGAAATTGGAAAAAGGCGGTATTTTCGTGGGTAAGGATGCGTTAGAGCATCTCATGAGGGTCGCTTGTGGGCTCGAAGCGATGATCGTAGGAGAAGACCAGATTCTGGGGCAGATAAAGAAGTGCTATCTGGAAAGCAAGAAAGCCCGTACGATAGACAGTCTTCTGGATATGGCTTTCGACAGAGCGATAAAAGTGGCGAAAAGAGCGAGAAATGAAACGCGAATAAACGAAGGCTCGGTTTCTATCGGCTCCGCAGCAGTTGAACTTGCGGAATACGTAACCTGGGGACTGGATGGGAAAAGCATTCTTGTCATTGGTGCAGGAGAAATGGGAACGCTGGTAGCAAGAGCCATTTCAGAAAAAAAGTTGAAAGCCATGTTTATTGCGAATCGGACGTATGAAAGAGCGAAGAGACTTGCAGCAGAGATTGGCGGTAAGGCGGCAAAACTGGATGAAAGTGAGCGGTATCTCTCTGTTTGTGACGTCGCTATAAGCACTACGTCTGCGCCGCATTATATCCTGGATTATGACTTGATGAAACGCGTAATGGCGCATCGGAAAAATAATAACGACCTCCTCATTATAGATATCGCGAATCCAAAGGATGTGGAGGAGAGAGTGGGCGAGATAGAGGGGGTGGAGTTGTATAATCTGGACAGTTTATACGAGATAAGCGAGGAGAATCTGAAGAGGCGGCTTTCTGAGGTCGACAAAGTTGAATTAATAATAGAAGAAGAGATAGAACTATTTAAAGATATTTTAAACCGTAAAGAGGTTGAAAGGCTAATCGCAATGATTTATAAACATGGCTCGCGTATAAGGGAGGAGGAGAAAGAGAGGGCGGTTAGCTATATGGAAAAAGGAAGAGACCCGAGAGAGGTCTTAGAAGATTTTTCTCATGCTGTCTTATCCAAAACACTTCACTTACCCACCAGGATACTCCGGAGATATGTTGAAATGCGCGGCAGGAGTTCGGGTGAGAGTGATAATAGTAATAATGGTGATTTTATTGATTTTCTAATGGATGAGTTTGAGAAGGAGTTGGGGAAATCACAGACCTCAGACTCGCACTGAAGGAGATGCAGCATAAGCCCTTTTCAGAAAACAGACAGATTTTATTACGTAAAATCTGTTTGAAGAATTGGAATTCCAATCGCTTGCTTCTAAAATTGCTTTATAACATGCAAAACAACCATCTTTTCCTCCTGTCCAAGACACAACAAGCTTGTTAGTTTTCATTTCCCGTACGGAGTCGCTGGGATTTGAACCCAGGTCATCAGGTCCGGAACCTGACAGGATATCCACTACCCTACGACCCCTATTTAGTTAGCTGTTTTCCAGATACTATTTGGATAATATATTTCTTTTCTAAATCATTGGCTATGCTCTTCAATGCCCCAGCCGGGAATCGAACCCGGATCTTGGGCTCCGCAGGCCCAAGGGATCTCCACTACCACACTGGGGCTTTTTACACAAGATTATCCTGCAATAACTTTTACATATACTTCTCTCCTTCTGGGACCGTCACACTCAACGAAGAAGATACTCTGCCAGGTGCCCAGAGTCAAACCACCCTTTTCTATTGGAATTGTTACACTTGAGCCGAGCACAACAGACCTGAGATGAGCGTGTGCATTGTTGTCTATTCTATCATGCAGGTACCCCTTCCCCTTTGGGATTAACTCATTCAGAAGCGCCAAGATATCACTTTTCAGCCCGGTTTCGTTCTCATTTATTATGATTCCCGTGGTAGTATGTCGTGTAAAAATCACACATATTCCGGAATCAACATCGCCGCTTTTGCTTCTAACGACCTCTTTTACCTTCCCTGTAATATCAATAAGTTCGGTGTTTTCCCGCGTCCTTATTTCTATTCTTTCCATGTTAATTATTTTATCCCCGAGTAATTCACCTCTGCTTCTTAATATAATTAATCAACCCTCCGCTATCTAATAGCTTCTGCATAAATTCCGGTAAGGGTTTGAACCGGTATTCCTCCTTCTTTGTATTATTTCTTATCATCCCCGCTTCAAAATTTATTTCTATTTCATCTCCTTCTTCTATCCTGTCGAAGACGTCAGCTTCGACCAGAGGCAGCCCGATATTAATAGAATTCCTGAAGAAGATTCGTGCAAAACTACGTGCAATCACGCACCTTATACCAGCACCGAGTAATGCGCGAGGTGCATGCTCACGTGAACTGCCGCAGCCGAAATTCTCGCCTGCCACGATGACATCGCCTTCCTTCACTTCTTTTGGGAATTCAGGTCGCACTTTGGCGAAAGCATGAGCTGCAAGTTTCTTCGCATCCCCGGTCGTCAGATATTCCGCAGGGATTATCTGGTCCGTATCTACATTGTGTTCAAACTTCCAGATTCTCATTTAATTGCCTCCTATAAGAGCCTTTTCTGATAAACCCTTGCGAAGACACCAAGAGCCGCAGCAAGCACCGCTATTACGAATCCCGGCTGCATGAATTCCATGAAGACGGGGATGGTAAGACGCAAGCCATCTAACCCTGCTGCGACCTCGCCTTTACCAAAGAGATGATAAGGAAGCTCACTTTGTAGCTGGCTATCACCAATTAAAGAACTGAAAAATCCAGGTAACTGATTCACAAGCGCGATGAGGATGAACAGCAGAAGAACAAACGCTACAACAAGCCATAACAGCTTCCTTGCGCTGAAATGCACAAATAGTTTCGCAATCGCAGCACGACGTTCCGAAATAGATAGCACCGAGCCTACAAGAAGGAGCACGCCGAGATATACAGCGCCAAGCTTGAGACCAAGACAGAGCCACCGGAAGAGTGGTGAGCTTATCGCCTCCTTGCCGAAAAAACTTAACTCTACGCCAAACGGCGAGACCGCCATGATTACCGCATCCATGCCGAGCGTAAGCCGCCACCATATCCCCATAAATGGTAGTGCAATTGTAAGCACACCTGCGATGACACCAAGCCAGTTTATTCTACGCCAGACCATCAACCAACACCTCCTCCTGATTCTTCCAGTTCCACTTCTATCCCGCTGATGTTTAATTTCATCTTCATGTTGCGAATATTTGTTATCGGCATTTCTCCGGACAACTGAGCGGGGAATTCCACATCAGCAAGCGACCCTTCTAACTTTATCCTCTTTGACCCTTTCGCAGGTATCTCTACCGCGCTCGGTAAGCTTATGCTCACGGCGTTACCATCCAAAAGGACTTCAGCCGACATCTCTTTTATTGTTATTGGCACATTCAGCGGGCAGTGAAGCACCGCTTCGAAAATAAGCTTGCTTCTGTCTTCAGAAATCTTTAAATCCACATCTTCTAAAAGCTCTGGTTCAGCCCCGGGCTCAAAAGGCAATAGTTCCTCTGCTTTTTTTAGCGGGTTTTCTTCCCCGAAGATTGTTCCTTTTACGTTCCAGTCCTGTCCCGCAAATGCTGCTACGACACATGTGATGAGCAAAATCGTCGGAATCACGGGCAAGACAGCCATTATGACCTTTTCATTCATGTTTTTGGCATAATGTTTATACTATTTAAAACTTTTTGGTTTCTTACATTTTTCAATTATCAATTAATCTCATTTCTCATCTCAACAGTTCCATCGGGTCGGTTATCCTCCCTTCAAGTGCCGAAGCAGCAACTACTGCGGGATTCGCCAGATAAACCTCCGAATCCTTATGCCCCATCCGTCCAATAAAGTTTCGGTTCGTTGTACTTACGCATCTTTCTCCACTGGCAAGAACGCCCATATACCCGCCCAGACATGCGCCACAGGTAGGACCGCAGACAAAAGCTCCTGCCGTGAGAAAGATTTGGATTAAACCTTCTTCGAGAGCCTGCTCAAACACGCTCTTACTTGCGGGAACTACAATCATTCTCACTTCTCGACTAACCTGTTTACCCCTCAATATCTCTGCGGCAATTCTTAAATCCTCGATTCTACCGTTTGTGCAAGACCCCAAATACGCCTGGTCAATAGGAACGTCCAATTCACTTGCAGGCGCGGTATTATCAGGAGAGAAAGGTTTTGCCACCGTTGGAACCATATCCAATGCATCATACTCAAATACTTCCTCATACTCGCTTTCTTTACCATCGGCATAAACTGGTCTATATTCTCCCCTCACCCTACCCCGCAGAAACTCGAAGACCTTCTCGTCCGGAGGGACAATCCCCGCCTTTGCGCCTGCTTCCACTGCCATGTTCGAGATTGTTATCCTGTCCGAAAGGCACAAATTTTTTATCGCGGTGCCGTAAAACTCCTGTGATTTGTAGAGCGAACCCGAAACGCCTATGTCACCGATGATATGCAATATTATGTCCTTCCCCATTACATATCGCCTCAGCTCGCCATCAATCACAAACTTCTGTGTCGCTGGGACTTTAAACCACAATCTTCCCGTAGCCATTGCCGCGGCAGCTTCTGTCGAGCCTATCCCGGTGGAAAAAGCACCTAAGGCACCGTAAGAGCAAGTGTGTGAATCCGCACCTATTATCAGCCGCCCCGGTGCAGCAAATCCTTCTTCTATCATTACCTGATGGCATATCCCGCTTCCTTCTTTCCCCACTTCATAATAATTCTCTATCTTATACCTTCGAGCATAGTCCCGCAGTGCTTTCGCCTGCTCCGCAGAATCGACATCTTTGTTTGGCACATAATGGTCTTGTATCACTACCACCTTTCCCTTTCTCATCCCTTCCCCCCGTTTGCGTCCAAACTCCTCAAATACTTCAAATGCCGGCACGCCCGTTACATCATTCACCATTATGTAATCTACTTCGCATTCTACAATCTCACCTGCCTCTACTATTTTCTCTTTTCCTGCTTTTTCACTCAGTATTTTTTCTGCTATGGTTGGCATTTTTTAAAACTAAATCCTTTTCTTTTAGAAAAAGAAAAGGATTTTCGTAAAAGAAAAGTCATTTGAAGAATTTTCTTCCTAAGAAGAGGGCTACGACAATATCTTCCCTGCTAATTCGTTCACAACCTCCAGTGGTATCTCAACTTCCCCTACCAGGACATTCATTGCAACCCATGAATTTAAAGAGGTACAAATCGTTAATATCTCTTGCTCATCGCGTGTCTTTTCGATTATCGCCTCGATAACCTCTTCTAAATTAGTAATCTGTATTTCATACATGGTTTCAATCACGTTAAGAAGTGCTTTTGCGCGGTCTTTCGCTTGTTCGGGATTCATATATTTTGATGTGTGGCTTCCAGTATAAAAATACAAGAAAACAAAAATAAATTATAGACACAGATTAACGCTCGTGGGCTCTGCCCACGGTAGAGTAGGAGATTTCAAGCCCAGATTTCTCAAAAACGCATTTGATATACGCCGATTGCTGTTGTAGCTCTTCCTCTTCTCTTTAGAGGCTCTGAATCACCATTTCAAGATTAATCGGCAGGTTTCTACGCGTAACACGCCTGACTGCCTCCTTGTATTTCTTGAC
>JAODGL010000155.1 GCA_025464585.1 Methanosarcinales archaeon
ATTACATTTTAGTTCCTTGCTTGCCTTTAGCAAAGCCCTTGTTTCTCTTTTTCTGGTTTCTACGCTGCTAATATCCCAGCAGACCTGAACCAGCTCTTTTATCTTCAAACCTTCTTTAATCACAAAATCCACTTCATTTTGCTGGTAGTCTTTCCAGTAGTAAATTTCTGTTAGGATATCCCTGCTCTGTTTCCTTTTCAACTCGACCGCGACAATGTTCTCCGCAATTTTCCCGATACTCTCGCTAAATCTAAAGCCTACCGCATTGCTTAGCCCCACGTCTATGGAGTAAACCTTTCTTGGAGCTTTTTGCTGATTTTTAACCGAGAAAGAGAACTTGCTGATAAAAAATATTAAAAAAGCATTTTTCAGATAAGATGAGAAGGACTCTATTGTATCTGCTGTTATATTCATAACCTTTTCCAGTGAGCTGAAAGTTACCGGGCTTGAGATGTTTGTCAGATAGAATTTTGCCAGATATATTAATTCGTCTATCTTTCTTATGTTATACCTTCTGATTACATCTTTGTTTAAAATATCGTCAAAATATGAGACCAAAATTTCTTTCTTCTTTTTTGATAGTACTACCTGTGGAAATCCGCCAAACTCAAAATACTCCCTCAGCAATCTTTTGATCTCGATTTTTTTGTGTATCATGTCCAGCTTATCTTTAATTTCAAGAGACTTGAACCTCAAAAATTCATCGAAACATACTGGAAAGACAAACAGGTCCAGATGCCGCCCTGTTAACACTGTTGCCAGTTCTCCGCTCAATAACTGAGCATTAGAACCGGAAACAATTACTTTTGCCTTATCGAGTTCGTTAGTGGTTCTTACCCATCTCTCCCAATTGTCTATAAGATGAATCTCGTCCAGGAGAATACAGGGTTTGTGTTCCGGGTCCAAATACTGTAAATAGGTCTCAAAAATTTGATCAAGAAGATGAACAGAGCGATCTGTAAACCTGCTGTCCTCAAAATTTACTATTACAATTTCATTGGGGCTCATTCCGTTAGCAATTAAGTCTTTTGCTACTTGCCGCATTATAAAAGATTTCCCGGCTCTTCTAATGCCCATTATAGCTAACACCATGTCTGTTTCAAGAAAAGCCTTTGCCCTTTCCAGATATTCTCTTCTTTCCACACCCGTATCTAATTTCCTCTTCCAGAAGTTCCAATCTTCCAAAATCTCCAGAATCTCTTCTTCTCTCATATTACCTACTTTAGTCGTAAAGATATTTAAATTTTATCGAATATTAATCGGTAAAATAAAAAACCGAAAACTTTATAAGGTGACAAAACAGACATCTTCATGGTGATAAAAAATGCCAGAAACCATAGTGCTTTGTAAGGAGGGGACGATAAATTCCTATTTGAGTGCGCTCGTCGTCGCTACAAATATGAAGAAAGCAGGAGAGGATATAGGTGTGGTGTTCATGCAAGAGGGTTTGGCAGCGCTTGTGGATAAGAAGTACAGATATGCTCAGGGTTTAGAGGGGTATGCGGAGGATATAAAGAAGAATGCAGCGGAGATGGGTGTTCCGTCAGACCCATTTGAATTGATAAAAATGGCAAGTGGTGCAGGCGTGCCTCTATATGCTTGCTACGCATGGATGAAACTATTGGGAGGGAAACCACCAAGGTTTGAAATCCCTGAAGGACTGCAGAAGCTGGAGTTAAAGGACCTGCTGGAAGAGTTGGGCAAGGCAAAGAAGGTCATCACGATTTGATTTGATGATACAATGCGCTGAGGCGATAGTAGAGATAAAGGATAGGCTCGTATATAAGAGGCGGGTCGAGAAGCGATACAGAATAAAGGAGATAGACGAGCGAATAAGGAGAGAAAGGACAAAAAGCGAAGCGAAAATAATCTCAGAAGCAAGAAGAAAAGGGGTCCCTACTCCCATTATCTTTGATATTTCCGATTACGAACTCGTAATGGAGAGGATAGAGGGTGATTTGGCGAGAGAGGTGATTAATGATGCGATAAGCGAGAGAATAGGCGAGCTTGTGGGCATCTTGCACAAAAATGGATTAATTCACGGCGATTTAACCACTTCCAATATTATTGTGGGCAGGGACGATATCATCTATTTCATAGATTTCGGATTATCTTTTATCGAGTCGAGCACCGAAGCAAGGGGCGTGGATGTTCACGTCTTTTTACAAAGTCTTGGCGGCACGCATGAATCGTATGAACAGTTAAAAGAGTCGTTCATCAAGGGCTACCGGAAAACTTTTACGAATGCATCGCAAGTGTTGAAACGAGTAACGGAGATAGAACAGAGGGGGAGATATGTAAAAAGAAAGTGAGTCAGAAATCAAACAAAGAAAGCTGCCTCTTTTGTCCTCTTCCAGTCTCTTCCTCTAACCCCATTTCTTTCCCTTCTTCATTCCCTTCTGGCTTCAGCTCTATGACCCCATATTTACCACCGCCACCCGGCTTCACTGATATTTCCCCTTCTCTAAACGCTTTTATCGCCTCTAACACATGAGCATCCAAATCAAAGGCATGAAAATCATCTATCGGAGCATCCACCAGCACGTTAACTTCGGTACCAAATTCAGCTAATAGCGATTCCCATACCTCATTTACAGCTTTTGAACTCGCGGACTTATGCAATGCCAATCCTATTATCTCAGCTAACGGAATCAAGTGCAAATAATGAGGTCTATGCTCTGGAGGGGGTGCATCACAATCCGCAAGCTCATTTACCCTGTCCCGCACGCCTTTCTTTATCATACCGCCGCATTCGCATCTCCATTTTCGTATAACCGCCTCGCGGAGCGAATAATGCCGATAGCATCTGATGCACGCACTTTCGTTATACTTACCCTCCTTCGGTGGCACACCTACGTTAAGCACGGGCTTTCTGCCTCTTTTTCGCTCTATCGCTGCTTTCAACTCTTCGAAACTCATTTCCTCCACTTGAAACCGGTTGAACTCCCTCGCCAGTCGAATGGGGAACGGCGAATGCGCATCCGAGTTGGTTAAAAACGTAAGCCCTCTTAACTCTTCTATTCTATCCGCGTATGAAGAATCCGCACTCAAGCCCAACTCCACAAACAGAACATATCCCACCATATCGCCGTAGCAGTCACGCAGTGAATCATGATATGCGTATAAAGCAGTCCAGGGTGTGAACGCATGGCACGGACCTATAAGAGCTTCTGCATCCTTTGCATGTTCTGCTATTTCCGCGCCACTCAGCCTCAGTGAAGGTCTGCCATCGGAATCAATATCCTGCGAATACTTTCTAAACGACTCGTATAATTCCTCTGCCTTCGCAATGGAGGGCACAATGAGCAAGTGATGTACTCTTCGCGCATCTTCCACTTCCACAGTGAGCACAAAATTAGTATTTGCATTCTCATCTTCGCTTTTAAAATAAAAAATGCCGTTCCTTCCCTCCAGTTCCCTTATCCCACTCAACCATTTTGGATGTAAACAATCGCCGGTACCAAGTAGCTGTATCCCTTTCCGCGTAGCTTCTTTCGCCAGCGTGGGTAAATCCATACGAGGCGAAGTAGCAGCCGAATAATGCGAATGGATATGTAAGTCGGCGTTAATTATCATTTGTATTTTTCCATTTTTGGGATTTGGAAATTGAGATTTGGGATTTACACGCAGTAGCGGGGGATGGATTCGAACCATCGATCTCCGGGTTATGAGCCCGACGGGATCTCCTAACTACCCTACCCCGCTTAAAAGCAGACATTATATTAAAAAAGAGTTTATATAAAAATAAGTTATAGCACAGGAGTATCAGTAATGGTAAACATAACAGGAAAAGTACTGCGAATTCTACCTCTCAAAGCATTGAAAATCGCGGATGGAGACAAGAAAGTCGTTGACCTCATAATAGCAGATGAGTTTGGATACAAGCGCGTATCCTTCTGGGATGAAAAAGC
Organism: Methanosarcinales archaeon; assembly: GCA_025464585.1. Lineage (GTDB taxonomy): Archaea > Halobacteriota > Syntropharchaeia > Alkanophagales > Methanospirareceae > QMVO01. The sequence goes on from JAODGL010000155.1 coordinate 3,912, forward strand.
AGAACTTGTCCTTCGCGGCGAGATAAAAGCAGGTGATGTACTGAGAATAGAGAATGCGTATGTTTCTGAAGCAGGGGGTGGAGGAGATAAAAGAGCCAATGCCTGGAGATACACAAGAATAACTAAAATTTATGCCGATATAACTCCGTTACGTCATGCCGTCTCGCATAATCTTACCGTATTGGCAGTTGCAAGACCAGAGCGCGGGCAGGTCTGTATCGCGGGCATAGACGAGAATGGTGACTGGATAAGACCGCAAGGTGTTTATGAATCAGATGTCTTCGCTGCTGAACAAGAACAAAATTTCAAAAACCTTTGCATCTCAAAGATATACGTTGATGCGTGGCGGGGCAGGCGTCCAAGGAAAGAGGATAGATTCTTTGTTTACTGCAAAGGCATGGAAAGAGAGCTGAATGAAGGAGAGAAGCGGGAATTCTTAGAGAGAAATGTTGATACTTCAGTGGATGCGGTCTTTAAAAGAGGCAGGAGCCTGGGATTGATAAAGCCACGCATTTTGCATGTGTACGAAGAGAAAGCGATAGCGAAAAAGGAAGGAAAGAGTCATGAGGAGTACATCCGTTTTAACTTCAAAGATTCCTCAGGCAGGATATACCGCAGGTGGTCATGCCGATGCGATGCTTTCTACAAAACATGGAATAAATTAAAAATGGCGCATCGTTGGACTTATGGGCTGAGAATGCTCAGGTATTTAAGGAAGAACGATGCTTATCTTGCGATCGGGCTTACTTATACGGATTACGGCGTTGATAGGCTGGAATACGGTGCGTATCCGATGATTGTGGGTGTTCATGTTGTGCCGAAATAAAGAATCTGCGCCATCCTGTGTAGCAAGTCAGCCAATTTCTGCCGGTATTCTATCGCAAGGTCCATTACGAGTTTTAACTCATCCTCATCGAACTTCTTATCCGGGAACAGAATCTTAGCCATGCCGGAAGCAATCTTGTAAATCCCCATCTCATGCGAAATAGAATTTCCTTAGCCCTTGCAGTATTTCAGAGAAGTAATCAACCGATGCACCATAAGGTTGAGTTTAGAGCAAAGGTAGGACACTCAGACACACCTTTATGTTATTAACTATGCTCGACTATATATAACATTTTTTATTACGAACGCCATTGATTTGACCTCTTTCAAAGACCCGTCATCCAGCTCGATATTAATCTTAAGAAGCTTCGATTTAAGATTCACGTTCTTAAAATCATCCATCCAGAATTTCTTTGAGAAGACGCTGTTAAATCCTTCTACCTGCCCGTTATTCCACGGGCTTCTCGGAGCTGTGTACAAAGGATAAACGCCCAGATTAAGCAGGAAGAACGCAAGTTTGCCTATGTGCCTCGCTTTCATCCATCTGCACCCATTTACCTACACTGTTTTTGCTTGCCAGTAGATGACGTGCTATCTTGCGGTTACTCCAGCCTTTCTCGTGTAGTTCTTTTGCCCTCTTACGTTTAAATATAACTATTACAAATTCAAAACTAAGCTCTTTACAGGGTCTTACAGGCTCGTGAGGTCGTATGGGGGTTTTAATATTTGGATTTTGAAATTTGAATAAGCCCCTACTGGGCTTGCGGGGTCGTGGGGCAGAGCCCCACAGTTTAGAGTTTAGAAATTA
>JAODGL010000218.1 GCA_025464585.1 Methanosarcinales archaeon
GCCGGTTTCTATGCCTGCCAGTATCAGTTCTGCATCTAACGTATCAACGGAAATAGGGACATCTGATGCAAAAGAAGAAGCCGCTTTTACTGCCTTCTTCACCTCCTCTGGCTTCGCACCTACGTGAACACCAATGTCGATTATATCTGCGCCGCTATCCAGGAAGTATTTCATTTTTCGGTGTATTTCCTCCTCGTTGAGCCGAGTCGCATCCACGAGTTCTGCGCAGACCTTCATCCTCGCTCCTCCTCCTATTTTCACTCCTTTTATGCTGAACCTTCCCTTTACTTTGCGTTCCAATTCATCCAACTGCTTCTGCGCATTCTCTTTTCTCTTCTCTGCTAAAAAGACATCTGCCGGTACACGCGAAGAGAACTGCATATCTCCTGCAAATTGCAACGTATCCCCGAGGTCGTATGCATGCCTGGGTCCCAATCTGATAGGTGTGGCGATTTCTTTTTCTAAAACACTGAAATCCGCTTTGCAAAGCCCTGAAAGTAAAATGAGGTCGTATTCCAATTTTTTAGAAATGGAATGCATTTCAAGTGCTTTTTTCAGCGATTTTGGAGTGGAAAAAGCAGCAATGCTTATGTCTTGCGTGAGAACATCACACTTCACTAAGTTTACATTTCTTATGGCTTCTTTAACCATTCTCTCTGCTTTCTTTCCTGTTGCTAATAAAATTTTCATTAACACTTTCTCTTGAGAAGAAAAGACTAAAAAGAAATAAAGGTGAATTGATACCAGTGGACTCGGTGCTTTCTGAGATGGCAGAGGAAGCAGGATTTGAGGTAAAAAAAAGTAATTGCTCAATATTCTGTGGGACAAAAACCGAAAATTTTAAATGTTTGTTCCTCTAAAAGCTTACCTGAAAACATTCTTCTTGCTCTTGAACATCAAACTCACCGTGTCTATTGTCCTCTCCTCTCTTAGCTCGTCCTCAAACGAGTCAAGGAAATAAGCAAATTCAAACCTGCGTTTATATTCTTCTGCTAATAACCAAGCCTCCTCAATCTTTCTCTTATCGCTTTTACCTCTTCTTCCGTTAGCTTGTCTTCTTCTTTTAGCTTTCCGCTTGATGCTGCTCAATGTTCAGTGGACTTAATTTTCCACAATCTATTGAGCATCTTCGTTGATTATACTGGCTCCAGCCACCTCATATATCTCTCCTCTTTCGCATGTACTACATCAAAGAACTTCCTCTGTATCTCGCCTGTCACTTCTCCTCTCTTACCTTCTCCTATCGTTACGTTGTCTATCTCCCTTATCGGAGACACCTCTGCCGCAGTTCCTGAGAAAAAGACCTCATCCGCAGACAATAGTTCTTCTTTCGTTACCGGCTTCTCTACCACTTCGTAACCAGTATCCCGTGCAAGCACGATTACCGAATCTCGAGTGATGCCGGGCAAAATGGATGATTCTGCCGCTGGTGTGTATAGGGTTGCATTTTTAACCGCGAATATATTCTCACCCGGACCTTCTGCCACATAGCCATTATTGTCGAGCATTATCGCCTCGTCAAATCCTCTCTCTTTTGCATCCAACACCGCTAACAGCGAATTCAGATAATGACCTGTTGCCTTTGCCATAACAGGCAATGTATTTGGGTCTATCCTGCGCCATGAAGAAAAAGTGCATCTTATACCGTTCTCTAACGCCTCCTCGCCAAGATAAGTGCCCCACCGCCATGCTGCAATTGCACAATCAACCGGGCAGCTTTCCGGGTTCACACCTAAGTGATGATAGCCATAAAAGGCGATTGGTCTTATGTAGCACGCATCAAGTCCATTTATACGAACTGTTTCCTTTATCGCATTTTTTAGCTCTTCCTTTGAATACGGTATTTTCAGCTTATACAACTCCGCTGACCGATACATCCGGTTCACATGTTCATTCAGCCTGAAGATAAACGAGCCTTTCTCCGTGGCATAGCATCTTATCCCCTCAAAAACGCCTGACCCATAATGCAGACCATGCGCGAGAACGTGCACCTTCGCTTCTTTCCAATCCACAAACTCTCCATTATACCATATTTTTCCTTCCTCTGGTAGTCTCTCTACCATTGCTATCACCTCTTAAAAATTGGTTTTCTATTTAAGTATTTTATCCTATTTTTGCTGTGTTGCATAACTTTAAATAAGGCTATTTCATTGACTCTTCTGGAGCGAATTCATCGCTTCTATCGCTGAGTCCATAACGACCTTCCACAGCCTCCGATCTTCGCTCAGCACCGGACGTAATTTGTCTGGAAGGGGCATCACCGCGTGTCTATGCGAGACGTTGAACATCTTACTGCTGAGCATCTTTGCCCATTGCTCGGTATATCGCTTACCGCAATCCGAGCATAGTCGGCTATTGCAGCCCGGATTTAGAATTTTCCAGTTCACCGCATTTTATATCCAAAAACCACGTCCCTTTCACATGCACTTTTTCCGGTTCACTCACCTTTATCCTTCTCCTGAATATCGGTCCGTCAACTACAAAAGTATGATACTCGCCGGATTCGCCGGACAAATGGAAGTTGTACTTTTTCAGCTCTTCGATAAAGGATTCGTCAAATCTCCTGCCCAACCATTCTTCTTTTATCCTCGTCGCAACCACTATTGCTTCAAAGCCTTCTTCTATGAACTCCTGCACTATATCCCCCGGGTCAAGACCCCAGAGAGGGAGAACAGGTTCTATTTCAAGCTCGCTGCAAACTCCCTCTATCCATTCCCGGTGCTCAATCAGGTCAATATCGCCGAAAACACCTCCTTCCACGCCATCACGTTTTAATTCTTTCACAGCTTGTTTGAATTTGCTCTCATAGCCCTCCCATGAAGCGTTCACCTGGACCATTGGTATCCCTATGGCTTCTGATTGCAATCGTAATAAAGAAGGGCGAGTTCCATGAGCTCTCTCCCTCTTTCCATCCTCAGCCAACAAATTCAAGAGATACGATACCTCAAAACCGTCAAGCATTGCTCTGTAACATGCTAAACTGCTATCCTTTCCTCCACTCCAGGAACAGAAAACGCGCTTCTTTTCTTTCATTTAATCTGCGTTAATCGGTGTCTACAATTTATTTTTTCTTGAACCGGTTCTTCTCAAAAGATACGTTACCGCCAGCAATCCAACAACCGCTAACACCGTTTCAAATCCCGGTGATTCTGGCGTCGCAGTGGGTGTTACAATAGGCGTTGATGTTGGACTTGGAGTTGCTGTCGGTGTCGGACTTGTAGTAGGTGTAATAGCGGGAGAAGGTTCTTCTTCCTCCTCAGTAATATTGAAATATTCAGATAGATACCCATAAACCGTTTCAGTGGCGTTCACTATCCTCGGTCCCGCTCTGGAAATAACATCCGCATCTATGGCATAAACCCTTTCATTTTTGACTGCATCTACCACTTTTAGCCTCTCTTCACTCAATATATAGTCATAAGATTGCCTACCGGCTACGCCATGCCCCACTGAGACAATTATCACATCCGGGTTCCGGTCTATGAACTGCTCCAGGCTTACCGTGCCCCAATCTTTAATGTCAGAAAAGGCATTCTCGCCTCCTGCTATCTCTATCAACTCGCTTTGCACTGTGCCATTACCCGCAACCCAGATAGGGTCGTGCCAGGTAACAAGAGCAACTGTTGGTCTTTTTACATTCCGCGTTTTATTTTTTAGCTCTTCCATCCTTTGAGTCATATTTGCGACTAAAGCAGTAGCGTTCTCCTCTTCGCCCGTTATCGTTCCCACCAGCATTATATCAGCCAGTATTTCACTGATGTTTTTAGGATTTAATCCCACAACGGTTATACCGAGCTCTTCTAACCTTTCAAATGTCTCTTTTCCGTTCAACTCATCGCCGAGAACGAGGTCAGGCTCCAGCGACACCACTTTCTCTATGCTTACCGTAGAAACGCCACCGACCTTCTCCCGCTCTTCCGCTTCCGCCGGATAATTACAGTATTCGGTCACGCCAACGACGCGATCACCTGCGCCAATAGCGAACAGTATTTCCGTGTTGGTTGGCGATAAGGAAATAATTCTTGCCGGAACCCCCTCGATGGTTACATTCCTGCCAAAGTCGTCAGTTATGGTGAGTCCGTTTGTTTCTGCTCCTGCCGTTAAAGAGGAGAAAGCGGCTGCAGCGGTTAAAACGATTGTTAGCGCCGTGATTATAGCTATCCATTTCTTCATCCTTTTATTATTCATCTTTTTTGCCACCTTAATGGTTGTGTCTTACTTTCTTTTCATTTAAATGTTTTTATTTGGGTAACGATTATAAGCTGAATTGTGAACTGAGTGTATCACTGTTTCTTGATTCAAATGAACAGACACTATCTCTCATTCTACACCCTCCGTCATGTTCGCTGGCACATACACCATCCCTCCTCCTTTCGTTTTATAAATCCTCCCCATTTCACCCACAATTTCCTCCTGCACCGTCTGGTTCATCATATCCAGCTTCTCTATTCGTTCTCCGCTTTTCACTATCACTTCCATGTTCTGCTGCCCCGGATTCTTGACGATGGTCATATCCGTCTGTGTCAGCACTTCGGGTATGCTGAGATACATCAGCAGCATCACCATCAGTCCAAGTGCGAATACCATTGCCACGTCGAATAGATTTGCAACGCCACTTAAAGGGTCTTCATCGCGTCTTCTGCGACTCTGACTTCCTCCCACTTCTTTCATGTACTTCATTTTCTTTCCTCCTTTTATTAACCACAAGATTCCACTGATTTTCACAAGATTTTTCTTTTTACCTCCAGACTCTTCCTACCAAAATTTACTAATAAACCAACACGCATTTTTGTCGCTTTTAGATAGTTTAATAACTGTGCTTCTTCAATTTCCGTTAAGCCCGATGTCGCTTTTATCTCTACTATAACTTTATTTGCGACCATCAAATCAGGCTTATATCTTCTGGGGATTAAGAAGTCTTTGTAATGAATATCAAGTTCTTTCTGCCTCTCAAAAGAAATCTTTCTCAAATTTAGCTCATAACATAAAGCTTCTTCATAAACATATTCGAGGAAACCCGAGCCTAACTCACGATGAACTTCCATCGCTGCACCGATAATCTCTTGCGTTAAATCCTTATAAAGCCACTTTTCATTCGCATTCTTCATTTCTCTCTCCTCTGTGTTAATCTCGTGTAATCTCGTGGTTTTTTATTTTTCTCCATCTCCAAACAGCATCTCACAAATATACCTTATATCATTCATATCCCGGTCATACCAATGCTGACGAATCGTAGTAATTACGTATGCGACACCGCCAACTAACAGTCCAAGGACGGTGGTGCCGAAAGCGAAGATGAGGCTGGTTGCAAGCGTATTTATATCGCCCTGTGTAAGTGCGAGCAGTGCGGGACCCATCGGTATCAGCGTGCCCATCAATCCGAGTATCGGTCCTATTCGCACCATCGTTCTCGTCTTTTCAATCTGTTTCGAGATTTCCTCATCGCATGTCTGTAGTAGCTTTTGAAGTCTGATTGGAAATGACTCATCATTTCGAAGATTTGAAAGGCCGTTTAAAAACATGTGCACGAATTTGCATGACGTGCAGCCCTTGATTACTGCGATTCCCTCCGTTATTGCGTTTTTCCCTCTGGGCATCTGTTCATCCGAACCAGTATCACAGTTATCTCTATTTTTCATCAGCATTTTCGCTTCTCGCAGTCCTTCTTCTAAATCCTTCAGTTCCTTCTTCGATAATCTCCCGGTTCTCGCAAGCCACTCGAATGAAATCATGCCGATTTCGACAATCACCCACAGCGTTAGCCCGAACAATACGATTAATACCGGATAGCGGAGCAATGAAGTAATCCAGGACAGGAAATCTGTGCTAATCCAGGACAAAAAACCACGGGAGTTCAGGAGGGGAAGAATCAAATACTTCATTTTTTATTCCTGTTCCTCCTGTGCACCTTTCCCGGTGAAACATGCTTCGCATAAGCCCTTTTCTCGTGGTAGTAGCCGAAATAGAAGAGTACGATGACCAGTATCGCCAGCAGTATCAAAAGTACCGGCAGTGTTCCTCCACCGCCGGAAGCGCCGGAAGTAGCATTGCCAAACGGGAACCCGGAAACTTCTTTCTTTTCCTCTTCTGCTGAGCCACTCGCATTTACTGGTATTTGCATGCCTCCTGCTTCTCCTGTTCCTGCTTCGCCAGTCCCGCTTCCCGCGCCGATTCCTCCCGCAGAACCACCGCCGTGTCCACCGCCATGACCTGGACCGAAGCCAGGGTTTTCTGTTGTTGGCGTTGGTGTCGGTGTTGGTGTTGGTGTCGGCATCACTTCCACCACCGTTGAATTTATGTTATTTGTGTAGTTCGCATCGTTATTAATTACTGCCTCAACCATAAGTGTGTGGTTTCCAATGCCAGAAGCAGTCCAGTTGAAATTTAAAAGTTGACTATTATTTACTGGTCGTGGCACTGTTTCCTTCCAATTCCCATCAACAAAGAACATTGCATAAAATGTCTCATTCGTCTCATTCCCGATATTCGTGATATTCGCTTCCACCGTGACCGTATCACCTACGTAAGCGGGATTTGGCGATGCTTTTAGCTTCGTTACGAGGTCAGGCTTGTTATCCTCCACCTCTACCGTAAGATTCACAGTATTATTCAACGGGTTTGATTCAGTTACATTACCGGGTGGTGGATTCACTTCTACGGTAAGACGATACATTCCGGGTTCTTCAGGAGTCCATTCAAATGTAATCGGCTTTGACTCGCTAATATTCAATGGCGGATTAACAATTCTATCAATCTTTTTAATGTTATTCTCTTTATCTTTGTACCTCAGTTCAACTTTAAAACTTTTTGTCACATTTGCTTTACCGATATTTTCAATCGTTGCGGTTATATTACCTTTCTTTCCAACAACATATTTATCATCTGGTGCGGTTGCGTTTACCACCGTAAGGTCTGGTAGCGTGCCGTTACCACGTTTAATAACCCTACCATTATTGACCGTATAAACAAAGCCATTCACCACCACAGGAGAAGGTCCACCGGGAGCTTGCCATAATATATCTCCGGTAAAGGCATCAAGGCAGGATAGCGTGGTTCCGTTGCCGACGAAGACCTTTCCATCCCTCGTAACCACTGGCGATGCCGTCCAGTAGCCAAGCCCTTCTTTACCCCCCTTACCTCCGGTACTCCATATCTCTTCACCTGTTTTCGCATCAAAGCAATGAACATC
>JAODGL010000164.1 GCA_025464585.1 Methanosarcinales archaeon
TCCACCATTGGACTGCATTATGTATATTTTTTTATGAATTCCATTATTCTCCATCTTTAATTTCAGATTTTTCAGGTATTTTGCTATCACTGGCTGGATATAGGCATTTAAGAGAGTGGTGCTAAATCTTTCGTATTCTCTATATTCTGGCAAAACCTCAGAAGATGTTGAAACAAGCAGGTCTGGGAGTCTTTTTGATATTATTTCCTTTGTCTTCTTTTCGTGGATAGGATTGATATAGGAAAATAGGTAACATATAGCCTGTAAAGCTCCCTCCTATGTCCACTCCAACCCTATACATATCCTCTATAATGCATGACTTTCGGCTATAAATATTTTGCGACGGATTTCACATCACAAACAAGAGAGAGATTTTTATATATGAATATTCTCATACACCATTTATGCGGAACAAGGTGGAGAAGATAAAATGAACGAGAAAGTGAAGATAGTGCTTGATGAGGAGGAAATCCCGAAGGCATGGTATAATATCCTGGCAGACCTACCAACACCTCTGAAACCATACATACATCCGGGAACAAAAGAGCCAGTGAAGGCAGAGGACTTGGCACCGATCTTTCCGATGGAGTTGATAAAACAGGAAATGAGCACAGAGAGATGGATTCCCATACCAGAGGAAGTCAGGGATGTTTACAGGTTGTGGAGACCGACGCCGTTGTACAGAGCGAAGCGATTGGAGGAGAAACTGAAGACACCGGCGAAGATATATTACAAGTGGGAAGGTGTTAGTCCACCAGGAAGCCACAAGCCAAACACCGCGGTTGCACAGGCGTATTACAACATGAAAGAGGGCGTGGAACGAATTGCAACCGAGACGGGAGCAGGTCAGTGGGGAAGTGCATTAGCCTTTGGCACCTGTCTCTTCGATTTGGAGTGCACCGTGTATATGGTGAAAATAAGTTATGAGCAGAAACCTTACAGGCGAGTTCTCATAGAGACTTGGGGTGCAGAAGTATTTCCCAGTCCTACGCAAAGAACAAATGCGGGTAGGAAGGTATTAGAAGAAGACCCGGAATGTACAGGAAGCCTGGGTATAGCGATAAGCGAAGCGGTAGAGGACGCAGCAACGCATGAAGGCACGAAATATGCACTTGGAAGCGTGCTCAATCACGTTTTGCTTCATCAGACGGTTGTGGGTCTGGAATTGAAGAAGCAGTTTGAGCAAATTGACGTTTATCCGGATTATATATTTGGATGCGTTGGTGGTGGAAGTAATTTCGCAGGGCAGTGTTATCCATTCGTGGGTGATAAGCTGAGGGGAGAGAAACCAGACCTGCAGGTGATTTCATGTGAACCGATGGCGTGTCCAACGCTGACGAAAGGGCTTTATACATACGATTTTGGCGATGTTGCGATGCTAACGCCGCTTCTTCCTATGCACACCTTAGGGCATGATTTCGTGCCACCACCGATACACGCAGGGGGATTGCGGTATCATGGAGATGCACCGTCATTATGTAAGCTCACTCACGAGGGGTACATGGGTGCAGTTGCCTACCACCAGAACGAAGTGTTTGAGGCTGCAAGTCTGTTTGCACGCACGGAGGGTTTTGTTATAGCACCAGAGACCGCACATTGTGTGAAGGGAGTGATAGACGAGGCGTTGAGATGCAAAGAAACCGGTGAGGAGAAGGTGATCTTCTTTGCGAACAGCGGACATGGACACTTTGATTTAGGTGCCTACGATGCATACCATGCAGGTAAGCTGGTAGATTATGAGTACCCTGCGGAGTTGGTGAAGCAGGCATTGGCTAATTTGCCGAAGGTGTAGCCTGCTTGAAATTTTGCCGGTAAGTAATGACAAAGCAAGCTGAAAAGATATGAAAAAGAAAGTTGTAATAGGCTTAATAGCCATAGCAGTGATTGCATCAGTTGCGATATTTGCGGGATGTGTTGAGAAGGATGAGACGCCTTCTACACCAACGCCTTCTGAACCGTCAATTGTAGAAGATTTTGGTGACAAAACTATACTCATGGTCATAGCGCCGGAAGACTTTAGAGATGAGGAGCTCTTTGAACCAAAGGAGATATTTGAAGAAAAGGGAGCAAAAGTAACGATAGCGAGCACAACCACAGAAATAGCGAAAGGAATGCTTGGCGGGACGGTAAAGCCCGATTTAAAGATTTCCGCCGTGAACGTGGGAGAGTATGATGCAATAGTTATTGTTGGAGGTGCTGGCTCAAAGGAATACCTTTGGGATGACGAAGAGCTAAGAGCTATGGTTAAAGAGGCGTATAATAAAGACAAAGTTTTAGCTGCTATTTGTCTTTCGCCGGTAGTTCTTGCAAAGGCAGGCGTCTTAGATGGAAAGAAAGCTACCGTATTCCCTGATAAAGAAGCCATTAGCGAGCTAAGAAATTACGGTGCTCTTTACTTGGATGAGGAAGTTGTTGTTTCGGATAATATTATAACTGGAAAGGGTCCAGAAAGCGCAAAAGAGTTCGCATCAAAAATTTGTGCTGTTATGACAGAATCACATTATCCCAATATTTGAAGAATTATCTTCCTCGACCTTCTCTTATTGTCCAATTCGACAAACACAACCTGCTGCCACGTTCCCAACAGCATTTTGTTATTTCTAAAAGGCACGGTCAGCGAGGGACCCAAAAAAGAGGCTCTTACATGCGAATGCCCGTTTCCGTCGTGCCATCTGAGCTCATGCTCATAGCGTATTCCTTTCGGGAACAATCTCTCCAATGCTGCGGGTAAATCATGCAGCAGACCGGGCTCGTATTCTATGGTCGTCACCGCTCCTGTCGAGCCAGGCACGAAAATAGTCACAACTCCATCCGCAATACTCGATTCTCTTAGCTTACTGTTCACCCTCTCGGTTATATCTATAATTTCGACTTCTCCTTTTGTATCAAAGTGCAGTTCCTCAGTTACAACGTTCATTTCTTATCTTCACCTCCTCCAAACGACTTATTTGTTTTTCTTTATTTCTTTTTGACAGATATAAATATCGGTGGTGCAAGAAAAATAAAATAAAAGGAAAGATGAGAGAAGAAGATTTACGAGCTTTACTTTCAGAGCAGAGGTCCTTAGCGAACGAATACCATACATCGATATGGAGGGGTTCACATTTCTTTTCGGCTTTGATTACCGCACTTTTAGGTTTGAGTGCAATATTAATAGGCTCAGAAGCACCAAAAATACTGGTAGTTATCTTCCCCTTCCTGGCTTTAATATTCAGCATATTCGGAATATTTGTCTTGTATAGGGGTAGTCGTTATTATTTACAGGCAACCTATGCAATTTCCGTGCTTCGTAATAAACTCGATATTCAGGATTCCCTCGATAAGGACGAATTAAAGGCATACGGAATTGATGATTTACTGTGCGATAGATTCTCTTCGGCAGAGGAATATGTGAAGAAACGAAGTATTAATTTAAAGCAATTCAGAATAAGGACCATCATTTACTGGATATATATTGTATTAGCCATAATGAGCTTACTTTTCGTGGGCTATGTTTTTTGTTCTTAAAGTTAGTCCCGCATAATTTACGCCAGCAAAGTTGTTAGCAATCATTCCTATCTGCCTGCGCCTTTTGTCCATGCTGCTTTTAAACCTATTTGCAACATATCCATGAGCTTTTCCTGTTCCACGAGCATGTATTCTCTATCCTTACCTCGTTTCACTATGTTCATCTTCTCAAGCAGATTGGGGTCTGCACGTGTTGCGATTTTTAGCAGTGAGACATCACTCCTGTCAAGACTCTTCTTATTCGCACCGCCGAAGAGAACCTTCACCATCAAAGGGTTCAGGCATTTTATGTTCTCTGACTTCTGAAAGTGAGCATCTATAAAAACCAAGTTAGCGTAGAATGAAGAGGTTTGAAATCTCCGATAGCATTTCAGCTAACGTCCTGAGCGTATCTGAAGTTCCCCAAAGGGGAATTTTGGCGAAGGTGCGTAGCACCGAAGCCAGATACGCTCTGTTATATGAAGTGGCGGTTTCATCCCATCGTGGATGCTTTCATTTCCTTTTTGATCTCGCCAGCACCCCTCTTTATATTCTCTACAATCTCAGAAGGTGTCATTGTTTGCCATTCT
>JAODGL010000100.1 GCA_025464585.1 Methanosarcinales archaeon
GAGAAATTGAATAAAGCGCATATCTAACCAAGGACGAAGTCAGCCAAAGTGCGGCATTGGACCGCGGATAGGTGTATGTCCTGAAGCGAAGGGAGTATGAGTGAAATATGGAAAACAAAAAACTTTAAATAGGACACAGGAATAAGAGAAGAGTGAGGACGAACTTAACATAGGTGTTTAGGATTTCGGATTTGGGATTTAGGATTTTCTTCCCGCAAGATACTGAGCAATTACAATTAATTAATATAAGTGAAACCATTAATTAATCGGAGAAATAATGTTCGCATTAACTGCTAAAGAACCAGGCATCTGGCTGAAAGAGATAATCTTAGAGAATTTTATGTCCTACGAATATGCGAGAATACCGCTAAGACGAGGACTTAATCTGATCTCAGGTCCGAATGGAGCAGGGAAGTCATCTATTCTATTAGCGATTTCCGTTGCTTTGGGACAGATATACACGGAGAGAAGCAAGAGGCTGAGGGACTTGATAAGGCGAGGCGAGGAAATCGCAAGAATTACTCTGGTATTTGATAACAAAGAAACGAATGGAAGAAGACCAATCAGTTTTTCGGACGGCGATACTTTCATGCTGTCAAGATATCTGAGGAAAGACGGGAACTACTGGTGGGAAGCAGATTATAAACAGATAAGCTACGAAGAAGTTGCCCGGCTATTCAAAGGCTTTGGACTCGACCCAAACAATATGCTGATAATAATGCATCAGAACACAATGGAACGATTCTGCCTGACGTCACCGCAGGAGAAGCTAAAGCTGTTGGAAGAGGCGGTTGGCTTCAGTGCATACCGAGAAAAGGTGATAGAAGCGAAGAACAGGCTTGAGTCAATCATAAGCGAAGATGAGTCAATTTCTGAACTGCTTGGAAGAGCAAAAGAGAGCCTTGGCTACTGGAAAGAGATGCATGAAAAGTATCTGCTGAGGGAAGAGCTGGTGGAGAGGAGAAGAAGGTTGAAAAGAGAAGCGATATGGGCACGCGTGATAAAACAAGAAGCGGCGTTGAGATTGCTTGAGGAACGGCTTAACGTGAAGAGATATGCGCTTGAATCGAATCTGGCAGAGCTCGAAGAGACAAAAGAAAAGATAAAAATATGGCAGGGAAAACTGGATTCATGGAAAGTCAATTCTAAGGAATCCTTTTATGAACTTTTGCACTTAGAGAAGGAAGCGACAAGATTTGAGTCTCTGATTGAGCATCTAAAAGAAGACGAACGGATTTTTAGCGAATTACAAAAGAAAAGAGAGGTAGAGGAAATAGGAAAAAGACTAAAAGAAGCGATTAAAAGGAAGGAAGAGCTGAAAAAGGAAATAAACAAGGTGCAAAGCGAACTTGGAGGTATTGAAAGGAGTCTGGAATCGAACCTGGATGCTTATATAAGCTATCGAGTAAAGGAAGAAGTGCTGCGATTTAAACGTGACATGCTTGAAGCAGATATAAAGACGATTAAAGCAGAGATGGAGCACGTGAACCAAAAGTTAGCGGACCTGGCACCAATGATAAAAAAAGCGGGTGAGAGGATAGAAACAGAAAGAAAACAGAGCGAAATAGAGAATGAAATGAGTTTGGTGGGTGCGAAAATAGAAGCTCTGGGCGATATACCGGAAGAGACAGAAGAAATTTTCTCCAACTACTCGAAGTTGTTTGAGGAATTAAAAGAGAAATCGGAGATAGTAGCGGCGAATAAACGAGAAGGGCTGCGCGAACTCGAAGCGAGGAAGAAAATCTGGCGTAAGGCGGTAACCGACCTTTTAGATTCTATCAATTCGTCTTTTCAGAAAATTCTGGGGTGCATAGGTGCTTCTGGTTTAGCACGGCTGGTGGGTATCGAGGATGATGATATAGAAAATGCGGGTTTGGAACTTTTCGTTGGGTTCCGTGGCTCTCCTCCTGTTCTGTTTGATTACTATACGCAAAGCGGAGGTGAGAAGACCGCATCAATAATGGCGTTCCTGTTGTCAATCCAGCAACTGCTGCGGTCGCCCTTCAGGGCAGTGGACGAGTTTGATTTGCACATGGACCCGAGGAATCGAGAAGAGATATACAAAATGATGATCTCGTCAATGAAAGAGTCAGAGTGCTTGCTGATCACTCCAAGTCAGCTAACTGTAACTGACCCAAGTGTTCATGTAATAGTGGTGCAAAAGACGTATGGGAAATCAGGTGTGAGAGAAGTCACACCCTGAGCTTCTCAATAGCAACTTCACCCGCTTTTTTTCCGGACATCAACATCGCACCAAAAGTAGGACCCATTCTTGGAAGTCCGTAAGCAGCGGAGACAGCCATTCCGGTAACTATCAACCCGGGATAAAATTCAGAAGTATGCTCTACCACAAGATTTTCTGACTTCTCAACCCACATCGCACCCTGTCCTTTTCTCTTAAGCAGCCCCCTTTCCTCCAATTTCTTTACCGCAGAGGCATCGTGACCCGTTGCGTCTATCACGACTTTAGATTCCAGAGAGACAGGGTCAACACAGGCTATTTCGCGTGGCAGAGCTGAAACTGCTGTCCAATTCACCACCACCCCACTTACCTTCTCGTCATGAAGAACCACATCATCCAGTGAAGTCATATTTAATATTTTCGCACCGGCATCACAGGTCGCAGCAATTAATTTCGCACATGCCTGAGGGGCATCAGCAATGTATAACCCCTTGACTTCGCTATATTCTTTATACGGCACTCCAAGCTCATCCAGAATGCTTTCTGCCGGCGACCTGACCGTGAGCTTGTTCATTAAGAACCCGCCAAGCCAGAATCCACCACCTAAATAGTTGTTTCTTTCTATAATCAATACCTTTACACTTTTGGATGCCAGTTCCTTACCTGCCATCAATCCGGACGGACCACCGCCTACTATGATTACCTCAGTCTCCACGTAGTTCTCAAATTCTTTTGCAAATTCTCCTACTATCGCTCTCGTTATCTGGCTCTCCGATGCAGGTGAAAATTCTACGGTCATAGATTTACTATTGATGTTTGTTATTTATATGGTTATAGGTTATAAGTGTGGCTGATACTTAAAGTTTAAAGTTAATTATTGCGTGAAACGTAAAAAGTACTTAAAACAGAGTAACAGAGTCGAAAGTTTTATATATCTCTTGAAGCCTAAAAAGGTTAGGAGGTAAAAAATAAAAAAATGAAAAGCAAAAATAAGAAAGCGATAGTG
>JAODGL010000036.1 GCA_025464585.1 Methanosarcinales archaeon
ACCTCATCGAAAATAACTATGCACTCTACTTTTTCTAACCTTATGCCCAAATGGGAAGTTAGTAAATATACTACTTTTTTCCAGAGCAAGCTGAGAGGCTATCCGTCAGAGAAAGAAGCGAACCACAGTTTAGTTTCCGCTTTGTTTGCTTTTGAACTCGTAAAACGATATTTGGGTGAAAAAGAAGCACCTTATAAATTCTTGCCTTTGATTGCTTATTTTGTCGTAAAGCACCATCATGGCGATTTGAGAAGTATTGAAGATGATGTTGATGCTGAAAAGTTATTTGATGTGGGATTCAGGAATATCCGTGAGCAATTAAGAGATATTAAGAGCAACAAGAAGCAAATAGAGGAGGAATATGACTTTTTACTTCAAGGTTATGACATCCAAACTGGCGACCTATTCATGGATCTTGAGAAATACGAAAAAGATATAAGATCTTCTGAAGATATTAAACCATTGATTACAGAATTAGACAAATTTGCTTATTACTTCTGGCACAAAAACGGAGACGTAATCTATTATCTTCTGGTTCAACTCCTCTATTCTGCTTTGATAGATTTGGATAAGAAACATGCAGGGCGTGTAAGGGAGATAGAACGTAAGAAACTCCCAGATAACCTTGTAGAACTGTATTTGAGCGAAGAGGAATTCAAAAAGGAGAACGAAAGCAAAATCAACCCGGTGAGAACAGAAATACGAAAGTCCGTTTTGAGAAACGTAGAATTTGCATGTAAAAATCAGAAGATATTCACGATAACAGCACCAACAGGGACGGGAAAGACTCTAACGTCTTTAGCAGCGGCACTGAATTTGAGGAAGCTACTAAAAAGCAACTCAGATATGGAGTATGAGCCGAGGATAATATATTCATTACCTTTTATGAGCATAATAGAACAGAATTTTAGTGTATTTGATAAAGTATTGAGCGAAATTAAAGATTTTGAAGAGAACCAGAGCCTGTATCTGTTGAAGCACCATCATCTTTCTGATATTTTTTACAAAACTAAAGGTATAGACATGGAGAAGGACGTAGACGAGAGTCTGGCGTTGATTGAATCGTGGGAATCAGAAATAATCGTCACAACTTTTATTCAATTATTCCATACTTTGATAGGCTATAAGAACCGCAGTTTAAAGAAGTTTCACAATATCGTAAATTCGATAATCATTTTAGATGAGGTGCAAAACATACCCGTAGAATATTGGAATTTGGTTCGAGAAGTGTTAAAGGCAATGGTGAATTATTTCAATTGCAGAATTATTTTGATGACCGCTACGAAACCGTTAATCTTTGAAGAAGGTGAATACACAGAACTTGTCGATGACTACGAGAAATATTTTGAAAGCGATGAATTGAATCGTGTTTGTCTGCATATAGAGAGAGGAGGAAAACAAATATCTGATTTTTGTAAAGAACTGAATGAATGGTCTAAGCAGTCGTATCTGTTTGTGTTTAATACAATCGGGGCTTCATTTGAGTTTTACAATGAGATTAAAGACAGGCTTAAAGAGTCAGGCTTCAGCTTATACTATCTATCCACAAACATCGTGCCTAAAGAGAGAAGGAAAAGAATTGAAGAAATAAGGGGATTGATAAAAAATAATAGGAAAGTTGTAGTTGTCTCAACGCAGTTGATAGAAGCAGGAGTGGATATTGACTGCGATTGTGTGTATCGTGATATGGCTCCGCTGGATTCTATAATTCAGGTTGCAGGGCGATGTAACAGGAACAAGAGAAACGAACTTGGTAAGGTAGAGGTGATAGATTTGAGTAAAATTAATGAGAAAGGTGAAGAAAAGAGATATGCTGATTACATCTATGACAAAGCTCTATTGAAAATAGTGCGAGATTTGCTTGAGGATAGAAGAGAGATTATGGAAAAGGACTTTTTAGAGATGGCCAATGAGTATTTTAAAGATGCGAGAGCTAAATCCAGGATGGAGAAAGAGCTCATCAAGTCAATTTATGAACTGTATTTTTATGATAAGATGCCAGACGGAGCTAACAGAAAGCCGATTTCGGAGTTTGCGTTGATAAAGGAAGACTATTACAAAATAGATGTTTTTATTGAGGTGGATGATAAAGCGAAGGAGGTATGGAAAAAATATCAGGGGATAAAAAATAATAAGAATTTAGAGCCTTATGAACGCAAAAAAGAATTTCTAAAAATCAAGAGGCAATTCTACGATTATGTAATTTCCATTCCCAAAATTTATGCCTCGGATTTCGGAGATGATGAAATGGGGCATGTTTCTAAAGAAGAATTAAGGAATTATTACGATCCAGAAACCGGTTTCAAAAGAGACTCTGCCGGCAATGGCACTTTAATCTTCTAAAATCCCATGCACGCCACGCGTAACCCTGAAATCCAACCGCCCCGTGGAAGAAGCCGCAGCGAAGTTAAGATGCTCTATTTAAGAAGTTCGATTAGCTCATCTTTACTGTTTGATGTAGGATCTCAAGTAACGTTCCTTTTGCAAGTTCTCTATGCAAAAACTCTCGATATAAAGCTCGATAGCTTCTTTGAGATTCTTCTGTGCTTCCACAAGAGATTCGCCCTGTGATGTTACACCAAGTTCTGGACACCTTGCCACAAAGAATTTACCTTCCTGGATGATGGACACCAGAAATACTTTTTTGCTCTCCATTATTTATATTTCACCTCTTATTTTTTATCTTCTGCTCCTTTAATTCTATTATGCATTTAGTATTTAATTTTTTAGACACCAAAAAACTATGACCTTCGGGGAATTATAAGAAGAAACGGAAAAATTTGTCAATTGAAAAGGTAAAATGGAAGGCTATGAGAAGAAGGTGCTAAAGTATTGCAGGGAACATGTCTTACCGGGGGGCTATAAAATAAGCGCGGATATGAGAAGAAAGCTGATAACGCTTGTAGAAGATGCAGCAGTTAATTACAACGAAGGTGTTATGAGCGTTGACATGGATTTCGAAGTCCTGACATGCATTGATACCGGAGATATAGCCGACCTGATTTGCAAAGCTTGCATCAATGCGGACTATCTGACCGATGACGAGAAGACTTTTTTATTGAAATCATTCATGAGAAGAAAGATTGAACGAGATAGGCGCATGTACGAGAAAATCGGATTTGTATTATCCCCGCCTATACCCTATCAATTATGCTTGAACTATCTACTCGAACACGAACCGCTGACAGACAAGGCAGGTTAAAGAAGTTGATTAATCGTGAATAGTCACGGCACAGCAGCAGCCATATAACCATAACCAACCGCGGTCTTTGCTCCGATGCCATGCACACCCAGGGCTTTTGTCAAGTATTCCTCTGCAATCTCGATGATACTCTTACCACTAAACTCATCAATCTCGACGTTGTCTTCTTCTTTTATTCCAATTATAAATTCAAATTTCGTATCTTTTACTGTTAAGAAGTAAATCGGTTTGGGGTTCTGGTAATCAGCAGGCGGTTTGTTGTCACCATAATAATCAGGATAATGAACGTTCATTACATCGGGTTCTATTTTCGGCGTTTCAAGTGGTAAAGCATCGAAGCAGATAACCTTTCCCTTATGGTCAGAACTGCCGAACATCATACAAAACCATTCTTCTCCCAATGCTTCTTCTTCGCTTTGATTAAACCTCTCTGTAATAATGTAATTCCTTACCACTCCTTTTATCGCCTGCCCCGGGATATATGGGATTCCGTAGATATGATGCAGAGTCATTGAGGTTTCATATACCGATTCATTCCCCAACCCTATCACCATACGCCATTCCGGGTTGAGAACCAAATCCGCTGAAAATCTTAAATTTGCTTTTTTCATCATTCTTCAACCATTCTAAAACTTGCTCACCAATAAATTCATAAGTTCCTCCTTTTGAGAGCATGAATGCAAGAGCGGCTCCAAGCCCATTCGTTTTTATTAGCATAGGAATTTTCTTAACATAAGACTTATATTCTTTCCTCTTTTCAATTTTACTTCCTTCTTTTGCACATTCATAAGCAAACTGTGCTCTGCCATGCTCCAGTGTTCTTATCGTAGTATTACTCATTTTCATCCCTCCACATTCTTGTGCTCACTATGCCCTTGCCAATGGTTGCATTGCCACCTATTTGAATTACTTCAGGCAGACCCTTTTCAAAAAAATCCATCACCAATTCCTCCTCGGCTTTACTACCGGTTTGAGCAAAAATGCCCTTGTCTTCTTTATTATCCTTGAATATCGGCGTTGTCAGCGCTAACGAATAAAGAACAGTTTCTGCGGGCAGATATTCCTCTGTAAACAATTGGCCTTTTTCTACTGTGCCAGTCTTAGCACTTATTTTGGTGCGGGTAATCACTTCCGTAGAGAGGTTCACGAAATCGCGGAAATCATCGTTTGTGAGTATCACCAGCTTATTCGCTATATCTGCTATATCCAATAACTCACTCAACCATTCGGTAAAATCAGTTGTAGTTTGCTCCTGTTTTACTTCAAAAGTATATTCCTCAAGCACTACCTTCCCTTTTATTCCCAATTCTCCAAGATTGGAGATTGTTTTATCCGCAGGAGTGTTTTTATCAGCAAAAAAGTGTTTCTTTACACCACCGGCATTCTTGCATAGTTCTAAGTCCCGCTTAAACCGGTCTAACACCTTCAGGCAGGTAATCCATGCGAATACGCCTTTCATCGATTTTACAGGGAACAGGAGCAGACGAGCGTCTGTGAACCCCAGCGCACCTGCATGCGCATCACCCTCTTCGGGACCGAAGGCAAGCGAAATTGCTTCATCGAATTTGGTAAGTTCTTTACCGTTTCTCTTCTTTATTTCTTTTTTACCTCCTCTTTCTGCCTCCCATTTATCCTCCAACTCTGGAAATTCATCTTTCAACTTATCGGACTTGACTTTCCCTTCTTCGGTCTTCAACTCTTCAAACGCATCTCTTATGCTCCCTTTCAATCCCGAAGCTTCTATCTTCGGAAATCCCGTGTGCCGTTCACGCTGTATCGGCATGTCCACTATGCCCAGCTCCGTTCCACTACCCGCATGTAGTGGCGTCTCTACAACCATAAAGAATGGTCTTGCTTTTTTATACATTCTTTGTGCCTCCTT
>JAODGL010000131.1 GCA_025464585.1 Methanosarcinales archaeon
GGCTCGTTTCTTACCATCTCCTCGCTTTAGAGGAATATGGATTCCTGAAGAGTAAATACAAAATATCTGAAGATGCGAAGTCAAAGGGAAAAGCGATAAGGAAATATCGCGTGACCAAGAAAGTGGAAGAAGTGATCTCTGAGCTTAAAAGCAGGCTTTAAATTCGTAACCCCTCAGATTACACAGATTTTCACGAGGAATTATGAAGATAGAAGAAGCCAGGGAACAGAGGTCAGGATTCTGTTTCCCTCTCTGCTATCATCTCGACAATTTTTCATCACTCATTATCTTTAAAATCCCCATTTTCAACACCTTTATCTTCGCTCATTTTTCCCAAATCTATTTATGTCATAAAAAACATACCCCGGTTCTGCTCGGAGCTGGGATTGAGTGATGTAATAAGGGAAAGGGCAATAGAAATAATAAGATGCAGAAACTTGAGAGTATCATCCGATAACAGAGCGTATCTGGCTTCGTGCCTTCGGCACTCCGCCAAAATTCTCCTTTTGGGCAACTTCTGATGCACTCGAACCGTTGTGGGAAAGGGCATATAGTAAAAGAGGTAACAAACATGGATGTGAGGTATAAAATACTGAACGGTGATTGTCTCGAATGGCTTAGCAAATATTCAGAAAGAAATATTCATCTCACCTTTGTTGACCCACCTTTCAGACAGGGAAAAGATTATAGATTTTTTGATGATAATCTGCCAGAGGAAAAATACTGGGATTGGCTTGAAGAGATTTTATCGGTAATTTACGCGATTACAGTTGAAGGTGGTGCTGTTTACTTCATGCAGAGGGAAAAGAATACGGAAAACGTATTGAGGATACTGAGGGAAACAGGATGGGCTTTTCAAAATCTGATTATATGGAAGAAAAAGACATCGGCAGTCCCATCTGAATTCAGGTATTCCAAACAATACCAAATTATCGCTTTTGTCACGAAAGGGGGAAAGCCAAGGGTGTTCAACAAATTGCGTGTGGATTTACCCATTCCACCGGGGTATAAATATAAAAAGCGCAATTCGATAGGCATAGAAATAGACCCTGAATATGTGAAGATTATCGAAGACCGTCTGAATTATTTAAGATCCGCAGCTGATATTATCAATTCAGGTTTTAGTCCTATCAACCGAAAATGCTCAAAAAAGAAGATTTAATAGAAAGCACGAGAAGAATAATTAAAGATGCGGCAGTGGAAAACGGTGCGATAGTTGCTGCTAATACCGATAAGAGATATTACCCACGAGATGTCTCGCCTTATCGCTATGTATGGATAAGAGACGCCTCCTTTATATGCGTTGCGGCTGATATGCAGGGCATAAAAATCCAGCAGAGTTTTTTCCAGTGGTGTTTGGAACGTGCAGAAGGGTTTGACCGGGACGGCGTTTTCTATCAGAAATATCACACAAACGGTGCGAAAGCGGGAGACCAGTTTCAACCTGACCAGACTGGAACTTTGTTATGGGCTATATGGCACCACTACGCCAATCAACAAAGGACTGAAGATGCTGTTGAGTTCAAGGACTTAATAGAGAAAGCTGCGAATGGAATATGTAAACTCTGGGCGAGGAACCATTTTGTGGTGCCGACATACGACTTATGGGAGGAGCGGTGCACGTTTCCCGACCTCGAGGATAATCACATTTATTCCTTAGCTGCATGTGCGAGAGGGCTTCGATGTGCAGATGCTATGCTGGTAGTGCATAAAAGC
Organism: Methanosarcinales archaeon; assembly: GCA_025464585.1. Lineage (GTDB taxonomy): Archaea > Halobacteriota > Syntropharchaeia > Alkanophagales > Methanospirareceae > QMVO01. Next base: position 1,717 of record JAODGL010000131.1, read on the forward strand.
AAAAAATGGCTGAGATGTGCGAAGGAAATGGAAGAAACAATAAATAAGGGATATGATGCGAAGAGAGGATATTTCCTGAGGACTGCTGGTAAGATAAACGACTACGTGGTTGATGCTTCCCTGCTTGGGTTGGTATATCCGTTTGAGATATGCGGTGCAGACGACCGGCGGATGGCGAATACAGTAAGCGAAATGGAAAAAAAGATAGTAGAAGATGGTGGCGTTCATAGATACGAAAAGGACGCTTATGACGGTTGGATGCGAGATGGTAAGCTGAGACGTAAAGGTGCGGGTGCGTGGCCTCTGCTCAATTTCTGGATGGCTATATATTACGCAATGAGAGGAGAACATGAAAAGGCGCAGAGATACAACGAGTGGGTTTTGAACCGATTAAACAGCCCTTATATTCCTGAGCAGATATTTGAAAACGAATTGCAAAAATCCGTTTGCCCGCTCGTATGGGCGCATGCGATGTTCGTTATAAACCTTTTCTTAGAAAAGAATAACACATCACGTTAACAAACTCACTTTGATTCTATAAAAGCAATAGAAAAAAGAAAAAATGAACTTAAGCGTTGACCTTCAACCGATAGAGGACAAAAATCCCGCACTGACGCGACATATTATACTTAAACGACCGCAGGCTTCATGGTCTCAATCTGTCTTCTCTGTCCCTTTTAGTGATTTATCAGAGAAGATCATACCTAACAGGGATTACCCTTACGAAGGCTTATCTGTGTTGATAGAGGGGGAGAATTTCCATTTCCTGGACGGAATGGCAGTGGGTGCGAAGAAAGGAACGAGGTATATTAAGCTAAGGGCGAAAAAAGTAACCGCTTCTCCATGGAAAATGATTTACTATTACGGAAACGAAGAAGAGAAATTGGAACTCGCTGTGACTTACTATCTCATGGATATTGGAGCAATGCAAAATGGCATCGTTGCTTGCGTTTCACTTGAAAGCAACGCATTAAGCCCTTACAGGGCTTGCGGGGTCGTGGGGCAGAGCCCCACAGTTGTAATCGAGCCAATCGTGGATATAAGACACATGTACGATGACTCCACACCTGAGAGGCACTTTTGCAAGGCTATACGCGATGGTGTGCTTATCAGGAAAGATGAAAAATACATCTCAGTAAGAACGGTAAACGAATGCGAGGTCAGAACATGGAAGAAGGAAATCGAATGGTGGTATAAACTCGGCTCCGGATTCCGAGAGAACAAAGATGGGAAAGTGATATTCAAAGGAGAAATAAAGAACCCTGTATCGTTCGGTGAACTGGAAATTATGCTGAATAATACTGCCACTGCTTTGCTTGTCATATCATGCAGCAATTCCGTCGCACAACTTGAATGGCTGAATGAAAAAGGAAAAGAATGGCTGAGTGATGAGTGCGAAGAAGAAAGGAGAGCTACTGGAATGGTAAAATCGCTGGGCATAAATAATTCCGAAATTGCTTTCAGAGCTCTTGCACTTTCCAAATTCGGGATACTTGTGAATAACGAGTTCTTCTACGAAGCTGGCGATTTCTGGTTTCGAACTCCCTGGTTTAGAGACCTGTTTGAAGGAATCACAAACAATATCGAGACTTTGTTTCGTATTGGACATGCTGAAATGGTAAAGGATATTATTCTGCGGGCTTTTGAATATCAGGATAAATGTGGAAGGATACCAAATAGATTCCCGGAAAGGAAGGGTGAGGAATTAGATTATAACAATGCCGATGCAACACTGCTCGCATTTATTACTGCGGGAGAGTTTTTCAAACGCAAAAAGGACGGTGATTTTGCAAGTACCATATTAGAAAGGGCGGAGTTCACCATCTCGCGATTCAAAATGAACCCATTGGAAAAGATAAATGGTGCGCCGGTGCTGAATGAAAACGGACTGATTTCTATCGTGCCATGGCATTCGTGGACCGATACGAAGCGAGAGATAGAAATAGAAGGGAAAATAGCGAAAGTCTCGGTAAGAATACCGGATTCATGGTGTGATTTGGGTGAGAACGAACTGAGCAAGCCGAAGTATTTCTTGCCCGAGATAAATGCGCA
>JAODGL010000105.1 GCA_025464585.1 Methanosarcinales archaeon
TTCAGTATATCTATCATATTCGTCTATAATCACCCATCCTGTATGTGTCTTCGCATTTTAAACATGCATCATTTATACAAGCATTCATATAGATAAAAAAATGTGGGAATAAGAATATCCCCACGAACTTGAACTTGTATTGAGTCACTTAAATACACCGGTATCAACCCATTCTTCTTTGAGGATCACCCAGAAATCCTTTGCCAGTGCTCTAAGCACATAATCGTAGGGGAGCCAACCATATCCTCTGTCTCCCCATCCAATACCCCATGAATTTCTGATACGCAGTGCACCCTTAGTCTCAGTTCCACAACCGGCATTCTTGATCTTCTTCTCGTCATCATACCCCACTGCAACAACGGCATGACCTCCCAGAGCTCTTTCCCTGGAACACGGGTATGGAATCTCTCCATCTCTTGAAGCTTGGCTAATTGAGTCATAGACTACAAATCCAAACATCGAAGGAAGTCCAGATGCCAGATACGTTTTTATCCTCGATAGTAGCTCAGCCCCGTAAATTCCGGCAGGGTCAAGCCGAACGTATTTAATCGCTTGATAGTTCTGTGCGAAAGCATAGCAAAATGCAGGCGGCTCCAGGTCAAAGTGGTGTGTTGGTACGATAGGGTCAGTGGGTTTTTTGTCGGTATAAGGCCAGTACTCCTCTGGAGGTACCCCAAAAAGTACCAGAGCCTGCATGGTTGTTCGAAGATAGGCTCCAGTGTCTCCTGTCATGTGCATTAGATTCCTCGTTGCTTTGTACAAAAAGAGTCGAGAAGCATCAATATGTTTCCCGAACGCTCTTCGCTCATAGTATTCCACAACTCCTACGGCTGCGTTCGCCGTGCACGATCCAATGCCCCCCTGGTCCTCCACAGGAGAGAACCACATTCTCAGGTCTACCGAAGGATTTGGAGGGCTACCCCCTCCTTTCACACTTGTTTTTTCAAGCAGTGGCTTAATCGTTTCGACATCTTCCGTGTAATCCCTGAAATCTGGATAATCCGGAAGCCATCCAAACCGATAGGTCTTCTTTTCTTCCATTTTTTATATCACCTCCTATTTGTTTCGGTACTTATATCGCGCCCCTCCTCGGCGCTTTGATGCACTCACCACGGTACCCCTTCTCAGCGCCGCCGAAAGCGTGCGTTTTGATCAAACTTTCTTAAAGTTTGAGGGCAAATCCCTATGCATCTCGAATTTTTTAAACCGTGGTTTTTTACGCACACAGTATTAGCAACTGTTGGGGCAATATAAAAAGAAATAGGTACTATTGGTATGTGTCAAAAACATATGAAAATAGCAAGTGTTAGGAACACAAATTAAGGCAGTTCTCGAAGTAAACTGCTCCCTTTTATAAAAGGTCTTTTTCTAATCAATGTTATAGCGCACAATTTTAACCTTCGATTTTAACTAAAACCGGGATTTCTGTCTTGCCACGTTTATGAGAGATTTCTATTGCCCCTCTATAATCCCCGGGAGTAATATTCGATTGGAGACTTAAATTGACATTAATGTATTGAGTTTTATCAATTTCCACAGTAATATTATTCTTAAAATTTTCATTGTTCTTACTGAATTTTACCCAACTGACTATCGGTCCAACTGCACTCAATGTTACTCCCCTATCACCTATTCCAATAACTCCGATTGAAATAGTTTTCACTGTAGAATTTCCAGGTGAAATTGATACATCCAATTTTTGTGGTTCAACCACAATTGCTGGATGGAATAATAAAATAAGTACAGGTACAATCACTATAATAATAATTATAATTGAAATACATAGTGGTCGTTTACGTTCTCTCTTCTGCTCTTTCCACCAATCGTGAATTTTATCTATCATTTTTTCTTTTTCTCCTTTATCTCTATTTCGAGATTACCAGGGATGAAGCCTTCAGCAGAGGCGGTCACAATCGCAATCCCGGGTTCTTCTGAGCTTAATTGTACTGTTGCTTCACCGTTTTCATCGGTTTCTTTATGATTATGACTGAGATGACCTAAAGTGGTGTCAAAATTTATAGTTATTCCTCCCAGCGGGCTCTCACTCCTTTTCCAGACTCTTAATCTTTTTAATTCCTCATGGTTCCACAAATTCTCCAAATCTCTCTTTTCCAAATCTCCCAATTTCCATACCATCAATTGTGCTGTAATATTTGAACACTTTGGACTCGGACTTGAAGTAATTTCTATGGACTTTGGATCAGCAGTAACTTCTACGGACTTGGTAATCCTCAAAAATCCATAGATTAGATCTCTTCTATGTCGAGTATATATAATAAACGCATCGTAACTACTCACGAGGCAAAGCCCTGCTAAAACAAGTGGTACTCCCGATCCAAAAATAATAGACCATAAACAAGATATTTTCAAGATACGACATAGATAAAACGGGGATATAATAGAAAAAAGAATTAAGGAGATAAATATATTTGCATAGAATTCCGAATAACGATAATAGTTATCGGTCAAATAGTTAAATGCTTCCTTACCTATTCGCGTGAAATAATAAAAATGTTTGATATCGGACGAAGGGTATAAACTTTCTCGTTCTTTTTCAAGCTTATCGTATTCTAAACACTTTTTAAAAATGTGGTCTTCAATTATCCAGTGATGTATCCCATCAATGATTACTCCAAAAATAGTCCCCAATATGATAATGAACCCCATTACACTCAGAAAGTCAGTGATTGATCCAAACGCCAATGAAGTCAAATCATAGGAACTTAATACATCAAACAGCATAAACGCGCTCAAAGCTGAGAAAAAACCAGGAAATGTATGCGATAGAAGCACTTCAAATCTAAATTGTGATGGTATCTCGGGCGGCATTCTTACAGTTAAAAATTAAGAATAGAGAATATATAAATAACCATCGATATAAACAATAGGAGCCATGGTAAAATAATCATGAAATTCGACCCAAAGCAGATAAGAGAAGAAACGAGCAAGGATTTTGAAGCTGCATGGATGACAGGGACGAAATACGCAAGCGAGAGAAAGCTTAACGAAAAATATCCAAGGTCTTTGCGTGGTTTGAGCTATGCAAAGCCGCATCCGGTATTTGAAACCATCCAGAAACTGAGAGATGCGTATCTGCGGCTCGGGTTCGAGGAAGTAATGAACCCGGTAATAATAGAAGAAGCGGAAGTGAAGAAACAATTTGGAAAAGAAGCACTTGCCGTCTTAGACCGCTGCTATTATCTCGCGGGATTGCCTCGTCCGGACATTGGTATTTCTGAGGAAAGAGTGAAGCAAATGAACTCGTACTTTGGTAAACAATTCTCGAAAGAGAAAATAGAGGCGCTCAGAAATACATTGCACCGCTATAAAAAGGGCGAAATAGATGGCGATGACCTGGTATATGAAGTAGCAAATAGTATGGATGTGAAGGATATAGAGGTGGCAAAAGTGCTTGACGCTGTTTTTCCGGAGTTAAAAAGCCTTTCTCCTGTTCCTTCTCAAAGTACTTTACGCAGTCACATGACCTCTGGCTGGTTCTTAACACTTGCTGAAATCTGGAATAAAAAACCGTTACCAATAAGACTGTTCTCAGTGGATAGATGTTTCAGAAGAGAGCAGCGGGAGGGCGAAATAAGGCTCCGTAATTACCATTCTGCATCTTGTGTTCTATGTAACGAAGATGTAAGCATAGATGATGGCAAGGAGATCGCAACTGGGCTGCTTTCGCAATTCGGGTTCACGAAAATAAAATTTAGAAAAGACGAAAAGCGCTCAAAATATTACATGCCGGAAACGCAAACAGAAGTTTTTTGCTATCACCCTCGCATTGGCTGGATAGAACTTGCCACTTTTGGTATTTATTCCCCCACGGCACTGGCGCAATACGATATTCCTTATCCTGCGGTGAATCTCGGGTTGGGTGTAGAGCGATTGGCGATGATATTGTACGAAGCGAACGACGTGAGAGCACTGGCATTTCCTCAATTTTATGCGCCCTGGGAATTGAGCGACATGGAGATAGCGGGTGTAATAAGCATAGAAGAGACTCCGAACACGGCTGAGGGTGAGAAGATAGCAGAAAACATTGTGCGAGTATGTGAGGATAAAGGCAGTACGAAATCACCCTGTGAGTTCATCGCATACCGAGGAAATTTGTTCGGAAGGGACGTTGAGGTATGGGTAGTAGAGCCAGAGGAAAATACACTTTTATGCGGTCCCGCTTATCTAAACGAAATAGTTGTGCATGAGGGTTCTATATTTGGGGTGCCGAGGAAGCGAGAATGGGAATCCATCTTTGAAGAGGGTGTGCCAACAAACATAAGGTTTTTGGATGCCTTTGCCGCTCTTGCTTCGCATAAAATAGAAGAGGAAGCAGGGAAAGGAGGGATAGAAAAAAAAGACTGTGAAGTGAAGGCAAGAATAGTGAGAAGCGGCGCCGATATAAATATAAAGATAGACGAACTGGCAATGCGTTATGTCACCTCGAAGAAGAAGAAAATAGATATAAGAGGTCCTGTTTTTATTACCGTGGTCGCGAGAATAAAATGATTGTTTTCTTTTCTGCTCAACATGCAGTATATCACCCTGAGCAGCTTCCTTGCTGTCGCTACCACCGCTATCTTTGTGCCCTTCTGTTTTCTTCAACCGCAGATAGAATTTTCTTAGCTCCCCGGGATATCTTACTACTTGATGCACTGCCTGTATGAGTATCCACCTCAGTAAGGCATTACCTTCCTTTGTTATGTGCCCTTCCCATCTCGTATTTCCTGACTGATGCACCCTTGGTAATT